>NZ_JQFA01000004.1:1502112-1804224 GCF_000763385.1 Leptolyngbya sp. KIOST-1
GAAGTACCCGAGGGACACACTACCCTGCTGGTGGTGCTGAAGGGATCGGTGCGCATCGGTGGATCAGAGCCGGTTTCTGAGGCAGAAATCGGCATCTGCGATCGCGCTGGCACCACCCTCACCATCGACCCCCTGCAAGACACCACCGCCCTGCTGCTCTCGGGCGAACCCATCGACGAACCGATCGTGGGCCACGGCCCCTTTGTGATGAACACCACCGCCGAGATCTACCAGGCCGTCACCGACTACCAGAGCGGCAAAATGGGGGCTCTGGTGCGGTAGATGCGATCGTATTCAGCGATCGCCCCTAAGCCAGCCCAGCCGCAACACTATAGATGGCCTGGGTAATGGAGCTGAGCTGAGCTGGCTCAACAATATAGGGCGGCATGGTGTAGACCAGGCGACCGAAGGGACGCAGCCACACCCCCTGAGCCACCAGCTGAGGCTGCACCACCGCCATATCCACGGGTTCGTGCAGCTCGACGACGCCGATCGCCCCCAGCACCCGCACGCCTTTTACCGCCGGCAAATCGCGGCAGGGGGCCAGCTCCCGCTTCAGCTGAGCTTCAATGGCAAAGACTCTGGCGGCCCAGTCGTAGCTCTCTAACAGGTTCAAATTCTCCAGCGCCACCGCGCAGGCCAGCGGGTTGCCCATAAACGTGGGGCCATGCATAAAAACCCCCGCTTCTCCCTGGGCAAAAGTTTCGCTGATGTGGCTGGTGGTCAGTGTTGCCGCCAGCGACATAAAGCCCCCGGTCAGCGCCTTGCCCACGCACATCATGTCTGGGGCGATGCCTGCGTGCTGGCAGGCAAACAGCTGTCCAGTGCGGCCAAAGCCAGTGGCAATTTCGTCCAGAATTAGAAGCACGTTGTGGCGATCGCACAGTTCCCGCGCCCGCCGCACATACTGGGGGCTATAAAATCGCATACCCCCCGCCCCCTGCACCACCGGCTCAAAAATGGCGGCGGCAATCTCGCCGTGGTGGCGCTCCAGAATCGCTTCAAAGCTGGCGATGTCGCCCTCCTCCCAAAGTCCCTCAAAGGGAATTTCAGGCGCATCGGCGAAGTACTGCTCCACAAGGCTGTGGCGAAACAGGTGGTGCATGCCGTTGACCGGGTCGCATACCGCCATCGCCGCAAAGGTGTCGCCGTGGTAGCCGTTACGAAGGGTCAGAAAATGCTGCTTCTGCGGCTCGCCCCGGTTGTGCCAGTATTGGATCGCCAGCTTCATCGCCACTTCCACTGACACCGACCCAGAGTCGCAGAAAAAGACATGCTGCAAGGGGTCCGGCGTCATCTGCACTAGCTGATGGGCCAGCTGCACAGCGGGCTGGTGGGTCAGCCCGCCAAACATAACGTGGCTCATGCGGCCCATCTGCGCCTGGGCAGCCTGGTTTAGTCGGGGGTGGTTGTAGCCGTGGATGCAGGTCCACCAGGAGGACATGCCATCCACCAGGCGCTCTCCAGTTTCCAACTCCAGGTAGACCCCCTGGGCCGACTTCACGGCAAACACCGGCCCTGTTCCCGGCATGGCGGCGTAGGGATGCCATACATGGCGGCGATCGAGCCGCATCAATTCGTCAATTGACAGCGTATCCATAACCGTAGGGTGCACTCGCGCAGCAGTGCACCATAGAGAGTTTAGGCAAGAAAATCATTGACGTACTTCAAATACGTCTCCGGGTCTTCCAACATGGGGAAGTGGCCGGTATTTTTCACCAGAGCATACTCAATTTTGGGATTCATCGCCGCCGCCTTGCGGCCCAGTTCCGCCGGGGTAATTTGGTCGAATTCACCCGACACTAGCAGCGTTGGCACAGAGATTTTAGCAAACTCTACGGGCATCACTTCCGTCGCTTTTTTGCTCACCGAGGTAAAAATGGTGCCCAGGGCCGTAGCATAATCAGCCGCAAGAAAGTCTTCCAAAAAGGCAATTTTTTCAGCGGCGGGAATCGGTTGGCTGAGGAACCGGGCCATGAAAAAGCGAGGGGCTAGCGGTATCTTGGCCAGCCACTGGGGCCGAAAAGCTACGACATAGCCACCAAACTTGTAGAACGCCTCAAAAGCCGCTTTGTCGTACTCGAAAACACCGTTGCAGGTGAGAATCGCTCGGTCCACCAGGTGTGGATACTGGTTCAAAAAGTACACCGCTACCGATGCCCCCATAGAGTGGGCATTGATAGACACCCTAGGGAGATTGAGCGCCTTTACCAGTTCGGCCAGGTCGTCGGCGTAGGTTTCCAGCTCGTAGCCCCGGGCCTCCAGGGCGGCCTGCTGCTCGGGGGCAATGGTAGAGCGACCAAAGCCACGCATGTCGTAGAGCAAACAGTCGTAGCGATCGCTCATCGCCGCCGCCGTACTGCGCCAGTACCGAGCTGACCCCGCCCAGCCGTGGATAAACACCATCACCGGCTTTGGAGAGGTTGGATCGCGTGGGGTATCGGTACCCACCCACTCGTAGTAGTGGTTGACCTGGTTGACTTCAATGTGAGGCATGGCTAAGCAGACTCGGGCTTAGGCATTGAAGAGGGGTGCAGCAGCAGGTCAGCGGTCGATCGCTGTTCCACCATCTCGCGGGTAATCGTGCAGCGCTTCAGGTCTTTGCGCGAGGGCAACTCGTACATGATGTCGAGCATCAATTCTTCGATGATGCCGCGCAGGGCACGGGCACCGGTCTTGCGACGGTAGGCTTCCCGGGCGATCGCCCGCAGCGCGTCAGCCTTAAACTCCAGCTGCACGTTGTCCATCCGCATCAGCTTCTGGAACTGCTTCACCAGCGCATTCTTCGGCTCGGTCAAGATCGCCATCAGCGACTCTTCGTCGAGCGGATCTACCACCGATGTAGCCGGAATCCGACCGATGAACTCGGGAATTAGGCCAAACTTCACCAGGTCGTCGGGCTCCAGGTGGCGCAGCACGTCGGCAGTGCGCTTCTCCCGGGAAAACTGCCCCTCACCGGGCTGCACAAACCCGATCGACTTTTTACCAATCCGCTGCTCAACGATTTTCTCCAGGCCCACAAAGGCCCCGCCGCAGATAAATAGAATGTTGCTGGTGTCGATCTGAATGCAGTCCTGGTAGGGGTGCTTGCGGCCCCCCTGGGGCGGCACGTTGGCAACGGTGCCCTCCAGCATTTTCAGCAGCGCCTGCTGCACGCCCTCGCCGGAGACATCGCGGGTGATGGAGGGGTTTTCGCTCTTGCGGGCAATTTTGTCGATTTCGTCGATGTAGATGATGCCGCGCTGGGCCTCTTCCACATCCAGGTCGGCCACCTGGAGCAGCCGCAGCAGAATGTTTTCCACATCCTCACCCACATAGCCCGCCTCGGTGAGGGTGGTGGCGTCGGCCACCGCAAAGGGCACCTCAAGAATGCGGGCCAGGGTCTGGGCCAGCAGGGTTTTGCCGCAGCCAGTGGGGCCAATCAGCAAAATGTTCGACTTTTGCAGCTCAATCAGGTCTTCGGGGGCCTCCCCTTCGGTCCCCTGCAGGTAGCTGAGCCGCTTGTAGTGGTTGTATACCGCCACCGACAGCACTTTCTTGGCCTCATTCTGGCCAATCACGTGCTCATCAAGGTAGTTCTTAATTTCGCGAGGCTTGGGAATTTGACTGAGGGAGATGGCGGGAGCAGTTCTGGGGCGATCGGCGGCGGGGGCGTCGCGTCGCGGCACCGGCTGGGCGATCGCGGTTCCCGAGTCAAACAGCTCTTCGTCTAAAATTTCGTTGCACAGGTCAACGCACTCGTCACAGATGTAGACCCCCGGCCCCGCAATCAGCTTGCGCACCTGCTCCTGAGACTTACCGCAAAACGAGCACTTTAGATGGGAGTCGTACTTAGACATAAAATGACCCTAGTTGAGTGCAGTCATGGCGACAGTAGCCGAGAGCGTTTGTCTCTCTACAACATCGTCAATGATCCCGTAGTCCTTGGCCTCGGCGGCGGACATGTAAAAGTCGCGCTCGGTATCGGCCTCAATGCGTTCGATGGGCTGCCCGGTGTGGTGGGCGATGAGTTCGTTGAGGCGGTTCTTGTGGTAGAGAATTTCGCGCGCCTGGATTTCAATGTCCACCGCCTGCCCCTGGGCACCGCCTAAGGGTTGGTGAATCATGATGCGCGAACTGGGCAGCGATAGGCGTTTGCCCTTAGCCCCTGCACAGAGCAGGAATGCCCCCATGCTGGCGGCCAGGCCAAAGCAAATTGTCACCACATCAGGGCGAATTTGCTGCATGGTGTCGTAGATGGCCATCCCGGCGGTCACCGAACCCCCAGGGGAATTGATGTACAGCTGTACATCCTTCTCGGGTTCCTCGGCATCGAGGTAGAGCAGCTGGGCCACAATTGAGTCGGCCACTTCGTCAGTGACGGGGGTACCTAAAAACACGATCCGCTCCCGCAGCAGGCGAGAGTAGATGTCAAAGGCCCGCTCGCCGCGACCCGACTGTTCTACAACGACGGGCAGCATGCTGCGAATCTGGTGGGCATTTAGGGCAGACTGACTCACGCTCAAGATCGGGCTACTCAAAGGGTTCGATGCAATCATAATGGGTTTGCTCAAGATTTCAAGGGTTTGAGGATATTGCTTTACGGTAGCCCCACGATCCGACCCTGGGCTAACACCATCCGGCAGGACTTGCGTCACGAACAACAGCAGGATCTACCCGACATTATGCCCCAAATTTTTGGGTTCACGGGTTCGGTTGGCCTGGGCGGACCCGTTCCTGGCCCGCCCAAATTCTGCCAACCCTTCACCGTGGGCTAGCTCTAGCTGGCTGACTTACTTTTTTTCGACGCTTTGGCAGGCTCCTCGCTTTCGGCAGGGGCTGCACTCGCCTCCACATCTACGGTGGCGTTTCCAGGCTCCTCATCGGCTACCTCAGCCGCTTCAGCTTCGATCGCATCGGCCGCTGCAACCATCTCTTCTGCCGCCGCTTCAGTCTGCAGGCTGCCCTCGGGCACTAGCTCGACGGTGTTGTTCTCCTCCAGCCAGGTCAGGATTTTTTCCTGCAGCAGTTCTTCAGTGAGCACCTGCTTGAGGCGATCGGGGTCGATCTGGCTGGGGTCTTCTACGGTGGCCATGGCCTCTTTGATTTTTTCCTGCAGGGCCTCCTCTTCAATTTGGATGCCTTCCTGCTTAGCGACTTCCCCCAGGGCCAGGGTGCGGTTGAGGCGATCGATCGCCTCGGGGCGAGTGCGCTGGCGCATGCCGTCCACCAGCTCGCGGGTCAGCATTTTGTTGACGTCAATGCCCTGGCGGCTGAGCTGCATGATGGTCTGGGTGAGCAGGAAGTCTACCTCCTTCTGCACCAGGGTATTGGGGATTTCGGCCTCCAGGTGCTCGACCAGGGCTTCGATCAGAGCCGCCTCTTTGTTGGCCCGGGTTTTCTCCTTGGCCTCTTCCTCGTAGCGCTCGGTCAGCGACGCCCGCAATTCCTCAATGGTCTCAAACTCGCTGATCTCCTGGGCAAAGTCGTCGTCCAGCTCAGGCAGCTCTTTTTCTTTGATTTCCTTCAGCGTGATCGAAAATATCGCCGGCTTACCCGCCAGTTCTGCCTGGGAGTAGTCGTCGGGGAAGGGAACGTCCACATCTTTTGCTTCCTCCAGGGCCATGCCGATAATGCCCTCGACAAAGCCGGGGATGAAGCGCCCTTCCTCTAGCTCCACCTGAAAGTCGGTGCCTGAACCGCCCTGAAACTCTTCATACTCGCCGCTGTCGTTTTTGACCTTGCCGACAAAGTCGATTACAGCCACATCGCCAGCCTGGGCCGGCCGATCTTCAATGGGAACCAGCGTAGCCAGGTTGTTCTGGTACTGGCTCAGGGTGGTGTCGACGCGCTCAGGATCGGGCAAAATTTCTTCCGCCTGCACCGATAGCCCTGTGTACTGCTTCAGGGTGACGCGGGGCGGCACATCGACCGAGGCCTGAATGGTCACAGGTTGACCCGGTTCGTAGGCGACCACCAGCTCTTCGAAGGATGTCTTGAGCTGGTAGTTGCCGATCGCATCGATTTTTTCTTGGGCGATCGCCTTATCCACCGCATTCTGCACCAGCTCTTCCAGCACCGCCGCTTTAAACTGAGTCACCCCCACCCGCTGCAGGAATACCTGTTTGGGCACCTTGCCCTTGCGAAAGCCCGGTACGTTGACCGTCCGCATCATCTTACTCAGCACCTGATCGTAGGTCTTTTGAGACAGATCGGCGGGAACTTCAATTTCTAGTCCTACCTGGCTGTCGGGCAGTACTTCCTGGGTAACTTTCATGGGGTCTTTTGCTAACTAGACGGCGACTGCGCGTGCTTCCAAGTGGCCTGGAGAACTTTTGGCGCAATTTATAAGCATACTCTATCGTTAGGGCCAAGCAAGCATCCCTGCGGCCCCGACCCCCATTTTGCCCGCCAATCGCTGGTCTAGGGGCATCGGTCGGAAGAATGGACCCGACTTTCTGCCCGGCTGCGGTTTTGGCTTTTCCTTATAATCTGAACCGATTGTGTGTTGCTATGTTGCGCCGCTGCGGTTCGTCACGGGGCAGGCCTTTTGGCGGCAAAGCCAAAGTGTTAGTATCGGCTGATGCCACCGTGAGGTTGGCCCCCGGTGGAAGCAAGAACCAAGGGGACAACAGGTGGTTAAAGATTTTGTTGTGAAGCCTGATGAGGTAGCGCTGTGTCGAATGGGTTGAGAGTTGCGGTTTTAGGGGCCACGGGAGCCGTTGGGGCAGAGCTGCTGGAGCTGCTGGAGCAGCGATCGTTCCCGCTCAAAGACCTGACTCTGCTGGCTTCACCGCGATCGGCGGGTACCACTCTCACCTTCAAGGGGGAGCAACTTCCCGTTCAGGTTCTGGACGAAAATGCCTTCAAGGGCATCGATCTGGTGCTGGCCTCGGCGGGCGGGTCTGTGTCTAAGGAATGGCTGCCCAAGGCGGTGGCGGCAGGGGCCCTCTGCGTGGACAACTCCAGCGCCTACCGCATGGACCCCACCGTGCCCCTGGTGGTACCCGAGGTGAACCCGGCGGCGGCCAAGGCCCACCAGGGCCTCATTGCCAACCCCAACTGCACCACCATTCTGATGGCCCTGGCGGTGTGGCCCCTGCACCAGGTACAGCCGATACAGCGGCTGGTGGTGTCCACCTACCAGTCGGCCAGCGGAGCCGGGGCCCGCGCCATGGAAGAGGTGAAGCGACAGGCTCGTGCCATCCTGGCCGGAGAAGAGCCGGTGGCGGAGTCGTTCCCCTATCCCCTGGCCTTCAACCTGTTTCCCCACAATTCGCCCCTGGGGGAAAACGGCTACTGCCAGGAAGAGATGAAGATGGTGAATGAAACCCGCAAGATCTTTGGCGCCGAGGGGCTGCGGATTTCGGCCACCTGCGTGCGGGTGCCCGTGCTGCGGGCCCACTCGGAGGCCATTAATATCGAGTTCGCTGCCCCCTTCTTGCCCCAGCAGGCCAAGGCGGTGCTTTCGGAGGCCCCCGGCGTGCGGGTAGTGGAGGACTGGAGCCGCAACTATTTCCCCATGCCCATGGAGGCCAGCGGCCAGGACGATGTGCTGGTGGGCCGCATTCGCCAGGATATCTCCAACCCCAATGCCCTGGAGCTGTGGCTCAGCGGCGACCAGATCCGCAAGGGGGCGGCCCTGAATGCGGTGCAGATCGCCGAACTGGTGATGGTGCCGGGGGCCGTGGCGGCGAGCTAGGGGCAGTATTCAAAGATTCCTGGGTTCTTCAAGAACCCAGGAATCTGGTCCGATGCCGGTGCTAGCGAGGAGCCGTTTCCAAAAGCATTTGCGGTAAAAGGTTAGGGCCGCGACGGCTAATGTACAGCACCGCTTAGAGGACGCCAGATACACCCAATGGGTGAGGGCGATCGCCACTATATTTTTGCCTCAATTTTGACCACATCTGACTCAGCCTGGACGAACTTGGTATAATCTCAGGGCATTGACTTCGTAGGACATAAGGCATTCGGGTGACCTATTTTGGCAGAGTGTTGACGGCAATGGTGACGCCATTTTCTGAAGATGGCACCGTTGACTATGCTGTGGCCGAGCGTCTGGCCGACCATTTGGTCAACCAGGGCAGTGATGGGCTGGTGGTGTGCGGCACTACGGGCGAGTCCCCTACCCTGAGCTGGCAGGAAGAGTACCAGCTGTACAAAACCGTGCGCGATGCTGTGGCTGGTCGTGCTAAGGTGGTCGCGGGTACAGGCTCTAACTCCACCTCAGAGGCCATTGAAGCCACCCGTAACGCCTACGACCTGGGGGTAGATGGGTCGCTGCAGGTGGTGCCCTACTACAATAAGCCTTCCCAAGAGGGGCTTTATCAGCACTTTAGCCAGATTGCGACGGCAGTGCCCGACCTGCCCATCATGCTGTACAACATTCCGGGGAGAACCGGCTGTGCCCTGGCGGTAGACACCACTGCCCGCCTGGCGGAAATATCGAATATAGTGGCTATTAAGGAGGCCAGCGGAAGTTTAGACCAAGCCAGTCAAATTCGTTACCATACCCCCGCCGAGTTCGGTATCTACTCCGGGGATGACTCTCTGACATTGCCCATGCTGTCGGTGGGCGGTTGTGGAGTTGTGAGCGTGGCTAGCCACCTGGTTGGCCCTCACCTGCAAAAGATGATTCGGGCCTACGAAGCTGGCGATACCCGGCTGGCCACCGAAATCCATTTGCAGCTGTTACCCTTGTTCAAAGTGTTGTTTGTAACCACCAACCCGGTGCCCGTGAAGGTGGCACTGACCCAGCAGGGCTGGCCGGTGGGCGCGGTGCGATCGCCCCTGTGCATGGCCGATGAATCGGTGAGTAAGGCGATCGCGGCGGTGCTCGAACAACTCTCCACCCAGGGTGTTTTAGCCCAAAATCTCTAGCTCAGGCGGCAACTGCCAGTCCCGCGTGGAGCACCGATACAAGGTTCTTAAAAAATAGGGCCCAGGGATAAATTGGTTACTCCCCGCCTTTGCCAAGAGCTTTCTAACAACTGAATAGCCCGTATATTCTCTCTACCTGTGTGACGTTATCTATGGATTTATCTGTTCTATCTTTGGCCCTGGCTGCTCCATCTGCCGATGCTGCGACATCGACTTGGGCCTTCACGGTTCCCATGATCGCGACTACCAACACCTAACGCTCTAACCGGGGGCCAACCGATGGCAGAACTGCTGTACCGGGTAGGTCTGTGCACTGACCGATGGCCGTGCGCGGTTAAGCTTTAGCGCCATTTAATACTTTTTCTGAATTTTTCACAACGATTGTTTACTGACGAGACTGTTTATGACTTCAAAACCTGCCAATAACGCCCTGAAAATCATTCCGCTGGGTGGGCTGCATGAGATCGGCAAAAACACCTGTGTTTTTGAGATCAACGACGAGATCATGCTGCTCGATGCTGGATTGGCCTTCCCCACCGACGGTATGCATGGGGTCAATATTGTGCTGCCTGACGTCACCTACCTGCGGGAAAATCGCCACAAAATCAAGGGGATGATTGTCACCCACGGGCACGAAGACCACATCGGCGGCATCGCCTTCCACCTCAAGCAGTTCGACATTCCGGTCATCTACGGCCCACGCCTGGCCATGGCGCTGCTGGAGGGCAAGCTGGAAGAGGCGGGGATGAGCGATCGCACTGAACTGCGCCAGGTGCGCCCCCGCGAAACCGTGCGGGTCGGCAACTCCTTCCTGGTGGAGTACATTCGCAACACCCACTCCATTGCCGACAGCTGCTCGGTGATTATTCATACCCCCGTTGGCGTGGTGGTGCACACTGGCGACTTCAAGTTTGACCACACCCCCGTCGATGGCGAAACCTTCGACATCCAGCGGCTGGCGGAGGCGGGTGAAAAGGGCGTCCTCTGCCTGATCAGCGACTCCACCAACTCCGAGGTGCCGGGTCATACCCCCTCAGAGCGATCGGTGTTCCCCAACCTGGACCGCGAGTTTGGCAAAGCCAACGGACGACTGATCGTCACCACCTTTTCCTCCTCGGTGCACCGGGTCAACATGATTCTGGAGCTGGCCCAGAAGCACAACCGCAAGGTGTTTGTGGTCGGCCGCTCGATGCTCAACGTGATCGCCCACGCCCGCGACCTGGGCTACATCAAATGCCCCGAGAGCTTGTTTTTGCCGCTCAAATCCTTGGGCCACACTGCCGACGAGAACGTGCTGATTCTCACCACCGGCTCCCAGGGTGAGCCGATGGCAGCCCTCACCCGCATTGCCGACGACTCCCACCGCCAGATCAAGGTGAAGTCGGGCGACACCGTGGTGTTTTCAGCCAACCCCATTCCTGGCAACACGATCTCCGTCGTCAACACCATCGACAAGCTGATGATGCGCGGAGCCAAGGTCGTCTACGGCAAAGACAAGGGCATCCACGTCTCCGGCCACGGCGCTCAGGAAGATCAGAAGCTGATGCTGGCCCTCACCCGACCCAAGTATTTTCTGCCGGTGCACGGCGAGCACCGCATGCTGGTCAAGCACTCTGAGACTGCTCAGAGCATGGGTGTACCCGCCGAGAATATGGTGATCATCAACAACGGCGATATTGTTGCAGTCAACCCGGCGGGCATTCGCATTGCCGGTCAGGTTCCCTCCGGTGTTGAGCTGGTCGACGCCTCCCGAGTGGGTGTTGTGGGCCGCGATGTGCTCAGAGAACGGCAGCAGCTGGCGGAGGATGGCGTCGTCACTATCGCCGCCACCGTGGGCAACAACGGCAAGCTGGTGGCTGACCCCATCGTGCAAATTCGCGGGGTGGCGCAGTCAATTTCCCAGGAGCGCTTCCAGGGCCAGGTGAAGCAGATCATTGCTCAGGTGCTATCGAACCGTGGCGCTGAACTGGTCGTGTCCAACGGCAACGGCAAAGCATCCCTGGACCTGGATGCTCTCAAAGCTGCTCTGGATCAAGATTTGCGTCGGTTGGTCCGGCGCGAGCTAGACAAGCGTGACCCCATGCTGATTCTGTTGGTTCAGGCCGCCGGGGCAGAAGGAGCCGTTCAATCGCAGCCCCAGGCCGATCCCAAACCCAGGTCCCAGTCGAAGTCCCAGGCTGAACCAAAGCCCAAAGCAGAGCCGGAGCCCCAGGTAGTGACCGAGCGGCGCACCCGCACCCGAGCTACGGCAGCTTCGGCCTCTTAATTGGGCCTGGGCTAATCGGGAGAGGCGATCGCACGGCCGCGCGATCGCCTCTCCCCAGTCTTTTCCTCAACTAGCGCAGCGCACCAGATCATCGCATCAGTCCATCGCACCCGGCAATGTAAATCAACATTGCGGGTGCGAATTTTGCCTACTTGTGGTAAAAAGGTACGCAATGTCATGTCGCGGCTTCTGCTTGACGCTATAATGCACACAGCAGGAGCTGATGTACCTGAGCAAAGGTGCATGGCAAGTGTCTTAAGCAGCTACACATCCTTAGCGCTCAAGGCTTCTGTAAGAATTTTTGTTCAGCTTGTGCGGTTTATCCCAAGCAGATCTAGCGCAAACGAGATCCACTACGAACAAGAATTCCCAGAGTCGCCCAGCGGGTTAGGTGATCTGTGCATGCCCTTAGGAAGCAGGAGTTCATCGCGGTGTCGCGGTGTGCTCTATGGCAAAGCCTTTGCAAACGAGTTTTCCGGCGACCCGGTGGCGGTGTTGACGTGGCTGGTGAATGGCCAAATCACCCACTCAGGGCAGGAAAAGCAGACTTTATTCGCCCTGGTGAGCGTTGTATGAGGAATTTGAATGCCGAAGCAGATTGTTATTGCTGAGCAAAACCGAATCGCTGCGGTTTTTTCTGAAGATCAGATCCAAGAGCTAATTGTGGCCACCGGAAGCCACCAGGTTAGCGATATTTATTTGGGCACAGTAGAAAATGTGCTGCCCGGTATCGATGCCGCCTTTGTCAACATTGGCGACAGCGAGCGCAATGGCTTTATGCACGTCACTGACCTGGGGCCGCTGAAACTAAAGCGCAGCGCTGGTTCTATTACCGAACTAGTCGTGCCCCAGCAGAAGGTGCTGGTGCAGATCATGAAGGAGCCCACCGGCAACAAAGGCCCTCGCCTGACTGGAAATATTTCTTTACCCGGTCGCTACCTGGTCTTGATGCCCTCAGGCCGTGGGGTCAACCTGTCCCGTCGCATTCGCAGCGAGAGTGAACGCAACCGCCTGCGGGCTCTGGCCATTCTAGTAAAACCAGCGGGCATGGGGCTACTGGTGCGTACCGAGGCCGAGGGCATTAGCGAAAATGCCATTATTGAGGACTTAGAAACGCTGCAAAAGCAGTGGGAGAGCATTCAGCAGCAGGCGCTAGCCACTCGCCCCCCCGCCCTGCTGAACCGCGATGACGACTTTATTCAGCGGGTGCTGCGCGACGCATACAACGCCGACGTCAACCGGATTGTGACCGATTCGGCCACCGGTATGAAGCGGGTCAAGCAGCACCTCGCTAACTGGAGCGATGGTCAGGTGCCCGCTGGGGTGCTGATTGACCACCACCGGGAGCGCACTCCAATTCTGGAATATTTCCGGGTCAATGCAGCCATTCGCGAAGCCCTCAAGCCCAGGGTAGACCTGCCCTCCGGCGGCTACATCATCATTGAGCGCACCGAAGCGCTGACGGTTATTGACGTCAACTCGGGTTCTTTTACCCGCTCGGCCACCGCCCGCGAGACGGTGCTGTGGACCAACTGCGAGGCGGCTACCGAGATTGCCCGGCAGCTGCGCCTGCGCAACATTGCCGGTGTCATCGTAGTCGACTTTATCGACATGGACTCCCGGCGTGACAAACTGCAGGTGCTGGAGCACTTTACCAAGGCCCTGCGCTCCGACAAGGCCAGGCCGCAAATTTCTCAGCTGTCTGAGTTGGGGTTGGTTGAGCTGACCCGCAAGCGGCAGGGGCAAAACATCTACGAATTGTTTGGTCGCCCCTGCCCAACCTGTGGTGGGCTGGGGCACCTGGTTCACCTGCCAGGGGAGGGTACAGCCAGCAGCGGGCAGGAAGCACCTCGGGCCATGGCCTCTGGCGGCGGAGCGCTCCCATCCGTAGCTCCCGCTTTGGGTGAAGTTGATGCCCTGGAGGGGCACCCCGATCTGCAGGAGCTAGATCTGGGCAACCACCCCAGCTACCAGGACCGCTCAGGCCGGGGGAACAACCGCCGCCGGCGTCGCCGCGATTCCCTGCCCGCTACCCGGGGCAACGGCAAAGACGCTCCCGTTGCGAAGGACGGGGGGGGAGCAGCGGCCAGTTTTGATGCTAAAGACAAAGAGTCAACTGAGTCGGTGGCCCCGGTGCTCACCACCAAACCGGATGACGATAAGGCCCCGCCTCGGGGGCGCGGCAGGGCGGGTGGACGCAACGACGTACCGAGTGATTCCGGGCGGAATCGCAAAACGGCTCCCGAGCCCCAGGTCGTGACGGTTGAAATGACTCCCGATGAGCAGCGTATCTACGCCATGATGGGAATTTCCCCTATGGTGCTGTCGACCCAGGAGGTGTCTGATCCGCGCAATGTGGTGGTGTCTGTGGTGCTGCCAGGCCAGGCCCCTGCGGAGTCAGCTTCCCCGACTCCGGTCTCTGCTACCGAGACTCCTGTAGAGGCCCCTGAACTGGCGATCGCAGAATCGGCGACGGCGGCGCCCAAACTGTCTTCCAATCGAGCGGTGCGTACACGTTCGGCTCGCGCCAAAGAGCAGGCTGAACAAGTCGCCCCCGACAGCCCAACTCCTCTGCCAGAGGCGATCGCTGGAATTGCAGAGCCCGTGGTCGAACCTCCAGCCGCTGCTGGACCTGAGCCTGCCGTCGCCGAGGCTGAGCCAGAGGAGGCTGCGAGTACTGTCCGTCGCCGTCGCCGTCGCCGTTCCTCGGCCGCTGACGATGGGGGTGACGAATAGCTGCTGGGGATAGTTGGCGGTGGAGTACCCAGAGAACGCGACAACCCTGATTGCCGGGGTTGACGAGGTGGGCCGGGGTTGCCTATTTGGGCCCGTGGTGGCCGCAGCGGTGGTGCTCTCGCCCAGCGCTTGCGAACAGCTCCAGGGACTGGGGGTGACCGATAGCAAGCGGCTCAGTCCGGCCCGGCGCGAAGGTTTGGTTGCTCCCATCCAGTCGCTGGCGGCAGACTATGCCCTGGGACTGGCCACTGTGTACGATATCGAGCGGATAAACATCCTCTACGCCAGCCTTTTGGCTATGCGTCGAGCCGTGAGTCGACTCACCACCACTCCAGACCTCTGCCTGATTGACGGCAACCAGCCTATCCCCAATGTGCGGCTGCCCCAGCAAACGGTCGTCCAGGGCGATCGCCTGCATACCGAAATTGCCGCCGCCAGCATTTTGGCCAAAGTCTGGCGCGATCGCCTGATCGTGCGGCTCGATCGCCGCTATCCCGGCTATCATCTGGCCCGCAATAAGGGCTACGGCAGCGCGGCCCACCGCCTGGCCCTGCAAACCCTGGGGCCAACCCCCCAGCATCGGCGCAGCTTCAAGGGCTGCACATAGTAGATCGGTATAGCCCTACGGTTTCTACCCCGATGTTGACCCAGTTTGGTGTCCGGTGCCGGGGTTTAACTCGGCTCAAAGCGGCGACCAAAGGGAAAGAGGGCCAGGGGTAGCAGCTTGATATGCTGCTTGGCAAAGGGCAGGCCAATGATCGTAATGGCTAAAATTGCGGCGTGAAAGAGGTGTGCCAGGGCAATTTCCCAGCCGAAAAAAAACAGCCAGGCGACGTTCAGCACAATTTTGAGCGTGCTGTTGGGGTTGCTGTCCTCCACCAGCTTGCGGCCAAAAGGGGTCATCGTTGCAATGCCCAGCTTGATCGCCTGAAGGCCAAAGGGAATGCCAATAATGGTCAGACACAGCACCAGCCCGCCCAGAATATAGCCCAGCCCAGCGAGAAAACCGCCAAAGATCAGCCAGATGACGTTGCCCAACAAGCTCATGGTTTACTCCCTGGAGCTGTACCTGGCCCTATTATACGTGCCCCATTATACCTAACGAAGACTGAGGCGTTGGGGGAGAGCCCTTAGGGCGATCGCAACTCGGTCAGAACCGCTCCCAAAGCTGTTTAGCCATAGAATTGACGCCAGGTAGCTTCCCACAGCCCGCCGTTGTTTGCTATGCTTAAAAGCCGAATGCGGATGTGGCGGAATTGGTAGACGCGCTAGATTTAGGTTCTAGTGTCTTCGGACGTGAAGGTTCAAGTCCTTTCATCCGCATATAGTTTAAACGCCGTGTCAAAAGCCCTACTGATGGGCCTTGACCACCTTTCGGTTCGAGCGCGGCTCAAGGGCCTGAGAAAATGGCCTCTTCCAGGTCTTGGCGGCTGAGGGAATATTTGAACACCCGCTGGATGTCTTTACCATCGGCTCCCACACTGATGTAGCGCACGATAATACAGTCGGTTTCGAGCACAATCTCAGCTTCCCAGCGGGGACGAACCACATGCCAGCAGTGGAGTTCGCCGCTGGACTGGGTGCAGCCCTGCTGACGCAGCCAGGTTTCAATGTCGGGGAGGGGATGGTTGTAGAGGGGAGTAGCCGCAGAGGGAAGGACCATAGAAATGAGGAGTTGGGCTAGAGGATAAGGGTAGGCAGGTTTAGCTAAAGCCAGGTGGGTGGCGCGGCCGGGGGTCTTAGCGACCTGGGTAGATCCGATTGTGGCGCAGGCTTAGGGAATTCCGAGGCCGACGCCGGGGGGACATCAGCTTCAGAAGGCAGGGCGTTTGAATCGGGAACGGCGGTGTGCCCACCCAATTCCTGTCCATCTGCCGAAAGGGTTTGATCAACAGCGGTCTCGGCAGTTTGACTCACATCGAGGCCCAACTCACTCGCGTAGTCGCCCCGGGTGAGGCCCACGGTAACCACCAGCGCCAGGCAGGCGACGAAGGTGAGTCCCAAAATAAAGAGAGCAAAAATTTCTCCCGCTGAGAGGGGGCGATCGGTCGGGTCGAGGTACATGTTGGCGGGTTCCCGACGCTGGGGGGCATTCGAGGTCTGCCGCAGCGAGTCGAGGGGCTGCATCACCGAAATTCGCGAGTAGCCGACCTGCTGATCGTAGGCCCAGCGGCGATCGGGGCTGCTGAGCACAGCGTAGGCATCGTTGAGCTGCTGAAACTTTTCTGTGGCTTCGGCCGCAGGCAGTTCGGTGGTGTCGGGGTGGTAAAGCTTGCTCAGGTCGCGAAAGGCGCGTCGAATTTGCTGGGGGCTCGCGGTAGGCTTGACCCCCAACTGGTCGTAGTGGGTTTTGAGCTTTGGGTTTACGTCAGACATAGCATCCCACTGGCAGAGCAGATGGCAATAGGCAAGGGCTAAGGTCTATGCGCCTAGGCCAGTTCCCACGCTTCAAACGATCCGGCTTCAAAGGATCGGGTCAAGCGAATTTGAGCCAGGGTGAAAACCACTGGAATCACGCGGCTGTAGTTAGTGGCCACCGCCCGCCAGCCCAAGTCGGCCAAAAACCAGCCCCACAGAGCCGGTCCCAATACAGAAAAAACGGCCCGAGTGGCACCATAGCGGGCCGCACTGGCCGCCACCCCTCGAGAGGCCATCCGCAGGGCAAACCGCTGGTGGATTTGAGCCACCACCGTTCCCCCCCCTTTGACCATAGCCTGACGAGCTACTTCGTAGCGAGCTAGCTGAAAGGCCATCTGGCGGGCGATGTGCTGGAGGAGCCAGGGGCGCAGTAGGGCACTGACCGCTACCGCCCCGCTGCCTTTGGCCAAAAGCCCCATGGGGTTCGTTTGCAGGGCCAAAGGCAGGGCTTCAAACTGAGCCAACCCGGCCAGGGACTGGCGCAAAGACTGCTGGAGGCGATCGCGCTCGACCTGGGGCAGCTTCTTCCAGTTGCTGCGCAGCAGGTGTAAAAAGACCTCGGCCTCCAACTCATCAGTGCTCCAGGCCTGAGCGTAGGGAACTTTGAGGTAGTGGCAAACCTGCACCAGCGCCTGCCGATAGGTGACCCGCTGACTCTGGCCGTGGATGACGGTTAACCCATCGGCCGCCAGAAACCGAAAGCGCTGCTCCAGGCGATCGAGCCACTGCTGTCGACTGCCGCTCTGCACCACCAGGGGGTCAGCCTTGTGCAAGTAATCTAATGGATTGAACCGAGGCCGAAACAGCAGGTCTGTGAGGGCCAAAAGTTCGTCGTCTGTCGCTAGCTCCAAGGCAGACCGCAGCTCATCCACCGGGCGTCACCGTCTAAAAACTGTCTTACATTTTTACACAATTCCCCAGGATAAGATGGTGGGCAACGGCGACAGGGCAAAATTCCAGGAGCGATCGGCATGGCAGAAGTGGTGGTGATTGGGGCTGGGCCGAGTGGACTCACCGCGGCTCAGGCGCTGCACCGGGCCGGCTACTCGGTGGAGGTGGTCGATAAATCGCGGGGCCTGGGCGGGCGAATGGCGACCCGCCGCATTGGCAAAACCGCCGTAGACCACGGCTGCCGCTACTTGCAGCCCTTTACCGATGTCGAACCTAGCCCTATTGTTGACCTGGTGAAGGCCGGGGTACTTTGCCTCTGGCAACCAGAGCGGTTTGAACTGGGAGCAACGGGGAAACTAGCCGCTGCGCCAATTGATACGGGTTACACCGCGCCACACTACTCCGCGCCCCAGGGGATGAGCGCGATCGCTAAAGCAATGGCCCAGGGGCTGACCATCCGGCGGCACTGGCGAGCCACTGGGCTCACCCCGCAGCCGCCGGGATGGCGCATTGAGGGGGAAGGGTTGGACCCCAGTGGCGAACCCCAGGCCCAGGCCCTTGAGGCCAAGGCCGTGGTGATTGCCATCCCCGCCCCCCAGGCTGCCGCCATCCTGAAACCTGCGGCCCAGAACCGGGCAGCCCTGCAGGAGCTTGTGCATCGGCTTCAGCCGGTGGACTTTGAGGCCGTAATTACCGTGATGGCAGGCTACGGCCTGGGGGCAACGGCGCCGCTGCTGGGGCAAAAGGGCACGGCGGGGTGGATGGTGACCGGCAAAAATCACCCGACCCTGCGGTGGGTAGGCTTAGACAGCAGCAAACGCACCGATCCTGAGGAAGCGGTGGTGGTGTGCCACAGCACCCCAGCCTTTGCGGCCAGGGCGCTCGAGCTGACTGATCTGGAGCCTGCGGGGAACACCCTGCTGGCAGAGGCCACCAGCCTAGGGGCATGGGTGGGATCTCCAGCGTGGATGCAGGTCCATCGCTGGCGCTACGGCTTTGTCAAGCGTGACCTGGGTAGCCCCATTTTGACTAGCCCCAGTCTACCGACGCTGGTCGGTTGCGGCGACTGGTGCAGCGGCGGAAATGTCGAAGGCGCGATCGTCTCAGGCCGCCAGGCTGCCGCAGCCATTGCCCAGGCCCTGGGCTAGGGTAATGGCATTAAGGGCTACGTAGCTAGGCGTTATTGCTGGAATAATCGCTGTTCTCTTTGTCTTCACTGCCCTCTTCATCGGTAGCGCCGGAATTGTTACGGCGGAAGAATCGCTGGTTACCGGAGCGCTTCTTACGAAACTTGCGGGCGTAGGCTTGGTTGCGTAGAGCTTTTTCTTTCTTAGGGTTGCGACGTTTAGACATTCATTGACCTCAGACAACAGGGCAGGTGTGATCAGCAAACAAAGAATGGCGGTTGAATAGAAAAAATTCCCAACCTCAGGGAATCACTGGCGGCTCGACTTGGATCAGCAAATCCAGCGGCACTGGCTCCAACCAGACACTCTGCCCGCACTGGCACCGCCGCTGACGACGGGCCATGACCAAAGGTTTACTTTAGCACATAGGGATGCCGCCACCCAGAGCCGGGGAGGACAGGAATGCAAGCGGAGAGCCTGGTCTCCTAGGGGCTGTCATCAATTAGCTGTCAAACGCTCGAAAATCAAGGGTTACAGCCCCTGGCCCGACCCAAAGGACGGGCCAGGCAAAGCTTGAGATACCGAGCTTTTGGCCATAAGCTTTTGGCCATAACTGATAACATGCCCCAGTATGCCTGGGCCCCTGGACAGTTCTATGTCTAGGACTGACTGGGACTGAGCACCTTCTCCACGCTGGCCGTATCGGGGTTAGCCTCGGGAGTATCGGCTTCCGAGGGCGGCACCACCTGCCAAAACTTGGGCAGATACTCACCCCAGTTGGCCAGAATCTGTCTGGCTTTGGGGCTACCGGTGTGGGCCAGGTGGGCTTCGATCAGGGCCTTCAGCTGAGCTTCCCCAGCCGCGGTAATCACCCGCTGCACCTTGACGATTTCGGGATTGACCCGCACCGGAAACCGACCGTCTTCGTCGAGGAAGTAGCCCAGGCCGCCGGTCATACCGGCGCCCACGTTGCGGCCCACGGGCCCCAGCACCACGATCGCGCCGCCGGTCATGTATTCGCAGCAGTGATCTCCGGCTCCTTCGATCACGGCCTGGCCCTTGGAGTTGCGGACCGCAAACCGTTCCCCAGCGGTGCCGAGGGCGTAGAGGGTCCCGCCGGTGGCTCCGTAGAGACAGGTGTTGCCCACGATTACGTTGGCGGATGGGTCGTAGGTAATCTCTGCCGGAGGCTTGATCACGAGCTCGCCGCCGTGCATACCTTTACCGACGTAGTCGTTGGCCTCGCCGACCAGGGTTAGGGTCATGCCGGGCAGGTTGAAAGCGCCAAAGCTCTGGCCAGCGCTGCCCGCAAAGGTGAGGTTGAGCTGCCCTTCAAAGCCTGAGTTACCGTACTGTTTGGCGATCGCTCCGGCGACGCGAGCGCCGATGGTGCGGTCGGTGTTGAGCACGGTGTAGGTCTTCGTCGCGCTGCCCTGGGACTGAATCGCCCGCTGAATATCCGCATCGGCCAGAATTTCGTCGTCGAGCACCGGACCATTGCTGTGGACATCGCCGTGCTGGAGCCAGGCCCGATCGCCCCGCCCGTCGGGCAAGTTCATCAGGGTTGAGAGATCCAGCCCCTGGGTTTTGGCCAGCGACACCCCCTGGCGGGGGCGCAGCAGATCGGCCCGCCCCACAATGTCGAGCAGCGAGCGATAGCCCAGGCGGGCCAGCAGCGATCGCACTTCTTCGGCAATGTAGAAGAAGAAGTTGACCACATGCTCGGGCACCCCGGTAAACCGCTGGCGCAGCTCTTCTTTTTGGGTGGCGACCCCCACCGGGCAGTTGTTGGTGTGGCAAACCCGAGCCATGATGCAGCCCTCGGCGATCATGGCGATGGAGCCAAAGCCAAATTCCTCGGCCCCCATCAGGGCCCCCATCACCACGTCCCAGCCGGTCTTGAGACCGCCATCCACGCGCAGGGTGACGCGATCGCGCAGTTCGTTGTCCATCAGCACCTTGTGCACTTCGGTCAGGCCCAGTTCCCAGGGCACTCCGGCGTGCTTAATTGAGCTCAGCGGCGAGGCTCCGGTGCCGCCGTCGTGGCCCGACACCTGAATCACGTCGGCGTTGGCCTTGGCCACCCCGGCGGCGATGGTGCCGATGCCCACCTCAGACACCAGCTTCACCGACACCCCGGCCCTGGGATTGATCTGGTGCAGATCAAAGATCAGCTGGGCCAGGTCCTCAATCGAGTAAATGTCGTGGTGGGGCGGCGGCGAAATCAGGGACACGCCGGGCTTGGAACGGCGCAGCATGGCAATGTATGGGCTGACCTTTTTGCCCGGCAGCTGTCCACCTTCGCCTGGCTTGGCCCCCTGGGCCAGCTTAATTTCGATCTGGTTGGCGTGCATCAGGTATTCGGGGGTGACCCCAAAGCGGCCCGAGGCCACCTGCTTGATGGCGGAGCTGGCGGTATCGCCATTCTTTAGTCCGCGCAGGTGGGGGAACGTGGGGGAGTTTCCCTCGCCGTCCACATCCGAGAGCACGGTGAAGCGAACCGGGTCTTCGCCGCCCTCCCCCGAGTTGGACCGACCGCCAATTCGGTTCATGGCGATCGCCAGCACCTCGTGGGCTTCGCGGGACAGCGCTCCCAGGGACATGCCGCCGGTGCAGAAGCGGGCCATGATGGTCTCGACGGGTTCCACGTCGTCGAGGGAAATGGGGGCGCGATCGCTCTCAAAGTCCAGCAGATCCCGCAGGGCCGTGATCGGGCGATTTTCGAGCTGAGCGCGGTACAGCTCGTAGTGGTCGTACTGGCGATCGGCCACCGCCTTATGCAGCAGCTTCGACATGGCGGGGTTGTTCATGTGGTACTCGCCGCTGGGCCGCGACTGCACAAACCCCATGTTCTGCAAGCGCTTGGCCGACAGCTCGGGGAACGCCCGCTGGTGGAAGCGAATGGTCTCCTGGGCCAGCTCGGCCAGGGAAATGCCCCCCAGACGCGACGTGGTGCCTCGAAAGGCCAGATCGAGCAGGTCGGGGCCAATGCCGATCGCCTCAAAGATCTGCGCCCCCCGGTAGCTGGTGATCAGCGAGATCCCCATTTTGGAGAGAATCTTGAGCAGCCCCCCATCTACGGCCTTGCGGTAGTTGTCCTGGGCACCGTTGAGGGTGGTGACGGGCAGCTTGCCGGTCTCCATCAGCTTTTGGGTGCGGCTGTCATTCCACCAGTGCCGCACTGACTCCAGGGCCAGGTAGGGGCAGACAGCGCTGGCCCCGTAGCCAATCAGGCAGGCAAAATGGTGGGTGCTCCAGCACTGGGCCGTATCGACAACCAGCGAGGTATGCATGCGCAGCCCGTTGCGAATCAGGTGGTGGTGCACTGCCCCGATCGCCAGCAGCGGTGGGATATAGCTGGTCTCAGCGGAGAGGGGGGCGGGGGTGCCCTGGCCATCTACGCGATCGCTGAGGACGAGGATAGTCTTGCCGGCCTTGACCGCCTCATCGGCGCGATCGCACAGGGCCTCCACAGCGTTTTTGAGCCCCACAGGGCCGTCCGTAATCGAGTACAGGGTAGATAGGGTGGCGGTGGCAAAGCCCGACGCGTGGATCTGCTCCAGCTCCACCTCGTTGATCACCGGGCTTTCCAGCTTCAGCAGCCGGGCGTACTCGGGCTGCTCATCCAGCAGGTTGCCCTGGGCCCCCAGCTGGGTGGCTAGGGACATCACCAGGCGCTCCCGCAGGGGGTCGATCGCCGGGTTGGTCACCTGGGCAAAGCGCTGTTTGAAATAGTCGTAGAGCAGGTGCGGCTTCTCAGAGAGCACCGCATGGGGCGTATCATCGCCCATGCAGAAGGTCGGCTCTTTGCCCTGGGCCGCCATATCCTGAATGATCATATCGATGTCTTCGGCGGTGTAGCCAAAGGCACTCTGCTGGCGCAGCAGGTCGTCGGAGGCGTAGAGCGGAGCTTCGGCAAAGAGCTGAGGCGGCAGCTCCGTCCGGTGCTCCTGCAGCCACTGGCCGTAGGGGTGCCGGGTGGCCACCCGCTGTTTAATCGCCCAGTTCTTGAGAATTTCCTGGCTGTGCAGGTCAACGGCAATCATCTGGCCGGGGCCAAGCCGCCCCTTTTCGAGAATGTCCTGGGGGGGAACGTTCAGCACCCCGGCCTCTGAGGACACCATCAGCAGGTCATCTTTGGTCACCACGTAGCGGGCCGGTCGTAGCCCGTTGCGATCGAGGGTCGCCCCCACCTGGGTGCCGTCGCTAAACACGATCAGCGCCGGGCCATCCCAGGGCTCCTGTAGGCCGCTGTAGTACTCGTAGAAGTCGGTAATTTCGGGGTAGGCATCCAGTTCGGGCTGGTTGTTGTAGGCCTCGGGCACCATCATCATCAGCGCCTCCTGGGGAGAGCGCCCCGATCGCACCAGCATCTCCATCACATTGTCGAGGTTGGCCGAGTCGCTGTTTTCGGCGTTGACAATCGGCTTCAGTAGGTCAAAGCGATCGCCCCAGATTGGATGGTACAGATCGGCCTGGCGGGCCATCATCCAGTTGATGTTGCCCACCAGCGTATTGATCTCGCCATTGTGGCCCAGCAGGCGCATGGGGTGAGCCAGGGGCCACTTGGGCATGGTGTTGGTGCTGAAGCGGCGGTGATAGACCGCAAAAGAGCTGACGTAGGCGGGATCCCGCAAGTCGCTGTAGAAGGCGGCCAGCACCGCCGATCGCACCATGCCTTTGTAGACAATGGTGCGGCAGGAGCAGGAGCAGACGTAAAACTCTTTCAGCCCCGCGACGACCGCCGCCGCCAGATCCCCAGAGTTGGCCACGGCATTGGCAACCAGGTGGAGTACCTGGCGACGCACCAGGTACAGACGGCGCTCCAGGTCGTCTCCGGTTTCGGTGGTCGCCGTCAGCAGGAGTTGCTCGATGCGGGGCTGATACTGCTTTGCCAGCGCACCAAGGGTCTCGGGCCGCACGGGCACCACTCGCCAGCCCACAACCTCCAGGCCAGCCTCGTCGTTCACCACCTGGTTGAAGGTGTCCCGCACTAGGTCGGCGGCGGCAGGGTGGTTGGGCAGAAACACCATCGCCACCCCGGTGCGATCGCGCTCCAGGGAGCCATGGCCCGCTTCCTCAGCCCAGCGGTTGAGCACAGCCCACGGAATCGCCGTCATCACCCCGGCCCCATCGCCAGAATCCTGGTCGGCGCAGCAGCCCCCCCGGTGCTCCATGCAGTCGAGGGCATCCAGCGCCCTGGCTACTAGATCGTGGCTGGGGCGGTTCTGGCGATCCGCCAAAAAGCCTACGCCGCACGCATCCCGCTCCTCAACCAGTGACTTGGGCCCCCAGTTGGGCCACTCAGAAGGGGTTTGCTGCCGAGATTGATAGGGTTGATTCACAGGTGTACGTCCCATGGGAGAGCAGAGCAAATAGCAGTAGTGGGCAAAAACTAAATGGGTTGGGGAATGGGGGTTGGGGAATGGCGATGAGCCCTACAACAGCGCTGCATGGGGCGCTCATGGAGCCAAAGAAACGGGCCAGAAAAACCTAACTGACCAGGCGTAGTCTAAACATGATTTGAGCACCTCAGCCTGGAACGGGGGCAGCGCCTGCAACTGGGTCAACTCGTCGCGCCGTGATTGAGATTGAGAAAACCAGTCGCGATCGCCCCCAGCTCAGCAAGCATCAACGCCGGTGACGCTTGCTGTACTCGATTCGTAATTTACAGACTTTATCAGTAGTTTACAAACCTTAGGCACAGTATTTAGTCACAGCTTCTTAGAATTGAGCAACCGCAACGGTAGCCATTGTTTCAAAATCTGCCTCAAACTGGTCCTGAACGACCAGATATATCGCGATCTATCTTCATAATACTCAGACATTTACACAATTTTCCCATGGTTAAATCGTCGGTATCGGCTTCATTCCCGGTCCGCTTTCGCTACGGCTGTCGCTGGGTGGTTGGGGGCTGGCTGTCGCTGGGTCTGCTAGGGGCAATCGCGCCGTTGGCCTCGGCAACAGGGCCTGAGTCGTCGCCCCTGGTCGTTCCCCATGCCGACCAAATGGCCGCCAGCCCCGTGGTCACCCAGGGGCAAACCCTCGTCCTCAATGGCATGCAGGTCACCGTTCCCTGGATGATGGTCAACGGTCAGATTGGCCTGGCCGACTACGGCCTCACCGACCAGCTGGGCGTTACCCTCCTCAGCAGCGGTCAGCCCCAGCGCCAGCCGGTGCAGTGGTTTACCGAACCCAGCGGCGCAGTAGAGCTGGCCGCCTGGGTCCACGGCGGCTATCGCTACCTGGACATTGCCCCCCTGGCCCAACGCCACGGCTGGCAGGTGCAGCCCCAGGGCGGGGTTTTGCAAATTGTGGTGCCCCCGGCTCAGGTCTTAGCGGTTCGCCGTCAGACCCAGCCTGGGGTCGAACGGCTGATTTTCGACCTATCTGGACCAGCCCTAGCCAGTCAGCCCAACCACCACGACGCCCTCAGTCTGACCCTGGGGGCCAGTGCCACCGACAGCGTGCTGAGAGCCGCGATCGCCGCCCCTGCCAGCCCCCACCTGGGCTCACTCACGATCACCCATGGGGTCGGAGGCCTTCGTCTCCAGGCCAGCACCAGCCATTCGCCCCGCCTGATCACCCGCACTAACCAGCTGGTGGTCGAGGTGCGGGCCGACAGCCTGCAGCCCCACAGCATTGCCTGGGCGCCCGGGGTGCGCTGGCAGCAGCGCTATGTCGGCGTCGGCGGGCAGTCGTTTCCGGTCTACTGGCTACAGTTAAATTCCCGTCAGACCAGCCTTCGCCCCATCTGGACTGACCCCACCACCGCCGTCGGCACGGCCCCCCTGACCACCATCGCCCAGCGCTGGCAGGCCGTCGCCGCCATCAATGCTGGCTTCTTCAACCGCAACAACCAGTTCCCCCTGGGGGCGGTGCGCACCAACAATGACTGGGTTTCTGGTCCGATTCTCAGCCGTGGCGTCATTGGCTGGAACGATAAGGGCCAGGCGCGCATGGAGCGTCTGGCCCTGAGACAAACTCTCACGACCGCAAACGGCCGGGTCTTTCCGGTCCAGTCAATCAACAGTGGCTATGTGGAAGCAGGCATTGGTCTCTATACACCCGCCTGGGGGCCAACCTACCGCCCCATCCTGGAGGGCGAAATTGTCGTCACGGTGGTAGATGGGGTGGTGATCAATCAGCAGTCCGCCAGCACCCTGGGCCCTGCCGGACTGTCCATTCCCAGCAATGGCTATGTGCTCGCCCTGCGCTCCTACGCCACCGCCGCCCAGGCGCTACCCCCAGGGCAGCAAGTCGCTCTATCCTCGGAGCTGTTGCCAGCCTCCCTCGCCCCCTTCCCCAACATTGTCGGGGGCGGCCCTTTGCTCATCCGCGATCGCACCCTCGTCCTGGATGCCGGCCTGGAGCAGTTTAGCCGGGCCTTTGCCACCCAGGCGGCCCCCCGCAGCGCCATTGGCATCACCGCCAGCGGCGAAATTCTGCTGGTTGCCGTGCACAACAGTCCAGCCGGCCCTGGCCCCACCCTCAATCAACTGGCCCAAGTTATGCTCCAGCTGGGCACCACCGATGCCCTCAATCTCGACGGCGGCAGTTCGGCCAGCCTTTACCTGGGCGGGCGGCTGATCAACCGCTCCCCCCGCACCGCCGCCCGGGTCAACAATGGCATTGGGCTCTTTCTTCCGTAACTGATTTAGTCATCAGCGGGGCAAACAATCCAGAGGTCTATATCCACATAAGGCGAATTCTTTGGCCAGAGAAAGCTGTAGGAACAGCTTTTTAGAATAGCCGTTCCGGCTGACCTGGGTTTGGCTGACAATTTCTTAACAGCAAAAAACACGGTGTAAAGACTCTGTGTGATTCTCCCGGAGCCTCACCAAAATCCCCTGGGCTTTCAATCGCTCTTGCTAGACTATGGGCGGAAAGAAGCGACGCCTGAGTGTCGCTTTTACTATTGGCTTCAGCAGGTGCAACCTTACAACTCAAACAGCCGTCTGAACAGATGGGTACCCTAGATCAATACCGCCCCGCCATCCTTCCCCGAGTCGTCGTGCTTGGCGCAGTCTTACAACCTTAGCTCCTAGGAGAACAACCACTATGCCAAAACTGGAAGAGACAATTCAGCCCACGGCCCTGGCCCTGGCCACCAGCAACGGTAAAGACATCGCCGAAACAGGGCTGCGTCCCTGGGGCTGCTACACCGTGCTAGAAGAGGGGCGGGGCTACAAGATTAAGCGCATTGAGGTCAAACCTGGCCATCGCCTCAGCCTGCAAATGCATCACCACCGCAGCGAACACTGGATTGTGGTCTCCGGTACCGCCAAAGTAGTCTGCGGTGACAGCGAAATTCTGCTGTCCAGCAACCAGTCAACCTACGTGCCTCCCTGTACCCAGCATCGACTCGAGAACGTGGGCGTCATTCCTCTGGTGCTGATTGAAGTGCAAAACGGTGAATACCTGGGGGAAGACGATATTGTTCGCTTCCAAGACGATTACTCTCGAGTCGAAACCGTCTAGGGCCGTCCGAACTAAGGCCGTCCGAATCAGGCTACTCACCAATGGTGACAGGTTTAAAGATTAAACGGGGATAGTGCTAAGCTCAGCACTACCCTCGTTTCAGTCTGACAGCATCGCTAACTCAAAGATGATTCACATCCGTCCCGCCGCCGCCCAAGAGATCAAGCGCTTGCTAGCTCGTTCGGCTGACCGCAGCGCTGACTCTCCATCCCTCGTTCGCCTCGCCCTTGAGCCAGGGGGCTGCGCCGAATGGACTTATAGACTCATGGCAGAAGCAGATCTGTCTGATCTGTCTGAATCTGCGCTCCAGGAGACTAACGACGCTACTGTGGTCCGCTGCGATGACATCAGCCTTGTCGTGTCTCCAGAGGCCTTGGAACTGGTCGAGGATCTCACCATTGACTATGCCGAAGACCTCATGGGCGGGGGGTTTCGCTTCACCAATCCCCTCGCTCAGCGCACCTGCGGTTGCGGCAATGCGTTCTCGCTGACTACGGATGCCCCCGTCAGCGAGGATTGTACCGGAGGCCTGCCCACGGGTTAGCCTCAAGCTGATTTAGAGGGGCCGATCGCATTTGAATCGCATTTGACCAAAGACGGCTCACAGTGCTAGCATTAGATCTTGTGAAAACTTGAGTCCACCCGCCGTAGCACAACAAGCATCCTATGCCCACGATTCAGCAACTCATCCGGAGTGAGCGTCAAAAAGCCGACAAGAAAACCAAGTCCCCCGCTCTCAAGAGCTGTCCGCAGCGACGGGGAGTTTGCACCCGTGTTTACACCACCACTCCCAAAAAGCCAAACTCAGCTCTGCGGAAGGTGGCAAGGGTTCGTTTGACTTCTGGCTTTGAGGTGACGGCCTACATTCCAGGCATTGGCCACAACCTGCAGGAACACTCCGTCGTCATGATTCGTGGTGGCCGGGTCAAGGATTTGCCTGGGGTTCGCTATCACATCATCCGCGGCACCCTGGATACCGCTGGCGTCAAAGATCGCCGCCAAGGCCGCTCAAAGTATGGCGCCAAGCGCCCCAAGCAGGCTTAGTCCTCCCCAACACAATACTCAGGCGTGTGGATAGGGTAACGCCGCAGGTTCTGGTTCCCCAGGTCTCGGCTTGATTCCAACAGTCCTATCTCTGAGTCTGTTAGACTCGCTCTGATTTGAAATACGCCCACTGGGTCTATTTCGTCCGTAAGTTCGCACTTGTTAAGATACCCAGCCTTATCGCTACTGGAAATTAGATCATGTCTCGCCGTACCGTTGTCCAAAAGCGTCCCATTCCGCCCGATTCAGTCTATAACAGCCGCCTCATCACCATGATGAGCCGTCGCCTGATGACGAGCGGTAAGAAGTCTCTGGCGGACAGAATCATCTATGACTCCTTTGCCATCATCAAGGAGCGTAGCGGTGGCGATCCCCTGGATGTATTTGAGCGGGCGGTGCGCAACGCCTCCCCCCTGGTGGAAGTAAAAGCCCGTCGCGTGGGCGGTGCTACCTACCAGGTACCGATGGAAGTGCGTTCTGAGCGGAGCGTTGCCCTGGCCCTGCGCTGGCTGACCCAGTTCGCTCGTCAGCGCCCCGGTAAGTCTATGGCGATTAAACTCGCCAATGAACTGATGGACGCTGCCAACGAAACCGGCGGTGCGGTGCGTAAGCGGGAAGAAACCCACCGGATGGCGGAAGCCAACAAAGCCTTTGCCCACTATCGCTACTAAACCTTCTGGGTGATTGTGGTTCCAGAGCGTCTAGTTCATTGGCGATCGCTGTTTCTGCTTCCTACAATAAATTTGTTCGGGGAAAATGTGCGGGCACTTGACCTGTTCGGACATTCCGAAACGGCTGTTCTGAAAATGACCAGGAGGGAACTGTGGCCAGGACGACACCCCTAGAGCGGGTTAGAAACATCGGTATTGCGGCCCATATCGACGCCGGCAAAACCACTACCACAGAGCGCATTCTGTTTTACTCGGGCATCGTCCACAAGATTGGCGAGGTGCACGAGGGAACAGCCGTCACTGACTGGATGGAACAGGAGCGTGAGCGGGGGATCACGATCACCGCGGCGGCGATTAGTACCAGCTGGCGCGACCACCAGATCAATATTATCGACACCCCAGGGCACGTTGACTTCACCATTGAGGTCGAGCGCTCTATGCGAGTGTTGGATGGAGTAATTGCCGTCTTTTGCTCGGTGGGCGGCGTGCAGCCCCAGTCGGAGACCGTTTGGCGTCAAGCCGATCGCTACCGGGTGCCCCGGATTGCCTTCGTCAACAAGATGGACCGCACCGGGGCTAACTTCTTTAAGGTCTACAATCAACTACGCGATCGCCTGGGGGCTAACGCCGTGGCGGTGCAGATCCCCATTGGTGCCGAAGCTGACTTCCAGGGTGTGGTCGATCTCGTTGCCATGCGGGCCCGAATCTACGGCGACGACCTGGGCCAAAACTTCGAAGACACAGAAATTCCAGCCGATGTGCTGGAGGTGGCAGAGGAGTATCGAGCCAAGCTGGTTGAAGCCGTGGCCGAAACCGATGACGCCCTGATGGAAAAGTATTTTGAGGGGCAGTCGTTGACCTCAGAGGAAATTGTCACCGCTCTGCGCCGGGGCACGGTTGAGGGGACGATCGTTCCGGTCCTGTGCGGCTCAGCTTTTAAAAACAAAGGGGTGCAACTGCTGCTAGATGCCGTGGTGGACTACCTTCCCTCGCCCCTAGAGGTTCCCCCCATCCAGGGCCATTTGCCCAATGGTGAGGTGGCTGAACGCGCCGCCGATGACGATGTGCCCCTGGCGGCCCTGGCCTTTAAAATCATGGCAGACCCCTACGGCAGACTTACGTTCGTGCGGGTCTACTCCGGTGTGCTGCAAAAAGGCAGCTACATCTACAACGCCACCAAAGATAAAAAAGAGCGGATCTCCCGCCTCATCGTGCTTAAGGCCGACGATCGCATCGAAGTCGATGAGCTGCGGGCCGGGGACCTGGGCGCCGCGATCGGGCTCAAGGACACCTTTACCGGCGACACCATCTGCGATCCGGCGGAACCCATTGTGCTGGAGTCCCTCTACGTACCTGAGCCGGTGATCTCAGTAGCCGTAGAGCCCAAGACCAAGCAGGATATGGACAAGCTCGCCAAGGCTCTGCAGTCCCTATCGGAGGAAGATCCCACCTTCCGGGTCAGCACCGATCCTGAGACTAACCAGACCGTGATTGCCGGTATGGGTGAACTGCACCTCGACATTCTTGTCGATCGCATGCTGCGCGAGTTTAAGGTTGAAGCCAACATTGGGGCTCCCCAGGTGGCCTACCGAGAAACGATTCGCAAGCCCACCAATGCCGAGGGTAAGTTCATTCGCCAGAGCGGCGGCAAGGGCCAGTACGGCCACGTTGTGGTTGAGGTAGAACCCACCGATGAGGGCAGTGGGTTTGAGTTTGTGTCTAAAATTGTGGGGGGGACAATTCCAAAAGAATATATCGCTCCCGCAGAACAGGGCATGAAAGAGGCCTGCGAATCTGGTATCCTAGCTGGGTACCCGGTGATTGATTTGAAGGTTACTCTGGTCGATGGGTCTTATCACGATGTAGACTCATCAGAGATGGCCTTCAAAATTGCCGGTTCAATGGCGATGAAGGAAGCCGTCTTGAAGGCGTCTCCTGTCCTTCTAGAGCCGATCATGAAGGTCGAGGTTGAAGTTCCAGAAGATTTTCTGGGTGACGTCATGGGAGATTTGAACTCCCGCCGGGGCCAGATCGAGGGTATGGGAACAGAAGTTGGCGTTGCAAAAGTTACAGCCCATGTTCCCCTAGCTGAGATGTTTGGTTATGCTACCGACATCCGCTCAAAAACGCAGGGTCGGGGCATTTTTTCGATGGAATTTAGCCACTACGGCGAGGTTCCTCGAAACGTGGCTGAGGCCATTATCTCTAAAAACACTGGGAACGCTTAGAAAGGAAAGGACAAGTAACGTAAATGGCACGCGAAAAGTTTACACGCACTAAACCCCACGTCAACATCGGCACCATCGGTCACGTTGACCATGGTAAGACCACTCTGACGGCTGCTATCACCATGACGCTGGCTGCGGCTGGTGGCGCTAAGGCTCGTAAGTATGACGAGATTGACGCGGCTCCTGAGGAGAAGGCCCGTGGTATTACCATCAACACGGCCCACGTGGAGTATGAAACCGAAACTCGCCACTATGCCCACGTTGACTGCCCTGGCCACGCTGACTATGTGAAGAACATGATCACGGGTGCAGCTCAAATGGACGGTGCCATTCTGGTTTGCTCCGCTGCCGATGGCCCCATGCCCCAAACCCGGGAGCACATTCTGCTGGCTAAGCAGGTGGGTGTCCCCAGCATCGTTGTGTTCCTGAACAAGCAGGATCAAGTTGACGACGAAGAGCTGCTGGAACTGGTTGAGCTGGAAGTCCGCGAGCTGCTGAGCTCCTACGACTTTCCTGGAGACGACATCCCCATCACCTCGGGTTCGGCGCTGCTGGCGGTTGAGGCTCTGACCGCAACCCCCGCCATCAGTCGTGGCGACAACGAGTGGGTTGACAAAATTCTGGCGCTGATGGATAGCGTTGACGAGTATATTCCCACCCCTGAGCGGGATGTGGACAAGCCCTTCCTGATGGCCGTTGAGGACGTCTTCTCGATCACCGGTCGAGGCACCGTTGCCACTGGGCGGATTGAGCGCGGCAAGGTGAAGGTTGGCGAAACCGTTGAGCTGGTCGGCATTCGCGACACCCGCAGCACCACCGTGACCGGGGTGGAAATGTTCCAGAAAACCCTGGATGAGGGGATGGCTGGGGACAACGTCGGTCTGCTGCTGCGCGGTGTGCAGAAGGAAGACATTGAGCGGGGCATGGTGCTGGCCAAGCCCGGCAGCATCACCCCTCACACTCAGTTCGAGTCTGAGGTGTACATCCTCAAGAAAGAAGAGGGTGGCCGTCATACGCCGTTCTTCCCCGGCTACAAGCCCCAGTTCTACGTCCGCACCACCGACGTGACCGGCACCATCAAAGCCTTCACCGCTGACGATGGCAGTGATGCTGAAATGGTCATGCCCGGCGATCGCATCAAAATGACCGTGGAACTGATCAACCCCATCGCCATTGAGCAGGGCATGCGCTTTGCTATCCGTGAAGGGGGCCGCACCGTGGGAGCGGGCGTGGTTTCCAAAATTCTGAAGTAGTCTAGCGCTACTTCTAGGGCACAGGGGCAAACCTAACAGGGTTGCCCCTGTTGTGTGTCTCCCAGGTTTGCTTCTTCCATTCGTACCTTGACAATCTATCTCTCCGACCTATGGCTACTATTCAGCAACAAAAAATTCGTATTCGCCTGAAGGCTTTTGACCGCAGACTGCTGGACACCTCCTGCGAAAAAATTGTGGACACCGCCAATCGCACCAACGCCACAGCCATTGGCCCGATTCCGCTGCCCACCAAGCGCCGCATTTACTGTGTGTTGCGCTCTCCCCACGTAGATAAAGATTCTCGGGAGCACTTTGAGAGCCGCACCCACCGCCGCATTATTGACATCTACCAGCCCTCCTCCAAAACCATTGATGCACTTATGAAGCTGGACTTGCCGGCTGGGGTAGACATTGAAGTGAAGCTTTAGACGTCACCTGTGACCCGCTAGATGTTCCAATTTAGCGGGTTTTTTTAGGGCCTACGGTCGGGCCCGGCTGGGTAACTGATGCTCTGACCCCCGGCATTTCCCATGGGAGTTGGGTTAGAATACTTCCATGTAAACAAGTGTTACAGCCTGCCCTGCTCTGGTACGGCGTGCTTGAAACCCGCAAGAGGCGACAATGGCATTCTCCGAGTCCATATCTGTGCGAGAACTCCCGCTTTTCCCGCTACCTGAGTTGGTTTTGTTTCCGGGGAGGCACCTGCCGCTTCACGTGTTTGAGCCCCGCTACCGCATCATGATGAACACGATTCTCCAGAGCGATCGCCGCTTTGGCGTCCTGATGCTCGATCCGACGACGGGGCAGCCGGCCCAGGTGGGCTGCTGCGCTGAGATTCTTCACTACCAGCGGCTACCCGACGATCGCCTGAAGATTCTGACCATTGGGCAGCAGCGGTTCCGGGTGCTCAGCTACGTGCGCGAAAAGCCCTACCGGGTGGGTCTGGTGGAGTGGCTGGAGGACAAGCCCACCAGCCAGGATCTCAACCCCCTCGCTTCTGACGTGGACCGTTTGCTGCGCGATGTGGTGCACCTGTCCGCCAAGCTTACCAACCAGGACATCGACTTGCCCGACAATATTCCCGACATCCCCATTGAGCTGTCCTACTGGGTGGCGAGCAATTTGCACGGGGTGGCCCTGGAGCAGCAGGCTCTGCTAGAAATGGACGACACCAGCGTGCGCCTGGAACGCGAGGCGGAGATTTTGACCTCCACCCGCAACCACCTGGCGGCCCGCACCGCGCTCAAGGAAGTGCTTGAGTAGGGTTAAACGACTGAGCTTTCGCCTTGGTGGCAGCCAGACTGGGATCGGCGGTCACCAGGCTGTAGGTGCCAAAGTTGATCAGGGTTTCGGTACAGGTGGTGAGCTCCTGGATGGCCTGCTGACCCTGGACAGTGGCTGCGCTGGTCTCTAAATCTACGAAAAATAGGTACTCCCCCAGCGATCGCTTGGTTGGGCGGGACTCGATGCGGCTGAGGTTAATGCCGTAGCGAGCAAACACCTCCAGGGGTTTAAGCAGGGCACCAGGACCGTTGACAGGCAAACTAAATGCCAGGGAAGTATATTGGCCGTCCACGGGGATTTCGGTGTCGTCACTTCTGAGGACCCAAAACTTGGTGCAGTTGTCGGTGTGGTCGTTGATATTGTGGGCCAGAATAGGCAGATTGTAGAGCTGGGCAGCCCATTCAGAGGAAATTGCGGCCACCGTTTCATTGTCGGTCAGGTGCTCCAGGGCCTCTGTGGTCGACCGAGTCGCGATCAGCCTGGCCTGGGGCAGCTTGTTTTCTAGCCAGAGTTGACATTGAGAAAGGGCCTGAGGGTGAGAGTAAACCACCCGAATGGCCGCCGGGTCCTGGGCGTGGGATAGCAGCCCGTGGCGAATGGGCATGACCATAGCGTGGTGGATGTTGAGCTGCTGCAGCCGCCAGAGGGTATCGAGCGTGGTGGTGACCCCTCCCTCCGTTGAGTTTTCCACCGGCACGATGGTGAGGTTGGTGAGCCCGTCGGCGGTGGCCTGCATGGCTTTAGGAATGCTGGGCAGAGCCCTGAGCTCCACGGAGTGGCCTGTGCGCTGTTCCAGATCCAGGCTGTAGGCCAGAGCGGCGAGTTGAGAGTAGGTGCCCTCAGGCCCCAGGTAAGCAATGGTAATCGGCATAGAGAACGGCGATCGCGCAACGGGTTTGTTTCATACTACGCCCTCGGTTGTGCTTCAGAATGGCCTTTCTCCAGAAGCTGGCCTTAACGGTTCCTTAATCAAAAAACCGGCTGTCTTAGACGAACAAAGCCAACGTTCACCAGTAATATGTAATGGGTTTTGGCCGGGGCTCTGGTTCCGGTGGGGAGTGTTAGAGATGGCTAAAAGCGCTAAGAAAAGATCTGGCATTCAGCCATCGAAGTCACGCACGCTTTGGAGCATTGGGTCGGCCGCGTTTTTGCTGGGGGCCTCAGTCCCTCTGGCCGGCGCGCTGAGTACTGGATCGATTTCCGTCGGGAGCGGCATTACCCCTCGCTCTGCCCCTCCATCTCAGGCTTTAGATGCCCGGCTATTTGCCCTGATGAATGCGCCGGGGGTAGACGCTTTCCCCACGATGGTCAGCAGTGAGCGGTTCTGCCGCCAATCCCAGCCGGTCACCGCACTAGTGACGGCTAGCGATACCAGCTCAAAGCTGTTTGAAGGGGCAAACTTGGGGGCAGCCATCCGTACCCTGGGGACCGAGGCGATCGCTCAGCTAGGTGCGCAGCCCTGGCCTGCCATTCATCCCCAGGCCGCAGAGGCGCGGGTGCCAGTCCTGATGTACCACGATGTGCTCGAGCCACCGGAGGTGTTTTTTGATCTCACCCCCGAGGACTTTGAAGCCCATCTGACAACTATTCTAGAGAACGGTCTTACCCCGATCAGCCCCGACCAGCTGGTGCAGCACCTGCGTACCGGCGCTCCCCTGCCCGAAAAGCCGGTGCTGATTACCCTGGACGACGGCTACGTCGGCCACTACGAGCATGTGTTTCAGCTGCTGCAAAAGTACCAGGTGCCCGCCACCTTCTTTGTCTTTACGGGCAAGGTTGACGGTGAGGTGGTCGGGCGGTCGACGTTGACCTGGGAACAGCTCCAGACCATGGCCGCCGACCCCCTGGTCACCATCGCCTCCCACAGCGTTACCCATCCGCCCGACTTGCGCACCCTCGACGACGACAGCCTGGCCTATGAAGTTGTGGAGTCGAAACGGCGGCTGGAGGAGCAGTTGGGCATTCCCATCCGCTACTTCAGCTACCCCACCGGCTACTACGATGAGCGAGTGGCTGAGGCGGTGGCCGAAGCTGGCTATCTGGCCGCGTTTACCATGCGCCAGCAAAACGAGCAGTTTGCCGGGGCTTCAGAGTCACTGCTGGCGATCGAGCGGTTTGGCCAGTCCAGCCTCGAGGCCCTCCTCGATGTGGCCTGGGGTGGCCCCCCTGCGCCTGGGGTGGCCCCGGTTGCCGTCGCCAACTCAGAGGTTGACTTTACTAGCCCCGTAGAGGTCCAAAAGATTAACCTGGACAGACAGTCCTTTTCCTTAATTACCGGAGGACAGCCGGTCACCGTTCACGCCAACAGTCGCTACCAGGTGCAGGAAATCACGGCGGGTAGCAACATAGCTGGGGCCGTGGACGGTGGGTTTTTCTCCCTGCAGTACCTGGACTCCAACGTCATGATTGGTCCGGTCCTGAGTCAGAGCACCCGTCAATTTGTGCCTGGCTACCGAGGGGAGACTCCCAAGCTCAACGGTCGTCCCCTGGTGCTGATTTCGCCTTCCGGGGTACAGTTTGTTCCTTTTGATGCCGATCGCCACAACGCGCTGGCGGGGCTGGCCCGCGAGCTGCCCGGTGTCACCGATGCCTTTGTAGCGGCGGCCTGGCTGGTGAGGGATGGGTTGCCTCAGCCCGCCAGCAGCTTTGGCACCCTGTTTGACTACGACGCCCAGCGGCACCGGGCTTTTTGGGGTATCAACACCGCTGGACAACCGGTGGTAGGGGTCACCCACACCATGGTGGATTCGGTCCAGCTTGGCGAAATGCTGCATCAGGCAGGGCTTCGCGACGCGGTAATGCTCGATTCTGGGGCCAGTGCCTCGCTGGCCCACCAGGGCGAGTCCCTGGTGGGGTATATTCCCCGTCCAGTTCCCCACATTGTCGGCCTGATTCCTCCCGACGCCAACAACGGTAGCCCCTGCCCCCTGGTCGTCGATGGGCAAAATCCCACCACCGTCAAGCGCTAGAAGAGCGGTACAGCCTCTGGTGGCGGGCCTGGTTAATGTTTAATGAACAAGCCCAGCCGTAGATCTGGCTCAGTTGCCAAAGCCCACATACCAGAAGTAGGTGGCCATGGGAATAACCGTGGCCAGTACCAGCAGCACCACTACAACAACGGTGCTGTTGCCGCGATTCTCGGCCGTTTCTTCGGCGCTGGCAAAGGTGCTCTCGCTGTTGAAAGAATCGTCGAAGGCCGGCGGTCCGGGGTCGGCTTCACCGCTGAGCACGGCCACCAGGCGATCGCTGGCCGCCAGAAAAGCCTGGTTGTACTTATCGCCCTCCAGCAGGGGATAGAGCACGGTCTCCTGGGCCACGCTGGTCGCAATCTCGGCATCGAGCTGGGTCGCCGACTGATCACCGACGCGAATGCCAACGGTCTTGGTCACCTCATCCAGCACCAGCAGGGTTTGGTTGGCCTGCTCGGTCGGCGTGGGATACCAGCGCTCAAAAAGCTTATCGGTAAAAGTCTGAATGGTTTCGCCGTAGTCGAAGTGGTGGATGGTCACCAGCCGAACCTCATTGCCTGTGGCTTTGGCCAGATCGCCGAAGCGGCTCGAAATCTTATTTTCGTTGATGCGGCTGATGATGCCAGCTTCATCGACAATCCAGGTGGAGTCTCCCGCCGCCACGGTGGGTACCTGAAAAACGGCTACCGCTTCGGCGTCACCAACCCCCAGTCCCAGCGTCAGGCATAGCGGCAAGAGGACCCCTAAAAGGCCTCGCCAGAATAGCTGAGTAAATTGGGCAAGCTTCACCTGGGGAACGTGACGGTTCATGGGTCTGAGCTACAGCGACTACAGGGCTGAGGGATCACCAAACCTACTCTGGCCCTACTAATCAATATACGGGCCCAGGAGCCCTGAGGGAACCAGGTTGTTCAGTTCCTGGCGGGGAAGCGAGGGCTGGGCCCCGGCGACAACGGGACAGCAGAGCTAGGCGACGGGCAGGTTGCGGAGCCGAATCAACTGCCGCCGCATCCGGGGTGAGGCGGCGATTTCTGAAACTTCGCTGACTTCGACTTGAGCCTCTAGCGGTTCTACAAACTCATCGCTGCCGTAGGAATAGGCATCGAGCAAAAGTTCGAGCAGGCGATCGCGGTTGGCAATGACGCCATTTTCTTCCAGGATGCGAAACTTGATGGTGACGGCGCACTCGTAAACGCCAACCTGAGCCTCAGTGGAAAGATGGGGTGCAGACGTAGCCATGATTAGAAAGTGTACTCCCTAGCAAAGTGTAAACAGGAGTCATCAGAGGAGACTGGGGGCTAGAGAATCGAACCTGCCGGAGGCTTGCAGGGGCATCGGGCATGACTGAGCAAGGGGCGAAAAGCAGTCCGTAGCGGCGATGCAACCTCTATGATGACACTTGAACAGTGAGGCCTTTGGATCTGCGCTGCTTTGAAAATCCGCAGTAGAGCAGTCCTGAGCGCTTATTGCTATCAAACCAAAAATAAAGAGAAGGGACTAGATTTTGGGCCTTGTTTTCATGGGATTGATACAGTTTTGTGAGGCCAAGATTAATAGCACAAAGACCTATCCGTATAATTTCAGGCTGAGCCGTTTTTTTTATACTCAATCCTTCCCTTGATCGATGAAATTAGCCCTGGTTTGGGTTTAAATCACAGCTTGTTCCTGACTGGCTAACCCCCATGGAATAAGGCTGATCAGGATTGGCTAAGGCATTGAGCACTGGAGTCAAAGCTGGGCCAATCGTTGCTTTAAAGCATTGGCCTGGGGCCGTTGACAGGACCTGAAAATTGCATGGGGAAAGATGCTGCGATCGCACCAATGTAGCGCTACCTCGGCCAAAGCTGCGTAAAATACTGACTGAGCTAAGTGATATAACGAACGATTTAAATGCGTGATTCTCTGATTCAAGCTTACTTTCCGCTGCTGTTGTGGACGGGGTTAGGCGTGGTGTTGGGTCAGTTTTCGCCCGGGGCTCTGCCGCGACTGCTGGGGCGATCGCTGTACTGGGTAGGGATTCCTCTGGAAATTTTTGCCCTGGCCCGCCAGACCCATTTTGCTCAAGACACGGGGCTGGCACCGCTGTACACCGTACTCGCTCTGGGGCTGGGGCTGGGCCTGGGGCTGGCGGGCCTGGCCCTGGTGCGCTGGAGAAGCACCGCTGGCGAGGCCGCCGTGGCGTTGGCGGTTGTGGGTGCGGCAACGCCTCCAGCCCAGGAGGCCGATGCAGATTTGCCGCCGTGGGGAAACACCGTGATGACCTGGGCCGATCGGCCTCGCCACGGCAGCTTTGTGCTTGCGGCCATGCTGGGCAACACGGGATTTGTGGGGTTGGCGATCGTCCCGGCGCTGGTAAGCGGTCCCTATTTGGGCTGGGCTGTGTTCTACAGCGTGACGCAAAATGTGGTGGGCACCTACGGGCTGGGGGTATATCTAGCCAGCTGGTTTGGGCGCGGTACCCATGCCCAGTCCCGCTGGCAGCAACTGCGCGATGTAGTGACTGTCCCGTCCCTGTGGGCGTTTGGCCTGGGCACCGCTTCCCAGCGGTGGATTGGGCCACCGGCGGTGGAGGCGGCGCTGCACCGGTCGGTGTGGGTGGTCATTCCGGTAGCGCTGCTGCTGATGGGGCTACGGCTGAGCCAGCTGCAGGGCTGGAGCAGCCTCAAGCTGGCCTTGGTACCCGCTGCGCTGAAGGTTGTCGTGCTGCCTGCGGTGGTTGGGGCCGTGGCCTGGGGGGCCAGACTACCGAGCGATGCGGTGCTGGTGCTGGTGCTGATGTCGGGTATGCCCAGCGCCTTTGCGGGGCTGATTTTGGCTGAGGAGTATGAGCTCGATCGGGAGCTAGCGGCGGCCAGCATTGCCCTGTCTACGGGCGCCCTCCTGCTGACCATTCCCCTGTGGCTGCTTGTGTTTGGCTAGGGCCAGGGGTCCGCACGGAACCGGGGCTCGGGTTTTCAAAAGTTTGACCCTATCATAAGGGAGCGCATCCCCCCACGGTGGTAGCTATGGTGACACCCTTTCAGCAGCTCAAGGATCGATTTAAACGGTTTGGGTCGACGCTGAGCGCCGAGGCGACTGACACCGCTAAAACCGCGCTGCGGGACTGGCTGCGGGCCAACGCCGATCTGCTGCAGCGTCGACACAGCCAGGGGGAGTTGAACGGCACCCTAATGCAGTACTTCCACTGGTACTGCCCCGCCGATGGCAGCCACTGGAATCGGCTTAGGGCGGAGGCCCAGTCCCTGGCCGAGGCGGGCATTTCGGCGCTGTGGCTACCGCCGGCCTACAAGGGTATGGGCGGCGGCAAGGAAGTAGGCTACGGAGTGTACGATCTGTTCGACCTGGGGGAGTTTGATCAGCAGAACTCGATCCGCACCAAGTACGGCACCAAGGATGAGTATGTGGCGGCGGTGAAAGCCTGCCGGGAGTTGGGCATCAACATCTATGCCGATGTGGTGTTTAACCACAAAATGGCCGCCGATTTTGAGGAAGAGTTTAACGCGACTCCGATGGATCCCAGCGATCGCCGCCGACCCCTGGGCAACCTGCGCAAAATCAAATCCTGGACGGGGTTTAACTTTCCAGGCCGGGGCGATAAATATTCGAGCATGAAGTGGCACTGGTACCACTTCGATGCCGTTGACTACAACAGCTGGGACCCCGACTATCAGGCTGTCTGGCTGATTGAGAATAAAGCCTTTGAGGACAAGGTGAGCTGGGAGTTGGGTAGCTATGACTACCTGATGGGCTGTGATCTCGATATCGACCACCCCGAGGTCCGCGACGAGCTGAAATACTGGGGCGAATGGATGCTTGATCAGGTTGGGGTAGACGGCTTTCGGCTGGATGCGATCAAGCATATCTGCGGCGACTTTTTTGTCGATTGGCTGGACCATCTAGAGCACTACGCCCAGCGCAGTCTGTTCTGCGTGGGCGAGTACTGGACCTACGACCTGGGCACGCTGAGCTGGTATGCGGGCAACTCCGGCGGTCGGCTCGATCTCTTTGACGCGCCGCTGCACCACAATTTTTACCAGGCCAGCCGGGCAGGCAGCCGCTACGATCTGCGCCGAATTTTTGACAACACCGTCGTGAAGGAAATGCCGCAGCTGGCGGTCACCCTGGTCGAAAACCACGACACCCAGCCGCTACAGAGCCTGGAGTCGGTGGTAGAAGCCTGGTTCAAGCCGCTGGCCTACGCCATGATTCTGCTACGGCAGGAGGGCTATCCCTGTATTTTTTACTGCGACTACTACGGCGCCCACTACGTCGATAGAGGCCGCGACGGCAATGAGTACGAGATCTGGATGGACTCCCACCGGAGGATTTTGGATCGGCTACTGGTGGGCCGCAAGTACTTTGCCTACGGTCCCCAGTACGACTACTTTGACCATCCCAACGTGGTGGGCTGGACTCGGCTGGGCCTGGGCGATCGCGGTCGGGCTATGGCGGTACTGCTGAGCAATGGGGATGCGGGCACCAAATGGATGGAGGTGGGGCGACCTAACACCACCTTCTACGACCTGACCGGGCATATGTCCCAGACCATTACCACCAATGCCGATGGCTGGGCGGAGTTTTGCTGCCACGGCGGGTCGGTCTCGGTCTGGGTAGAAGACCACCCGATTCTGGGGTCGCTGCTGGGGCAACGACTGTCGTAGTCCCCACCGTCTACACCTAGCGCTTACTATGTCCAGCGCCCAGTGAGCGCACCGTAGGCAGCACCGTTTCAAATGACTGGAGTTCAAATTGCTGGGGCCACACCAGCCGCGGGATAGAATTTTTATGCCGCAGAAGGTTAAGCTATGTAACGCCCTCTCATGTTTGTAAAAGCAGCTGGGCGTTCGTCTCTATGGTTAAATTGGTACCTTTGTGCAAGTAGATCGCGTTCCGATCGGGGCTCCAGATATAGAACTATCAGCCCATGTCCGATCGGCCCAAGAGCTAAACTTTACCCTCCAAGACCTCAAGGCCGCTATTCCAGCCTACTGCTTTCAGCCTTCTACCACCCGGTCTCTCGCCTATCTTGCCCTGGATTTGGGGGTGATTGCAGGCCTGTACGCCATGGCCTACGCACTCAATTCCTGGCTGTTTTTCCCGATCTTTTGGCTGGCCCAGGGCACCATGTTTTGGGCGCTGTTTGTGGTGGGGCACGACTGCGGCCACGGCTCGTTTTCGCGCCACAGGTGGCTGAACAACCTGGTCGGTCACCTGACCCACACCCCCATTTTGGTACCCTTCCACGGGTGGCGAATCAGCCACCGCACCCACCACGCCAATACAGGCAACATCGATACCGACGAGAGCTGGTACCCGGTGAGTGAGTCGACCTATCGCGCCATGCCCGCCGCCCAGAAGTTTGTGCGGTTTTACGGCTCGCTGTGGGCGTACCCGTTTTACCTGTTTTTCAGGTCATCGGGGCGCAATGGCTCTCACTTTATGCCCGGCAGCGACCTGTTTCGCCCGACGGAGCGGCGCGGGGTTGTGGTCAGCACGATCTGCTGGTCGGCCATGGTCCTGTTTCTGGTCTGGCTGGGGGTGAGTCAGGGGCTGCTGTTTTTGGTCACGTACTACATAATCCCCTACCTGGTGTTTGTGATGTGGCTCGACTTTGTCACGCTTCTGCACCACACCGAGCCGGATATTCCCTGGTACCGGGGCGATGAGTGGTACTTTCTCAAGGGGGCGCTTTCGACCATCGATCGCGACTACGGCTTCATCAACCCGATCCACCACAACATCGGCACCCATGTGGCCCACCACATCTTTCTAAACATGCCCCACTATCACCTGAAGACGGCGACGGCAGCCATTAAGCCAATTTTGGGGGACTACTACCGCTGTTCAAAGGAGCCGGTGTGGCGCAGCTTTGCCCGCTCCTTTTGGGCCTGCCACTACGTCGCTGACCAGGGCAGCAAGGTGTACTATCAACCCCACCCCCGCCACCGCTAGGCCCTGGGGGCCTCGCAAAAATCCTGGTTCTGGGCTGTACCGGTAGTCTGGGCCGCGAAATGGGCAGTTTAGAATCAGTGTGATTCTGAACTGCCCACGTTTGTTTTGTTGGCGGTGGGATGCGGTTCTTTTGGCGATGCCCTAACGGCGATGCTCCGACTATGACTCAGCCTTTGATCTCGGCAATTATTTGCACCCACAACCGGGCCAGCTACCTGGGGGCCGCGATCGCCAGTGTGCTGGGGCAGACCTACGGAGCTTTCGAGCTGATTGTGGTTGACAACGCCTCAACCGACGATACCCGGGCCGTGGTAGACACCTTTTTGCCCCATCCCCGACTCATCTACGCCTATGAAAGTACCCTGGGGCTGTCGGCGGCGCGCAATCGGGGAGCGGCGATCGCGCGGGGCAGCATTCTCGCCTACCTGGACGACGATGCCGAAGCCTCGCCCCACTGGCTGACGGCCCTGGCGGCGGCCTTTGCCGCCTATCCCCAGGCTGCGATCGCAGGCGGTGCCGTCAGCCTGATCTGGCCCCAAGGGGTGGTGCCCCCCAGCTGGCTGTCGCCCACCCTGTCCGAGAGTCTGGGGGCCTACGATCTGGGGCCAACGGTTCACCCCATTGCCGACGCGGGCCAAACGCCCCGGGGCCTCAACTACGCGGTCAGGAAAAGCTTTTTGGACTCTGTCGGCGGGTTTGATCGGCAGCTGGGGCGAGTGGGCAAAAACCTGCTCTCTAACGAAGAACTGCACCTGACCCGGCAGGCGCTAACCGCTGGCTTTGAGGTCCTGTTTGTGCCCGCAGCCCAGGTGGCCCACAATGTGGCCCCGGAGCGGCTGCGCCGCCGCTGGTTTTTGCGTCGCAGCTGGTGGCAGGGCATCAGCGAATGCTCCCGCGAATACCTCACCCACAGCTTCAGCGGGCAACGGCTGCGGGTTCGGGGGCTGTGTCTGCTGAGAGGCCTGGTAAAAGCCTGCAAAAGCTGGCAGGACCCGGCGCTGCGGTTTGAAAACCTGGTCTACGCCTACGGGCAGTTGGGCTACCTGGTGAGTGGACTGCGCCATTGGACATCTCGGCCCCGGGCCTGCCCTTAACCTGGAATCACTACTGTTTTGCTAGGCCAAGCTCGTTAATCCACGATCAAACTACGCTTTGAAAGGAATCCCGATGGCGACGACCCCCAAAGTACCCATTTCCGTGCTGATTCCGGCTAAAAACGAGGAACAAAACCTGCCCGCCTGCCTGGCTAGTCTGGAGCGGGCGGCGGAGATATTTGTGGTGGACTCCCACAGCAGCGATCGCAGTGTCGACATTGCCACCGCGGCCGGGGCCAAGGTCGTGCAGTTTGAGTTCAACGGTCACTGGCCCAAAAAGAAAAACTGGGCCCTGGACAACCTGCCCTTCAGCCACGAGTGGGTGCTGATTGTGGACTGCGACGAGCGCATTCCCCCCGACCTGTGGGACGAAATTGCCGTCGCCATTCAGCAAACCGATTTTGACGGCTACTACCTGAACCGGCGCGTCTTTTTCCTCGGCACCTGGATTCGCCACGGCGGCAAGTACCCCGACTGGAACCTGCGCCTGTTTCGCCACCGGGCGGGTCGCTACGAAAACCTGCAAACCGCCGATATCCCCAACACCGGCGACAACGAAGTGCACGAGCACGTCATGGTGGAGGGGGCCGTGGGCTACCTGAAGCACGACATGCTCCACGAGGATTTTCGCGATCTGTACCACTGGCTGGCCCGCCACAACCGCTACTCCAACTGGGAGGCCCAGGTCTACTACAACCTGCTCACGGGCATGGGGGACGGCGGCACGATTGGGGCCAATCTGTTTGGCGATGCGGTGCAGCGCAAACGGTTTTTAAAGAAAATTTGGGTGCGGCTGCCCTTCAAGCCCCTGCTGCGGTTTGTGCTGTTCTACGTGCTGCGGCTGGGCTTTTTGGATGGACGGGCCGGCTATATCTACGGGCGACTGCTGAGCCAGTATGAGTACCAGATCGGGGTGAAGCTGTTTGAGCTACGCCAGTTTGGCGGGCAGCTCAACGTTACTCCCCAAGGCAGCCCGGCCCAGCCACAGCCAGCGGTTCAACCGGCGGTTGTTCCGGTAGAATCGGCTCCTTAGACCTCCTCGATCGCGGCTGACTATGGCTGTTTCCCCTGTTGACTCTACTGACTGTCTCCCCAGCGGGGGCGATCGCCCCTGGATAAACCTGGACGCCTACGACCAGTCCTGGTACAAACCGGGGCGTTCCAAGGGCGTAATTTTGCTGTGGTGGCTGCTCCAGGCGGTGATCTTTCCGCTCACGCCCCACGCCTCCCACGGGCCCAGGTGCTGGCTACTGAGGCGATTTGGGGCCACCGTCGGCAAGGGTGTAGTGATTCGCCCCACGGCGCGGTTCACCTTCCCCTGGAACGTCACCATCGGTGACCACAGCTGGATTGGCGACGATGTGGTGTTCTACAGCCTGGCCCAGATCACCGTTGGCCAGCACTGCGTGATTTCACAAAAAAGCTATCTCTGCACCGGCAGTCACGACATCGGCGACCCCCACTTTGGTCTGATGGTCGCCCCCGTGACGGTAGAAAACGGCGCCTGGATCGCGACCGACTGCTTTGTGGCCCCTGGGGTAACGGTGGGGGCCAACACGGTGGTGGGTGCCCGCAGCAGCGTGTTTAAGTCGCTGCCGCCGGGGCAGGTCTGCTACGGCAACCCCTGTCGGGCGGTGGCCCCGCGGCAGATGGGGCAGAACTAGTGCCGCTGCGCGGCCTTCAAACCGATAAATTCAACCGGCAAACCCCTTACCGCGCCAGGGTTGATGCATGGTCATAACAGAATATTACCTACACGTGTTTTGGCCCCCAAACCCCCAATTTTGGGGGCTTCAGATCCCCCAGGATTGGGGCGCAGGGGGGGCGAAGTCATATCGGTGGGTGTGGGTCAGTCGAAGGGATGTCTCGATTTAGCCTGGGCTAACTCCTGCTCGTGGGTCAGGTCGAGGCGCAGGGGGGTGATAGACACATAGCCCTGCTCCACGGCCCAGCGATCGGTCCCCGGTTCGGCGGCCTCCAGCGGCACCACCGTGAACCAGTAGTGCTGTCGCCCCATGGGGTCCTGGCTGGGCATGACCTGACCGTTGTACTGCCGCACCGATTGCCGGGTCCAGCGCAGGCCCTGGGGTTCGCGATCGGGAAAGTTGACATTGACCAGGGGGAGGGCCGGGTCGGACAGCAGCAGGTCCAACACCTCCTCCAGGGCGGGCTTAAGCAGGGCGAAGTTCGGTTCGCTGTCGGTGATAGGCGCACTCAGGGCAATGCCGCGCAGGCCCAGCAGCACCGCCTGCTTGGCGGCCGCCAGGGTGCCGGAGTGCCACATGGCGTTGCCCAAGTTACTGCCCAGGTTGATGCCTGAGAGCACAATGTCCACTTTGTCCCAGTGGTAGGCCCCCAGGGCCACGCAGTCAGCGGGCGTCCCATTGACACGATAGGCCTCAAAGCCCTGGATCGGGGTGCGCTTGTAGGACAGGGGGCGGGACGCCGTAATCGAGTGCCCCGCCGAAGACATTTCCACATCGGGGGCAACCACGCGCACGTCGCCAAACTTCGCCGCCACCTCGGCTAGGGCCGCAATTCCAGGGCTGTAGATGCCGTCGTCGTTAGCGATCAGGATGCGCATGGTTCAACCTCTTTTCCTCCTCTCGTCTGACGGCTATCTGCCTCTTTGCTGAGGAATACCAGAGCCGTCAATCTTTATGCTGTTCAAATCTTGTTCCAGATTTGGTGATAGGGCGTTTAGAGAATTTCTATGAGAGTTACGCTGATTCATAATTCCAAAGCAGGTGATGACGATCAACCTTCCAAAGAAGGACTTTTATCGTCCATTGAGCGGGCGGGCCATGAGGTTAGCTACCGGTCAACTGGCGACGACAATTGGGCAGCCGCCCTGGAAGAACCGGGGGATTTAGTTGTTGCCGCTGGGGGGGATGGCACCGTTGGTAAAGTGGCTAAACGGCTGGTTGAACAACCCGTCCCGATCGCTGTTCTGCCCCTGGGAACAGCCAACAACATTGCCAAAACCCTGGGCCTAATGAATACTCCCCTGGAGGAGCTGATTGCCGGATGGGCCACCGCGCCACGGGTTAAGGTTGACACCGCGATCGCCAGCGGTGCCTGGGGCAAAACCCATTTGATTGAAAGTTTAGGGGTAGGACTGTTTGCCCAAACCATGTCCCGAGCAGACAACAGTCATTATGTGGAGCAGTCGGCGACCGCAGACGAGGAGTTGAAGACTGTTTTAGGGCTGCTAAAAGAGGAAATATCTCGCTGTCCGGCTCGAACCATCACCCTTTCTCTGGATGGGCAGGATATTTCAGGCCAGTACCTTTTGCTGGAGGTGATGAACATTCAGTACGTGGGTCCCAACCTTCACCTCGCGCCCCACAAGGCCCTCAGCGATGGACAACTGACCGTAGTCGTGGTGCATGAGCACGAGCGGGAGCCGCTGAGCGAATACCTGACCGCTTGCTTAACCGGTCACAACTCCCCAGCCCCCTTCAAGCAGTATCAGGGCCGCCACCTGCAACTCCAGGGCCAGGAATTTGGCATTCATCTGGACGACCAACAGCTGCCCTACCACTGTTTGGCTGAGGCAGACAATTCCTGCACGGTTACGGTCAACGTCAATCCCCAGGCGCTCGAATTTCTGGGCTCTGCGGCCGGATAAACGCCAGGGGGGGGTATGAACATTCAGTACGTGGGTCCCAACCTTCACCTCGCGCCCCACAAGGCCCTCAGCGATGGACAACTGACCGTAGTCGTGGTGCATGAGCACGAGCGGGAGCCGCTGAGCGAATACCTGACCGCTTGCTTAACCGGTCACAACTCCCCAGCCCCCTTCAAGCAGTATCAGGGCCGCCACCTGCAACTCCAGGGCCAGGAATTTGGCATTCATCTGGACGACCAACAGCTGCCCTACCACTGTTTGGCTGAGGCAGACAATTCCTGCACGGTTACGGTCAACGTCAATCCCCAGGCGCTCGAATTTCTGGGCTCTGCGGCCGGATAAACGCCAGGGGGGGGTAGTCCAAATCGGCATCAGGCGGAGACCGTGTGAATTTTGAGGAAGTTGGTGCCCTTGGGGGTATTGGCGGGCACACCGCCCATCACCAGCAGCTTGTCGCCGGGGACGACTAAACCGCGCGATCGCAGGCTCTCCTCCGCCACCGTCACCATCTCCTCAAAACTGTGGGGAAAATCGTCCAGCAGAATGGGCTTGACCCCCCAGATCAGGTTCATCCAGTGGTAGACCGTCTGTTTGGGGGTGCAGGCGATCACCAGGGCGTTGGGGCGCTCGCCCGAGGCAATGGTGGCGGTGTAGCCCGTCTCGGTAAAGCAGACGATGTACTTGAGGGAGAGGGTTTGGTCGATGGCGTTGAGAGCTTCGCTGAGGGCGTGGGTTTCGTCGCTGAGGGTGGCGGGCTCGTTGGCAAAGGCCAGGTCCTGCTCCACATCGCTGGCGATGCGGGCCAGCATCTCCACCGCCCGCACCGGAAACGCCCCCACCGCCGACTCCCCCGACAGCATCACCGCGTCGGTGCCGTCGAGGATGGCGTTGGCCACGTCGCTGGCCTCGGCCCGGGTGGGGCGCGGGTTGTGAATCATGCTCTCCAGCATCTGGGTGGCGGTGATCACCGGAATGCAGCGGCGGTTGCACTCGCGGATGATGTGTTTCTGCAGCATGGGCACCTTTTCGGCCCGCATCTCCACCCCTAGATCGCCCCGGGCCACCATCACGGCATCGACCACCGCCAGAATGTCGTTCAGGTTGTGAATCGCCTGGGGCTTTTCAATTTTGGCCAGCACGGGGGTGTGACTGGCCCCCAGACTGGCCAGCAGGTCCTTCAGGGTAAGAATATCCTGGGCCTGACGCACAAAGCTCAGCGACACAATATCCACCCCCTGAGCCACGCCAAACTCGATGTCCTGGCGGTCTTTGGCGGTGAGGGAGGGCAGGCGCAGGGTGAGGTCTGGCAGGTTGACCCCCTTGCGGCTCTTCAGCTCTCCCCCCTGGATCACCCGGCAGATCACCCGGGCGTCTGCAGCCTTTTCCACCCGTAGCTCCAGTAGCCCGTCGTCGAGCAAAATCTGCATGCCGGGCTGGGCTTCCTCGGCCAGGTAGGGGTAGTCAATGCCAATGCCGTCCACCGCGCTGGCCTGGTCCAGCGGCACCAGGGTGACGTTGGTGCCCTCCTTCAGCTCAATGGGGGTGGGCAGCTCGCCCACCCGAATTTTGGGTCCCTGCAGGTCTTGCAGCAGGGTGATGGGGGTGTCGTGCTCCTCGGAGACCTCGCGCAGCAGGGCAATGGTGCGGGCGTGGTCGTCGTAGCTGCCGTGGGAAAAGTTGAGCCGGGCCACGTTCATGCCCGCGTCGATCATTCGCTTGAGGGTGGCTTTGGAGCTGCTGGCGGGGCCAATGGTGGCCACAATCTTGGTGCGGCGGGTCTTGGGGTACCGGGTCAGGGAATCCATCGCAATCGGCGCAATTGGCCAGGGGCAAGGGTCGCCTTCAGTATAGTCGCAGGTATTTTGGATCCTATGTAGCCCTGGCTGCATTCTGGTTGGGCCAGGTCACCAGGAGTTGTTCGGCCTCTGGGGCGGGCAGGGGCTTGGCAAAGTGGTAGCCCTGGGCGTAGGGGCAGCCCAGCTGACGCAGCTGCTCGAGCTGGCTCTGGGTTTCAACTCCTTCGGCGATCGCGGCCATACCCAGGCTCTGGGCCAGGGCCAGAATGGCCTGCACCATCGCTACCCCCCGCGGGTCGGCCTCCATCGACTGAATGAAGGATCGATCGATTTTGAGAATCTGCATCGGAAACTGATGCACCATGCTGAGGGACGAGTAGCCGGTGCCAAAGTCGTCAATGCTGAGCTGAATACCGCGATCGCGCAGCGCCTGCAACATTACCTCGGCGGTTTGGGGGTTTTCGATCAGGGCGCTCTCGGTGATTTCGAGCCGCAGGTGGTTGCCGCTGAGGCCGGAGGCGGCCAGGGCGTCATCGATGGTGTCGATCAGGTGGGGGTGGGCGAACTGCTTGACCGACAGGTTGACGCTGATTACCAGGGCCTGGGCCTGGGGCAGGCCCTGTCGCCACTGCTGGAGCTGCTGGCAGGCGGCCCGCTGGGTCCATTCACCGATGGCAAGAATTAATCCGGTCTCTTCGGCCAGGGGAATAAAGGTGCTGGGCAAAATGACGCCCCACTGGGGGTGGTGCCAGCGCACCAGGGCCTCAAAGCCGATCAGCTGATCGTTGCTTAGATCGACAATGGGCTGGTAGTACAGCGCCAGTTCATTGCGATCGATCGCCCGCTGGAGGGCGTTTTCGAGGGAGAGACGGGTCGCCACCTGCTCGTGCATGGCGGGGTCAAATAGGGCCGACTGGCCCCGACCGTGGTCCTTGGCCCGGTACATGGCGGTGTCGGCGTCGCGCAGAAAGTCCACCGCCTCTACCGCTCCGGTCAGATTGGACGCGATGCCGACGCTGGCGCTGATGAAAATTTCGCGCCCCTCCAGCAGCAGCGGGGTTTGCAGCACCTCATGAATGCGATCGGCCACCCTGCGGGCGTCGTCAATGGCGGTGATCGGGTTGAGCAAAATGGCGAATTCGTCGCCCCCCAGACGGGCCACCAGGTCGCCCTCCCGCACCACCGAACTGAGCCGCCGGGCGCACTCAATCAGCAGCTGGTCGCCCACCAGGTGGCCGAGGCTGTCGTTGATGACTTTGAATCGATCGAGGTCGATGAAGAGCACTGCAAAGATCACCGCCTTTGACACTTTGGCGGCCGCCACGGCCCCGTTGAGCTGCTCCATAAAGTAGGCGCGGTTGGGCGACCCGGTGAGGGGGTCGTGCAGGGCTTCGTAGGCCAGGCGGTCCTCGATCAGTTTGCGATCGGTGATATCGGTGAGGGTGCCCACCAGGGTCGTCACCGCGCCCAGGGCATTGCGCTGGGCCTGCCCCAGCAGCTGCACAAAGCGCCGGCTGCCGTCGGGGCGCACCAGGGTCCCCTCCAGGTTGAGGGGTTGGCCGCTGCGGCTCGATGCGGCCAGCTGATGCTGCCACAGGGGGCGATCGCCGGGGTCCAGGGCCGCCAGCAGTGCCGCCACCGTCGGGGCGGTCTGGCCCAGGGGCAGGCCGTAAATCCGAAACATCTCCTCGGACCAGGAGAGCTGCTGACTGGGCAGGTACAGCTCCCAGCTGCCGGTGTGGGCGATGCGCTGGGCCTCCTTGAGGCGCTGCTCGGCCCGCTGCCGCTGGCGCAGTTCGCGCTGGGCCTGGGCCAGGGTTTGGGCCTGCTGCACGGCGATCGCCAGCTGGTCAGCCACGGTCTGCACCAGCTCGATCTCGGCGGTTTTCCAGGCTTCGGGGTCCGGGGTCTGGCGGTGAATGCCCAACCGTCCCCAGGGCCGGGGGAGACTCAGGTGGAGGGGCACCAGCAGCCAGCGACCGGGCAGGGTGTCGAGCAAACCGTGGGGGGTGGCGGTGGTGTCGATCTGGGCCAGGTCGCTCTGGAGCGGGCTCTCCGCCGGATCCGTGATGGTGCGGAACAGCAGGCTGGGCAGCGTCGGGTGGGCCCGGTGTTCGGCGATGACCCGCCACTGCTGGTCGGCGGGCAGGTACATCTGAATGCTGACGTGGTCCGCCTGGAGCAGGTGGGCGATTTCGCGGGCGGCGGTGTCAAAGATGCTGTCCAGATCAAGGGACTGGCGAATCGCCTGCACCACCCGGTTGAGGGCCTGCTCGCGACGGATCTGGTGCTCAATTTGGTCGTAGGCTCGCTTGCGGCTGGTGACATCCTGAAAGTACACCGCCAGACCCTCCTGGGTGGGGTACACGTGGAACTCGCACCAGCTGTCGGATCGGGCCATGTATTCCTCAAAGGTGAGGCTGACCCGATCGATAATCGCTCGTCTGAGGTGCTGGGCCATCTGGGTGTCCAGCACCTCCGGGAACTCCTGCCAGAGGTTCTGGCCCAGCACCCGGTGACGCGATCGCCGCAAAAACTGCTCCGCCCGCTGGTTGAGGTAGATAAATCGCCAGTTCTGGTCGAGGGCAAAGAAGGCGTCGGTAATGCTCTCCAGAATATTGTTGATGCGCTGGTGGGAGCTTTGCAGGGCCTGTTCGGCGGCCTGGCGCTCGGCCTCCTCCTGCTTGCGATCGCTGATGTCCTGGGACACCCCAATGCTGAACAGGGGCTGGCCGTCGCCATCGCGCACCAGGCACACCGTCAGCGCCACCCAGATCAGGCTGCCGTTCTTGTGGCGGTAGCGCTTTTCCATGGCAAAGGAGTGCAACTCACCGGCCAGCAGCCGCTGGTAGTGCTGCAAATCGAGGGCCAGATCGTCGGAGTGGGTAAAGTCGGCAAAGTTTTTTTGCAGCAACTCCTCGCGACTGAACCCCAGCATGCGGCAGATACCGGGGTTTACATCCACTAGGTCCCCGTTCAGACTGGCCTGGCAAATGCCCACATTGATCTGCTCAAAAATAGCCCGAAACCGAGCTTCGGCGGCGCTCAGGGTAGCCAAAATGGCCTTGCGTTCGGTAATATCCTTGCCGACCGAGAGCAGGCAGGTCTGGTCGTTGAGCTGGGTCAGATCCGCCGACACCAGCAGGGTGCGGGTCTGGCCATCGGCCATCAGGGAGTCGATTTCGATGTTTTGAATGCAGCCGCGATCGCGGATCTGGCGGCGCAGGTGGGCAAACTGGCGGCGATCGTGAACCAGGCCCAGGTCGGCGGGGCGTCGCCCCACAATTTCGGTGCTGGGGCGGCCCAGCCAGCGGGCATAGCTGGCGTTTACCAGCAGGTGACGCCCCTCCGGAAAGGTGGTCACGGCCATGGGGTCGGGGCTGTGGTGAAACAGGCTGGCAAAGGCGTTTTGAGTTTGACGCAGGCAGGTCTGCATGGTGTACTGTTCGCAGGCCAGCGACAGGCTAATCGAGGCAGTCCGCAGCAGCTTAATGGTGGCCGGGGGCCAGGCGTTCGGGGGACTTGTCCCGGCCTGGTCAGGGCCATCGCTAGCGCGGCTAAACACCAAAAAGCCAAAGTACTGGGCGTGGCACCGCAGCGGCAGAACCAGTACCGTATCGCCGCTCAGGTGCCTCAACAGCGCCTGCTCCGCCGCTGGAAAGCTACCCACGGTTCCGGTCAGCAGGCCACCTCGGGAGAGGACGTCGTGCCATCGCTGCAGCTGCACCAGGGGCAGGTTTTGTAGGCTGGCCTGGTCAATGGCGGCGGTGCCCCTCCGGTACCAGGCGGCCCGTAGACTGGTCAGAGTTTTGCCATCGCTGTCTAGATGGGTTTCAAACAGGGCGGCGCCCAGTGCCTGGCTGGCCACTCCCAGCAGGTTGAGACAGCGCCCCAACACCCGCAGGCGATTTTGCCCCTCCATCTGCAGGAGCTGGTAGTGGATGTTGGTCAGGATGGTGAGGCTGCGATCGGGAGGAGTCGGGCGAGGGGCGGGGCTGCGATCGGTAGCGGCGGCTAGCGGGGGGTCGACCTCAGGCCTCAGGTGCCACGGCGGGCTCGGGCGATCGCCCAGGCCCCCGGTATCTTGATCGTCAGAAATGCTGGTCTCAGCCGTAGCCCAGTAGAGCCGCTGATGCGACACCAACCCGCAAATTTGCCGCTGGGCATCCATCACCAGCAGGTAGCGGTGGCCCCCCTGAATGGCCTGGTGGGCCTCCAAAAGGCTGGCCTCATACCCCAGCATGGGTACCTGGGGCAGAGTGCTCAACCCAATGGCGGTCGTCGCAGTATCGACTCCGGCCGCAACGCCATTGAACACCTCTTGCTCCGTAAACAACCCCAAAACATCGCTCCCTTCCGCCACCACCACGCAGCTCTGGCGCTGGGCCTGCATCAGCTGCACCGCCGCCTGAATAGAGGTCTGGGGCGGTACCACCGCCGGCAGCAGATCAACCAGGTCGCCCAGATTGAGGGGCCTGGGAAGGGTGCAGCTCGGGGCGGCGGTGGAGGTTGGGGAGGAGTCTTGGGTGGCTATGGTGCAGCTCAGGGGAGAGAAGGACACTGGGGAGGTGGCCCCGGTGGTTGACGTTTCGGCAGGTTCACGGACAGCGGCAGAATCTGAATTGGAAAGAGCGGCCATGACCAATACACTCGGGCGGTAGGGCATAGCGTTCCCCGGACGGGTCCCCACAGTGGTAGGCGGGCCGGAGGCGGTGGGTTGGGGCTATCGTTTATATCGAACTATCTGATGGGGATCATTCAAGACCTGGCTGTCACCGAGCGCCCCGTGGGTAAACGGGAGCACCCTGGTGAGAACAAAGTGCCCCCAGGGTACCCACTTAAAGTCCTTTGTCAACAGATGCTGCGCTAATCGGTTCTGCGACGAGTCTTGCCCCAACCCGTTCAGCCCCCGCGTAGTGGTACTAGACCCCGGCGGAGGATGCCTTGGTCAGGTCGGCCTTCACCTCCTGGCGCAGGCGGGCCAGGGTCTTGGAGGCATTGGTATCGGCGAGAATGGCGGCTAGGGTGGCGCTGACGCCCTCGGGGCCCCAGGTGCAGCCCTGCTCCAGATAGGTTTTAGCGGCTCTGCCCACCGCATAGGAACCATAGCCTGCGGCGCTGGCCTGGGCGGTCATGGCTCCGGCCAGGGCCATGACCCCGGTGGGGCTGTCGACGAGGCTGACCAGCGCCGCGGTGGTTTTGCCCGCCCCCAGCAGGCCGCTGCCCACCTCGCTCAGCAGCAGTGTGCCGGAGCTTTTGAGAATGGCCCGCCACAGTCTACCGGCCTCGTGGCTGGTGATAGGAAAGCCGTAGAGCCGCGCCAGGGTGCGAATCATGACCAGGTCGATAAGAATGCCACCCGCCAGGTCGAGGCCCGCGATCGGATTGAGGGCGACGGCGGCGGCTTTGTACTTGGCAAACTGCCAGATGGTTTCGTCGGCGCGATCGCTAAACAGTTGACTGACCTGGCCCACCATCTCACCCTCTATGGCGCGGGCGTTGCGCAGGGCGTTGAGGGCAACCAGCCCGGCACCATCCTCGGCCACAATGGTCAGCAGCGCCTGGCGCAGGGGTTCGATCTGGGCCGCCTGGGGCTCCCACTCGTCACTGGTACGACCATCGGGCCACTCGACTCGCACCCGCAGCGGCGCGGGGCTGGCGGCGATAGTGACCACGCTGTCAATGGCCAGAGGCAGCTTGGCCCCCTGGCCCAGGTCTGCCCGCAGGCGGTGGAGGGTCTGGTAAATTGCCTGGCGATCGATTTCGGGGTAGAGGTCGATCTTGTTAAACACCAGCAGCAGGGGTTTTTGTCCCCGCTGTAGCTCCAGCAGCGCCTGGTATTCGAGTTGAGTAATCTCCCCTGAAACCACAAATAAGATTAGATCGGCCTGGGTGGCTACGGTTTGGGCCATATCGGCTCGCACGTCACCCCCCACCTCGTCCAGGCCAGGGGTGTCGATCAGCTCGATCTGCCAGGGCTGATCGAGGTCCATCTGCGGTTGCCAGTACACCGACCGGGGCCAGCGGGTCACCCCGTGCAGAGGGCCGGTCTCGAGCAGGGCTTCTCCCACCAGGGCGTTGATCACCGCCGATTTGCCCCGGCTGACCAGGCCAAACACCGCCACCCGCAGACAGCGCGACTCCAGCTTGGCGTCCAGGCTCTGAAGCTGCCCCAGGCCCGTTTTGACCGCCGCTGCCGCCGCCGGGTCGGGGCTGCCCTGGAGGGCGGCGGAGTAGCGAGAGACGGCCTGACTCAGGGTGTGGCGGGCGCGGTGCAGCAGCGGGGAGGGCATGGGAGGGGTGGGTGAGGGGGTGAGGGGGTGAGGGGGTGAGGGGATTAAAGGGGGTCGTTGGGGGTGGTTTCGAGGGGCAGGGGGGGGACAGTGGTTGTGCTGGGGACGGTTTCGAGGGGGAGGGGGTCGGCGGCGGGGCTGGTGGACTGGAGATCGAGGGCGGGGGTGAGATCGAGGTCCAGGTCGAGGGCGGAGCTGGCAGGGAGCTGGGCTGGGGTGGGTTTGAGGATTTCTATGCCCTGTTTGGCCAGGGTTTGCAGCAGGCTGAGCTGACGGTTTTGCTGAATGGTGGCCTGGAGCCGCTGGGCGATCGCCTCCCAGGAGAGGGCCGTGGTGGGGGTACCGGCCAGGGCGGCCTGCTCAAAGTAGTCAATCAGGCTGAGGCCCGCCATCCGGGTGAGGTAGGTGGCGCTGAGGCCCTGTACCAGCCCGCCCGCCAGATAGGTGGCGAAGTGGCTCTTGAGTACAGCGGTGAGCACCTGGGTCGAGAGTTCGACCAGGCCCAGCTTGACGGTGAGACTGGCCAGGGTGCCAGCGGCGGTCTTGGCTTCGTCGAGGTTGAGGCTGAAGCCGTAGATTTTGCCCAGGTCCATAATCAGCTGGCCGTTGATGGCGACGGTGGCCAGCAGGTCGAGGGTGGGTACGGGGTTGGCAAAGGCGGCGGCCCCGGCCACCCACTGCAGCCGATCGATCAGGGGCATGGCCCGATCGCGGCGCAGGCGGTTGAGATCGCTCTGCACCTGCTGGCGCAGGGCCTGGGTGCGGCGCAGCACGGTGGCCGCCACCAGCGCAGATCGCTGGGCGCCCAGGGCCGACTCAAGGGCGGCAGGCAAATCAGCGATCGCCGCTGGGGGCGTTTCCATGGTTTCGCTCACGGTGCCATCGGCCTGGTGGCGGCGCACCTTGATGGGACGGGGGGCGGCGGCGATCGCCACCACGGGCACGGGGGCAGGCAGGGTAGACACCTGCCGCTGGAGCTGGGCCAGAATGGTCTGCTGATCGGCGGGGTCGTAGTGGTCTTGCTTGTTGAACACCAGCACGGCCCCCTGACCGGCCAGGGCGCGATCGCGCAGCAGGGTGAGGGCGCTATTGGTGATGTCGCCATCGGTGACGAGGAGCACGCCGTCGTAGCCCAGCCAGTCGGGGGAGACGGCTGGCGCCAGGCAGACTTCGGCCCAGCTCAGGGCGGGGGTGGTTTCCCGCAGCAGGGCGAGCAGGGTGCTTTTGCCCGTGCGGGGGTCGCCTGCGATCGCCACCTGTAGGGTCTGGCGATCGAGCTCCGCCAGCAGGGTCTGGTGCTGCTGGCGGTAGGCCACCAGGCTCGCGGCGTCGATCGCGGCCGGGCCCGCCAGCGCCGATTCCTGGGCCAGGGTGTCGACCAGGGTGGCCAGGGCTGCTAGCTCAAACTCCACCCGAGCGCGATCGGTCAGGGGCGGGGCGGCGGGTTTGGCGGCGGCGGGTTTGGCGCTGCGACCCAGACCGGGGATACCTCGCCGCCACCACCAGAGCCCCGACCCCAGGGCCATAGCGCTCAGCAGCGTGGAGCTGTCGAGGGGATTGAAGTGGGCACTCCCCAGCAGCGCCAGGGTAGCCGAGAGGCCCAGCCCGCCCACCAGCAGGGGACGTTTGAGCAGCGCCGATACGGGCGATCGGTCCAGGCCCGCCGTTGGCCCCAGGGCGGGCTCTCCCGCTGGCTGAGCGGGATCGATGGTGTCGTCGTGGTCTGTGACCTCTAGCCCCATGGCCTGATCGCCTCTTGGTAATGTTTGGGTGCCCTGTCTGCGATGGGACTGCGATGGGAGCGCAGCCCTACGCTTCATCCCCATTGTCGCAAAGGAGGTGGCCTGGCTCCAGGGGGGACTTCCTCCCTGCCCAGGTGTGAATCCCGGCGCAGCGCGACCCAGGGGCAGGCCCGGTAATCCTACTGTAAACTGGGGTAGCGATCTTCCTGGCAGACAGGCTGCCCAATCTTCAGCCCCTGAATCGATCCAACACCATGCACCCCACCCTGATTCCTGGTACTACCCTTCAAAACCGCTACCGTGTGCTGCAAGAGCTGGGGTATGGCGGCTTTGGGCGCACCTATCTGGCCGAAGACCTGGGCCGCTTCAACGAACGCTGCGCCGTCAAAGAACTTGAGCCCCAGCAGGGGGATCAGTTTTCCGACAAGGCCCTGCAGCTGTTTCAGCGCGAAGCCGCTATTTTGTACAGCATTGAGCATCCCCAGATTCCCAAGTTCCAGGCTATTTTCGAGGAAAATCAGCGCCTGTTCCTGGTGCAGGACTACATCGACGGTGTCACCTACCGCGACCTACTCAACCAGCGCCTGGGCCAGGGTATGGCATTCTCCGAGGTCGAGGTGCGGCGGTTTTTGCAGCAGATGCTGCCCGTGCTGGCCCACATCCACAGCAAGGGCATCATCCACCGCGATATCAGTCCCGACAACGTTATGCAGCGCAGCACCGACAATTTGCCGGTGCTGATCGACTTTGGCGTGGTCAAAGAAGTGGTCACCCGCATTCAGCCCCCCGGCCCCCACAGCCAGGCGACCTCCGTGGGCAAGCTGGGCTATGCCCCCAGCGAGCAAATGCAGTCGGGCCGGGCCTACCCCAGCAGCGACCTCTACGCCCTGGCGGTGACGGCGATCGTGCTGCTGACCGGCAAAGAGCCCCAGGATATTTTTGACGATGTCAACCTGAGCTGGAACTTGCCCACCAACCTCAGCCCCGGCCTGCTCCAGGTGCTGCAGCGGGCCACCAGCTACCGTCCGGGCGATCGCTACCAGTCGGTCAGTGAAATGGCCCAGGCCCTGGGAGCCCTGGGCAGCACCATGGGCCCCGCCCCAGGACAGCCCACCATGGCCCCGCCGCCCTCCCAGGTGAGAACTGTGGCTGTGGGGCGGCAGTACCAGCCAACCCAGGTGGGCGCGCCTCCCCCAGCGCCCACCTACACGGCCCCGGTCCCCGCCGCCGAACCCACCTCGGTGTGGGAAAACCCCTGGGCGGTAGCCGTGATTGGCGGCATTCTGGCGCTGCTGGCTGGGGTGGGCGGCTGGCTGGTGGTCAGTCTGCTCAACCGCACCCCCGCTCCGACGCCGACCCCCAGCCCAGAAATTACCATCGACCCGATTCCCCAACCCACCCCTGACCCCACCCCCACCCCCACCCCCGATCCCGGCCCCATCGAGTACGACCAGAACCTCGGCATTTCCCCCGGTCAGGACCGCACGGTGACAGGCAGCCTGCGCCGCAACGAAACCATCAACTATCGCTTCAACGCCACCGAAGGCCAGGTGCTGCTGGCCAGAATGCAGGGAGAAGGGGTGCTGCTGACGGTACTCAATCCCCAGGGGCAGCCGGTGGATCGCTCGGCCCAGCGGGTGCTGAACTGGCAGGGCCCTCTCCCCGCCGATGGGGAGTACATCGTGCAGCTGCGCCCCGTTCAGGGTCTGGAGCAGAGCGACTACGAACTGGAGGTCAGCCTCAGCGCGGTGCCCGATCCGCAGCCCACCCCAGAACCCCAACCTGAACCCACCGTGGAGCCGCCGCCGGTTGTGCCCGCGCCCGACCCCGCCCCTCAGCCTGACCCCAACCCCAGCGTCACCCAGCAGCGGGTGCAGATTCCGCCAGGGCAGACCAGTGTGCAGGTGTCGGGACAGGTCAACCAGGGCCGCACTCGTCGTTATGTGATCAACGTGCAGGAGGGCCAGGTCCTGGCCCTCGACCTGCCGACGGTGAGCGGCCCGGTTACCCTCGACGTGCGCTTTCCCAACGGCGAACTGATACCCGATGCCTCGCGGGTGCTGTCGTGGCAGGGGCAGTTGCCCACCAGCGGCGACTACCTGGTCGATGTCTCGTCGCCTCGGCCCTCGAACTACGTGCTGCGGATATCCGCCAACTAGTAGTCAGTCAAGTTAGTAGTCAGTCAAGTTAAATGTGACGGGTTAACGGGGTTGTCGGTCTACGGTAAACCGTACACGGCTCGCCTTAAACCGCTTACCGTGAACCGTGAACCTGAAACCGTTTACCTTGCTCAGGTTATCCTCAAAAATCCTATGGTCTCTCTCAACGCACTGCTGGTGGCGGGTACCGACACCGAAGTTGGCAAAACCGTTGTCACCAGCGCCCTGCTGGCCTACTGGCAGCGGCATCGACCGGCCCAGGCTCCGGCGGTGCTGAAGCCTTTTCAGTCCGGCGTGGGCGATCGCGAACTGTACCAGCGGGTGTTCTTTCCAAACACCAGCCTGGAGACGATCACGCCCCAGTACTTTGAGGCCCCCCTGGCCCCACCGCTGGCGGCAACCCTGGAGGGCCGCACAGTAGACCTGCCCCTGGCCTGGCGCGCCCTGGTGGCCAGCACCGAGCAACACCCCTGGGTGCTGGTGGAGGGGTTGGGGGGGCTGGGGTCCCCCGTTACCTACGAGCTGACCGTGGCCGATCTGGCGGCGGCCTGGCACCTGCCGGTGGTGCTGGTGGTGCCGGTCAAACTGGGGGCGATCGCCCAGGCGGTTGCCAATGTGGCCCTGGCCCGTGAGCGTGGGGTAGAGCTGCGGGGCATTGTGCTCAACTGCCCCCAGCCCCTGAACGAAGAGGACTTGGCTCGGTGGGCACCCGCCGATCTGATCGCCAACCTGACCCAAATCCCGGTGCTGGGCACCCTGCCCTTTCTGCCCGAACCCGAGTCGGTCTCGGCCCTGGCCGTGGCCGCTGCCGCCCTCAACCTGGAGGCCCTGTTCCCCAGGGCGGTGCCGTCCGCAGCAGGCCATTAATTACAACAGAGCCGGGTACTCAGGCAGTAGCCTTAATTGATTGACCGCAGGATGGGCACGCTCTGCTTTGTCTATCCTGCAGAGTTTTACTAGCGCCGTCCTACGGGCAAGGTCGGTCGCCACGGAGTCGATGCCAATCCAGGCACCCCTACGACCATGACTCCACACGCCCTGGGGCAACCGCCCTGGGGACGGCGACATTGAGGATAACAACTTGAGGGGAAGTGCCGACCAGATCGCCTGGAAAACAGTCGCGGCTATTTCTTTTGCACTCGGGGCTGGCTGAAACCACCTCGGTCAGCGCCACACCGATCACTTCAGCTGGAGGGATGGCTGGGGGAAGCTGAAAAATCATCGTTACTACCTCAAAATCACCCTGTGTATGGTCGTTATTTGCCTGTAGAACTGCGATCGCCAGGGGCTTTGATCATAGCCAGGAGCCCCTTTGGCGTCATAGTGTGCAAATCTGCTCTACACCATATAAGAAAAAACTTGATAAACCAACTTATTGCTTAACCAAAGTTTTTTATACTTTTTGTGCCCTTTGTGGCAGCGTTCCTGGCATTTTATTGTCCCCCCACAGGTCAATCCCACAAATCAGGGGCGGCGGCCCTCCCAATTGGTTTTAGGTAAAATCACTGGGGATATAAGCAGGGCAGGGATCACGCGGTGACTCATTTTCAGGGCATGGCGGCAGTTTGGAGCCTGGTTCGGCGACGTCAGGGGAGCTGGTGGCGGTGGCTGGCGGTGATTGTGTTAACCGCTTTTGTGACGACACAGCTGTCGCCCTACCTGGCGCTGGCGGCGGTCGATCGGTCGGGGCAACCGGTGGCATCGGCCTCCCCCGCTGTTCCCGACCCCGCTGTTCCTGACGATTGGCTGGCTCAGATTGACCAACTGCCCTCGGGCAGTGTCTCCCTGCCCAACTTTGACCCGACGGTCAACGGATTTCAATTCTCAAACCAGGAGCTGATTCAGGCCATTGACCTCAACCGCAACGCCTCGGCCTGGGAGGAAGTACTGACGGAGCAGCTGCAGCAGCTCTTTGGCCGCCAGGTGTGCGTGGGCGGGAACGCTGCCACCTGCGTACTGACGACCGCCGCCCAGCGCTGGCTGACGACCCAGCTGGAGCGCATGAACCAGGGCCTGTCGGAGGGGATGGCGGCGGCGGTTCTCGACCTGTGGCAGCCGACTCCACCGCGAATTCCCTGGTGGCAGCGGTTGGTTAACCTGTTGCTGGGGCGCACGGTATTTGGCCTGGCCCGCACTTTGTTTGACCTGCAAACCTTTATCGCCAACCTGTTTTTGATGCAGGGGGTGAGCGAGGTGTTTCAGCCCACCCAGGCGGTGCGCAATACCTTTACCCCTACTCAAATTTTGCAGGCGATCGCGCGGGTGTTTCTGACTGGCTCAGCGGACCCCTTCACCATGGGTGTCTACCGCCTGCTGGGGGGAGCCCTGGGCGAGGGCCATGCCCTCACCCCCTACCGGGTGGAAAACCGGGGGGAAGGCAAGTATTGGGTTTACGTCTACGACAGCAACTACCCCGCCGGTCGCCCCGACAGCCCCACCGATCTCCATGTCGAGTTTGATACCCGGGCCGATCGCTGGACCTACCAGCCCACCGCCAGCGGTCCAGCCTTTGAGGGCGACGCCCAGAGCCACACCCTGGATCTGACCCAGCGATCGTGGCGACAGCCCCCCGCCGACGAACCGACGGCGGCTACGGGGCCTTTCACCTGCCCCTTTTGCCGATCTGAGACTGAGCCCAACGCCGAAATCGAGGCTGAGGCCGAACCCACCGTAGACATTACCCTGATCGGCGAGGGGGTGCTCACGGTGGCCCCCTACGGGCTTGACCGACCTGGGGAACCCGAGCCGGAAGCCCTGGGCATCCGCGAGACCGTTGCCCTGGTGCCTTTTAAGGGGGGCCTCAACCGGGAGGTGCCCGCCAGCCACCGTCTGCCTGCTGCGGCCCTGGGGCAGCCCCTTGAGGTCACCCTGACCGGGGTGGCTACCGTCCCGCGATCGCCCGTTACCCTCCAACTCACCGGGCCGGGCTACACCGCCACGGTGGAGGGGCTGCTGCTCAGGCCCGACCAGCGCCTGACCCTATTTTTGGTGGCCAACGCCAGCGGGCCCGAACTTACCTTTGTGGCTGAGCAAACCGCCGATATTCCTCGACTGTCCATCGGCCTGACCGATGAAACCCGCGCCTATCGGTTCGACTCGTCTACCCCCGAAACCGGGTTTTCAATGACCGACCGCCGGATTTCCAAAAGCTCAGGATTTGACCTCAGCGGGCTGCGGCTGGCGGCAGGACAGCGGGTGGCGATGGCGGCCGATCGCGACCTCAAGCGCCTCTACTTTGCTGACGACGATCTGGCCCCCAGCCAGTACGCCCTCACGGTCACCAATCGCCTGGTGGTCAGCGATCGCATCCAGCTGGGGGAGCGCCAGCCCGACTTCATCAACTACACCCTCACCTACGACGAAGATCTGCGGGCCAGCGGCGTGCAGGTGGAGGGCGATCGCCAGGCCTTTTTTGACTACGACCCCGCCTTCATCGACCCGGCAGAATTGCCCCGGCAAACCCTGCTCGACGCCTTTGACCGGCGCGACTTTCCCATCGCCATCGCCTACGAACCCCTGGTTGCCAGTCCCAACCCCCTCAGCCCCCTGCGGCTGACCCCCTCTGGCGCCGAGCCCCTGGGGCAGCGGGTGTTTCAGGGGGTGCTGCGGAAGCGTTGAGCGGCAGGTAGAGGAGAGGCATCAATCGAAGTCGGGGGGCTGGTCGGGGCGCTGCCACAGGTCGAAGCAGCGCTGGATTTGACTGATGCCGCTGCGGCCTGGCGACAGCGGCGGGATGTCCTCAGGGCCAAAGAAATCAATCGCGGTGGTTTCGTAGCTGGAGGTGGGCTGCCCGCCAACGATTTCGCAGCGAAAGAACAGCTTGTAGCTGTGGTAGGGGGCGGGTGGATGGCCGTGGCGGGGGTGGGCGCGATCGTAGACCGCAAGCAGCCGAGTGGCGCGGGTGGTATAGCCCGACTCCTCAAAAATCTCGCGCTCCACGGCCCGACTGGGTGAGTCGCCGATGTCGACCCAACCACCAGGCAAGGCCCACCGACCGTCAGAACTCTCCTGCACCATCAGCAGTTTGCCTGCGCGAAACACAACCCCCCGCACCTCAATTTTTGGCGTGGCGTGGCCGACGTCCTGGCGCAGCAGATCGGCCAGAACGGGAGGATCGGCGTCGGCGATCGCGGCCAGCATGCTGTCGGCGATCGCCTGGATCTGCCGGTAGCGCTCGGCGTCGAAGGGGTGATTTTTGTAGTGCAGCCCCGTTTGGGCAATGCCCTGAAGCTGCTGAATCCAGCCTAGCCACGGTGAGGTCATAGGGATGTTGGTAAAGGATGAAAAAGCGATTCCTGAGAAATTGGACGGGGGACCTATTTTTTACTCTTTAAAAACGACTGGAAACAGCTCTGTCAAGACCAGAACAAATTAATTCACAGGTACTAGTTGAAGGCTAAACCCTAATTCCCCTCCGTTAGCTTGCACAAGATTGAGCAAAGGCAAGGCGGTAGTTGGCATCCTCCTAAATGTAGACCCTACGGGGATCACGTCAGAATGGCTTGAAACGCAGACAAAACCCATTAATCGGGTGAGTATTTCTACCGGATTTCCCAAGATTTCTTGAAACTCATAGAGGGTTTAAAAAACTTAAGTTAACCTTCCCTTGCGGGCAAAAAATCAGTAGCCCTTGCGTCAATAGCCCTGTCTAAAGGGGTTTGCCCCCGAGCAGAGAGCCGCGATCGCGGCCTGCATCCGAGTTATTTGGGCTGAATGCAATAAAGCCTAAAATTACTTAATAAAATTCTCATGAAGGCAATGATAGGATTCTCTCAAGTAAGCCATAAGCTTTTCTTTATCAATTCTGGTCGCTGTTTTCTGGAGAGCAAAGTCATGTCTGGTAACCCCGTTGGAATTAAGCCCGAAACTCGGAACCATAAGGGATTTTTTGTGCAAGATGCCGACTACGAGCTGGTCAGCATTGAAGCCTCAGGCTGGGCCCTCATTTGCGTAGACGATGCCGTTTGCCACTACGTGGACCCCGACAACCTGCTGATTCAGAATCTAGAGGCATAGGATAACGTCGAGGCATCCTGCCGCTGCGTGGGGTGAATCAATTCGTTACCCATCCATTCTTTTGGGTAGGCTGTTCTAGCATTAGAGCAGCCTGCTTTTGTTTTAGGATCAAAATTCTAGGCGATCGCCCCTGGTGGGTCTAGCGACCCCGGGGAACGGGCAGGCCTTGCCCGCAAACGGTTTCGTCTTCTACAGTAGTCTCCGGCACCACCACCACCCGTATATCCCCTCCATTGATGAGCCCCCATGGAAAAACCCTCCTTAACACAACGCATCTCTGGCCTGATTAGCTGGGTCCTGGTAGTCGATCTGGGGCTGGTGCTGCTCAGCCTGGGTTGGTTTTTGGTGGCCGTGCTGGGGCGCAGCATGAACCTTGATCTGGGCCTCGACCTCTGGTACTCGCTGTGGAATCCGCTGATATTGCCCGCCCTCAGCGTTTTGATGGCCGGGGCGATCGCCAGCGGTGTGGTCGGCTGGGTAAGCCGACGGTTTAAGCGCGACCCCGCTTAGAAAATCAGGGCCTGAAGTTTTTAGGTTTTTAGCACAAGGGTTCCGGTCAGCCTGACACCTAATACCTGACACCTAATACCTGACACCTGATACCTAAACCCTACCCCCCGATCACCACATTCGCTGGGTGCGGGTATACCAGCGCAGCAGCACCCGCGCCAGGCGCTCGCTGTGGTGGCTGACGGTCAGGTTTTCGCGCTCCTCCATCACGTTGGCGGCAATGATCCGGCGGCCCGAGTCGAGAATGGCGGCGCGATCGAGCAGCACTGGCCCCACCCCCGCCCGGGCGTAGTGGCTGATCACCGGGTCGGAGGGCATTGTTTTCTGCACCAGCACGGCGTCAAACAGGTAGCGGCCACAGGCCGAATCGATCGCCCGAATGTGGTCTGAAACCGAAAAGCCATCGGTTTCGCCGGGCTCAGTCATGATGTTGCACACGTAAATGCGGGGCACCTGGCGGGCCGCGATCGCCTTCACCAGGTCGGGCACCAGCAGGTTGGGGATGATGCTGGTATACAGGCTGCCGGGGCCAATCACGATATAGTCCGCCTCTTCGATCGCCTTGATCGCCTTGGGCAGGGGCGGCGGATTGGGGGGCAGGCAGCCAATGTGTACGATGCGGCCCCGCGCCTCGGTGATTTTGGACTCGCCCACAATCCGGCGACCGTCGCTCAGCTCAGCCCACAGCTGCACATCCACCGAGGTGGAGGGCAGCACTTGCCCCCGCACCGCCAGCACCTTGGAGCTGGCGGCAATGGCTTGCTCCAGGTCGCCGGTAATTTCGTTCATGGCGGTCAAAAACAGGTTGCCAAAGCTGTGGCCCACCAAGCCGCTGCCCGCCTCGAACCGGTACTGAAACAGCTCGGTGAGCAGCTTTTCCTCATCGGCTAGCGCCGCCAGGCAGTTCCGAATATCCCCCGGCGGCAGCACCCCCATCTCTCGCCGCAGCCGCCCCGACGACCCACCGTCGTCGGCCACCGTCACAATGGCGGTGATGTTGGAGCTGTAGCGCTTCATGCCGCGCAGCAGGTTGGACAGGCCGGTGCCGCCGCCAATCACCACGATCTTTGGCCCCCGCGACAGCCGCCGCTGGGTTAGCAGGGCATCCAGCAGCTCCTCCTCGTTGCCGGGAATCAGCACGTCGGTAATGGCCCCCACGGTGCGGCTCTGGCCCCAAAAAATTAGCCCCAGCCCCAGCAAAATTCCCAAGGGGCCACTGATGTAGTTGGGCACATGGGTGGTAAACGCCCGCAGCGCCGCCCCCACCAGCTGGCCAGTAAAAAATACCGGCGTCAGCCTCAGCCAGATCATGACTCCCAGCCCCACCAGCAGCACCCCAGCCATACTGAGGAACAGCCATCGCTTGACCAGTAGCCCCGGAGCCAACCACCACATCAGGCGATTGACTTGCCGAGGCGGGGCCAGGGTTAGGGTCTCCTGCCTGACCTGACGAAACAGTCGGGTTAGGACCTGATAGAGGGGTTTTAAGAACATGTAAAAGGAGGTCGATAGCGATCTGACCAACCTGAGCGGCGGGTAAAAACAGGCGTTTGCTGTGCCATTAACCCTTGAGCCGCCCTACCCAGGCCAGACAGGGATGACCACCCTGAAGACCCGCCCTCGGGGTGTGGCCTGAAGCATTTAGGAGGATTTCAATCTGCCTTTGATAGGATTGAGCATCAGCGCCTTCGATTTTAGCGGCTATTTGATAGAGTCAAAGCATGGATATGCCTCTAAAGTTGTTAATGCTTGGTAAAGCCGCCCCAGGTGCGGGCCTGGCGGTCAGGTTGTATCAGGGGGCTGGTTACACCCATCGGTAAGGTCTATGCCCGAATCCCATGACCACGGCTCTAATCCTGGGCAGTCCAATGCGTCCATGGCTTTAGGCGTGGCCACCCAACGCGATCTCGCCCCCGCCGACTGCGGTCCTGAGATTTTGCTAGAGCTGAAAGGCATTTCCAAGCGGTTTGGTACCAACCAGGTGCTGGACCAGGTCGATCTAACGCTGTATCGGGGGGAGGCGGTGGCCATTATCGGCCCCTCGGGTACCGGCAAGTCCACAATTTTAAGAATTATTGCTGGACTACTGTCCCCAGACGAAGGTGAAATCTACGTGCAGGGCCACCGACGGGAGGGCCTGATCGAAGACTCGCCGGACCCGGTGGGAATTGGCATGGTGTTTCAGCAGGCCGCTCTGTTTGACTCCCTCACGGTGGAGGAAAACGTGGGTTTCTTGCTCTATCAGCACTCCAACCTGCCCGCCGGCCAGATTCGCCAAATTGTAGAGGACGTGCTCGAGATGGTGGGGTTGCCCGGCATAGGTAAAAGCTACCCGGCCGAGCTCTCGGGGGGGATGCGCAAACGGGTCAGTTTTGCCAGGGCGATCGTGTCGAACCCTGAGAATCCGCAGGATCGACCGGCCCTGCTGTTGTACGATGAGCCAACGGCGGGGCTTGACCCAATCGCCTCAACGGTGATCGAAGATCTAATTCGCGCCATCAAGGGCAACAACGGCTGTAGCTCCTATCTAATTGTGACCCACCAGGACAGCACCATTCGCCGCACCGCCGATCGCGTCATCTTTCTCCATCGGGGCAGAATTCAGTGGCAGGGCCCCGTGACCGAGGTGGATGAAACCGACAACCCCTTTGTGCGCCAGTTCTTTAGCGGACGGATTGAGGGCCCGATTCAAATGGTGCAGTAGCGCCAGGGGCTGCCGTCCCATCACCTTTAAAGTTCCAAGCACCAACGGTTGCAGCCCCTAGCCTGGGATGGGGAGCGGAGGTGGCCCCGCGGAGGGACAACTTTCCGTCAGAATTGATGTCAGGCCCCAGAACCAGGGGCGATCGCGAGCTGAGGCAGGTCCGGCGAATTTGGTGGAGAATAGGGTTGTGTGCAAATCAGTTCAGGGGTTGGGGTAAGAGGCACCATGCGGGCAAGGGCAATTCGAGAAGGGTCGGTCGGGCTGTTGATCCTGATTGCGGTGGGGTTATTTGCCGGGCTGGTGCTGTGGCTGCGCGGGCTCAACCCTGGCCGACGGACTTACCGGGCGACGTTTGTGTTTGCCAATACCCTGGGTATGCAGGAGGGCACCAGCGTCCGCTACCGGGGGGTGCCGGTGGGGCGCGTGCTCGGCATCAATCCCAGCACCAACGCCGTCGATGTGGCGGTGGAAATCATCGACAGCGAGCTGCGGATTCCGCGGGACTCAACAATTTTTGTCAACCAGTCCGGCCTGATTGGCGACACCACCATCGACATTACCCCCCAGCGCCCGCTAACGCCGCCGGAGCTGGCCCTCAGCCCCCTCGGTGAGGACTGCCCGGACACGATTATTTGCCATGGCGATCGCCTGATTGGCAGCGTGGGGGCCAGCTACGAGTCGCTGATTCGCTCGGCGGAGGGGCTAGCCAACGCCTTTGCCGACCCGGAGATTATCAATGACCTGAAGCTCACCCTCAACAACGCCACCACCCTGACCGAGAGCGCCAGCCTGCTGTCGGCGGAGCTGATTATTCTGTCGCGGCAGCTGCAGACCGACCTGGGGCCGCTGGTGGCCTCGGCCAATCGCGCCACCGAGAACATCGGCAATGCCGCCGCCTCATTTGAGCTGACCGGGACCGAGGTCAACCGGCTGGTGGTGACCAACCGGGGCACCATCGTCACCACCCTCGACAACATCAACCGCAGCGCCGTCAACCTGGAGGCGATTACCACCACCCTCAGACCGGCGCTCCAGGACAGTCAGTTTCTGGTCAACCTCGATCGCCTCTCCGTCGATGCCGCCCTGGCCGCCGCCGACCTGCGATCGATCACGGGCACTTTCAACAGCCCCACCAACCTGGTGATGCTGCAGCAGACCCTGGACTCGGCCCGCAACGTGTTTCAAAGCGCCCACAAGGTGATTGCCGACGTGGACGAACTGACGGGGGATCCGACCCTGCGCCGCAGCCTGCGCGACCTGATCAACGGCCTCAGCGGTCTGGTGTCGCTGACCCATCAGCTGGAGCAGGCCAGCCAGGTGGCCGAGTCGCTCACCCCCACCGCCGGAGAACAGGTGGAGCGGGTTACCTTTACCCCCCTGCCCGGCCCCCCAGTGGCCACCGGGGCTGGCCCCGCCCCCGTCACCGTCACCCACCAGGGGCAGGTCTACCAGCTCGACGTGCACTCCATTCAGCCCCACCAGGGCCCCTAGTTGACCTGTTTTAGCCTGTTACTGACTGGTTTTGCTATGGTTCAAAATTGCGATCGCGGCTTAGACGACAGCGACTTTTTTCAGTTCGAGGCCGACTTTGTCGAGTCGCTGCGCTGTATTCCCATGCAGGTGCGGCTCAAGCTCGACACCTGCGGCGTCAAGCTCAAGCTGGAGCACTGGAACCGCTTTAGCCAGGCCGAACGGGAGCAGCTGGCCCGGCTGCCCTGCGGCGATCGCGCCTCCACCCTCACCTACACCGCCTACGTGCAGGCCCTGGTGCATCGGGTGCAGGGTGCGCCGGCCTCCACCCTGGCCGTTGACCCCCACCCCCCCTGGCACAACGACAGCGATATCCCTGAGCAGGTGCAGGCCAGGGCCGCATCCCTGGGGGTAAAGATTGACCCGGAGCAGTGGCGATCGCTGCGGCCCCTGCAGCGCTTTGCCCTAATCAAGCTCAGCCGCCCCAGCCACGAAAACCGAAACTTTTACCCCGCCCTGGTGGAATTTGGGCTGGTGCCGCTGTAGACACCAGGGACAGCACCCTCAGCCATCCAGTCCTAGCGCCAATTCTGTCCAGCAATCATCTGTCCAGCAATCAGCCGCTGCTCTAAGCAGCCTGGAAACCGACGACTTGAGGGTTTTCCCATTTTGAATTTTGCTTGAATTCCCTCCAGCGCTACCAGTCCTTATTCCTCCCCCAGGTCTATGGTCACTCTACAAACCAGCCCCCAAACGAGTTCTGTGACTCCAACTGAAGCCCAGCTGCAGCAGACCCGCCAGCGCATCGATGCCTATATCCAAACCCTGGCCAGCCATCCCGATCGCCGCGATGGGGCCTTTCCCTACTATCTGTTTCACGACGCGGGCACCCCGACTCAGGGCACCGTCCTAATGTTTCACGGGTTTAGCGCCAAACCTCACCAGATGGCACGGCTGGCCGACTACCTGTTTCGCAATGGCTTCAATGTGTACCAGGCCACCCTGGCCGGCCATGCCTACGGCATTCCCCAGCAGTACTGGCCCCAGGTCGATCTCAAGCCCGAAATTTTGGCTCCCCTGCGCGAAAAGGTCAACGCCGACCCGGTGCTGCAAAGCTTTCTCGCCAATCTGGCTGCTGCGGGTGGGGTGGGTGCGGTGTCGCCCTCGCCCGTGCAGATGGTGGGCATGGTGGCCCGGCTGCGCCAGCTAGAGCCGCGCCTGCTGGATATTGCAGCGGCGATCGAGCGCGAAAACGACCCCGAGTTTGACCGCTACTTTGTCTCGTCGCACCTGAGCTACCTGAGCGATGCCCAGGCCCGGCTGAGCGAACTGGAGGCCATGCCCGGCCCTATATATACCGTTGGGCTGTCGGTGGGTGGGGCGGTGGCTTTGGCCCTGGGGGCCAGATACCCCCAGCGGGTGGCCGGGGTGGTGGCCTTTGCCCCCCTGCTGGAGGTGTACGGTGAAACCCGCGAGCGCTACGTCAACCTGGCTGGCCCGCTGGGGATTCAGGAGTTTGGCTGGGATGAGCTGCGGTTTCCGCTGAGCTGCTTTACCGCCGCCAACCAGTTTGGCGCGTTTGTGCGCAGACAGGACAACCTGGCCGCCCTGCGCCCAACGCCGACGCTGATGGTTTTGACCGAAAACGAGGACGCCGCCGACGTTCGAATCAACCAGAAGTTTTCTCAATCGCTGAGCCGCGCCTCCATCTTCAAACGCTACGACAACCACTACCTGTACACCTTTCCCAGTGCGGCCCTGGTGCCCCACCCCATGGTGGACCCGCTGGAGATCAGCCAGAACATGAGTAATGGCTACTGGAAGCCCATGTACCAGGAGACGCTGCGATTTTTGACCCGAACCCAGTTCCAGGCCAGCAGCCTGGAGCAGACGGGGGACGTACCCGACCTGCCAGCGGTGCCCCCCGTGTAAGCTCAGCTCAGCTTGCAGGTGAGCTTGCCACCGGGATCGCCGCCCAGTTCGCCGTAGTCCACCAGGCCAACGGGGAAGGGGGAGACTTTCCAGATGTGGCTACAGTACTCGCCGATGGAGCGATCGCTGGAAAAGCACCCCATCCGCACCGCGTTGAGAATCGCCATTCGGGTCCAGCTATCGGTATCGCTGTAGGCCTGGCCCACGGTTTGCTGGCAGTCGATGTAGGCCTGGTAGTCGGCCAGCAGCATGAAGGGGTCCTGGTGCAGTAGCTTCTCGAGCAGCGGGCGAAACAGGCTGCGATCGCCCTGGGAAAAGTGCCCCGAGGCGATCAGGTCGATGGCATCCCTGAGCAGGGGGTTGCGCTGGTAGTAGCTGTAGGGGCTGTAGCCTTCTGTCTTGTGGGCCACCACCTGATCGGCGGTAAGGCCAAACAAAAAGAAGTTTTCGGCCCCGACGGCGTCGCGAATCTCCACGTTGGCCCCGTCTAGGGTGCCGATGGTGAGCGCCCCGTTCATGGCAAACTTCATGTTGCCGGTGCCCGAGGCCTCAAATCCGGCGGTGGAAATCTGCTCCGACAGGTCGGAGGCCGGGTAGATGCGCTGGCTGTTGGTGACGTTGTAGTTGGGCAGAAAAATCACCTTGATCTGGTTGCGCAGGTCGGGATCTTTGTTGACCATGTCGCCCACGGCGGTGATCAGCTTGATCATCAGCTTGGCCATGTGGTACCCGGGGGCTGCCTTGCCGCTGAAGATAAACGTGCGGGGGGTGATGTCGAGGTTGGGGTTCTGCTTCAGCTGGCTGTAGAGGGTGACGATGTGCAGGGCATTGAGGTGCTGGCGCTTGTACTCATGGATGCGCTTCACCTGCACGTCGAACAGCGAGGCGGGGTCAACCAGAATGCCAAACTGGCTGTGGATGCGGCTGGCCAAATCGCGTTTCACCGCCTGCTTGATGCCGCGCCACTGGTCTCGGAAGCCGGGGTCATCGGCCAGGGGCTCAATTTGTTTGAGGTCGTCCAGGTGCTTGATCCAGCGATCGCCGATGCGGGCCGAAACCAGCGTGCTCAGGCGGGGGTTGCTGAGCACCATCCAGCGACGGGGGGTGACGCCGTTGGTGACGTTGGTAAACCTTTCGGGAAACAGTTCGTAGAAGTCGCGCAGCACCGTTTCTTTGAGCAGTTCGCTGTGCAGGGCGGCGACACCGTTGATGGTGTGGCTGCTGACGCAGGCCAGGTTGGCCATCCGTACGTAGCGATCGCCGCTTTCGTCGATTAGCGACATCCGGGCCAGGCGAGCGCTGTCTTTGGGGAATTTCATTCGCACCAGCTCCAGGAAGCGGCGGTTGATCTCGTAGATGATCTCCAGGTGGCGGGGCAGCAGTCGCCCAAACAGGCTAACCGGCCACTTCTCCAGCGCCTCCGGCAGCAGGGTGTGGTTGGTGTAGGCGAGGGTCTTCTGCGTGATCTCCCAGGCCAGGGTCCAGTCGAGGCCGTGCTCGTCCAGCAGCAGGCGCATCAGCTCGGCGGCGGCGATCGCCGGGTGGGTGTCGTTGAGCTGAATGGCAAATTTCTCGTGGAACTGCTCAACGGGCATATTCTGCCCGGCCAGAATGCGGAACATGTCCTGCAGGGAGCAGGAGACAAAGAATGCCTGCTGTTCCAGTCGCAGCTGCTTGCCCGCCTGGGTTTCATCGTTGGGGTAGAGCACCTTGGAGAGGTTTTCGGAGGCCACTTTTTCTTCGACCGCGCCGTAGTAGTTGCCCTGGTTGAACACCGCAAAGTCAAAGGATTCGATTGCCTCGGCCTTCCACAGGCGCAGGGTGTTGGCGGTGTTGACCCGGTAGCCCAGGATGGGGGTGTCGTAGGGTACCCCCAGCACCTCACGGTGGGGCACCCAGCGCACCCGGTAGCGGCCCTGGTCGTCGGTGTAGGGCTCGGTGTAGCCGCCAAACTTGACTGCCACCGACCACTCGGGTCGGGCCACCTCCCAGGGGTTGCCGTAGCGCAGCCACTTGTCGGTGCGCTCCACCTGCCAGCCGTCGCGCAGGTCCTGCTCAAAGATGCCAAACTCGTAGCGAATGCCGTAGCCCACTGAGGGGATCTCCAGGGAGGCCAGGGAGTCGAGGTAGCAGGCCGCCAGCCGGCCCAACCCCCCATTGCCCAGCCCCGGCTCCTCCTCCTGGGCCAGCAGGGTGTCAAAGTCCAGGCCCAGCTCGGCCATCGCCTGCTTCACCTGCTCGTAGATGCCCATGTTGATCAGGTTGTTGCCCAGGTGCGGCCCCATTAGAAACTCTGCCGACAGGTAGCACACCGTGCGGGCCCGATGCTGGGTGTAGCTCTCGGCGGTGCCGTTCCAGCGGTGCAGCATGCGATCGCGTACCAGGTAAGCCAGCGCCATGTAGTAGTCGTGCTGGGTGGCCAACGACACCGGCTTGCCCTGCACGTAGAATAGATTGTTCAAAAACGCCCGCTTGATGCTCTCAATATCGTCGGCGGTGCGCTCCTTGGCCAGGGCCGTGGCAACCGCAACGTCTACCGGAGAAGGGGTATCCATAGGTGATCCGTCCTGGGTCAGGACATGAGAAGTGACCCTTTGATCAGATCAAATTGGGCGATCGCAAAATGTGATTTCAGGCACGATTTAACCTTTGTTTAAGGATGCTGCAACCTACGGCAACACTAGCTAGTAATGGTTAGCAGAATATAGTGCGACCTTGGCTGGGGGGGCAGGTGTCAGGTGTCAGGTGTCGGATGCTGTTGGCGAATTATTTCTTCAAGGAATTGCTCGGCGTAGCCCCCAAAATCCCCCAGCTATGGGGGACTTTGACTTTCCGGTACCCCCAAAATTGGGGGCTAGGGGGCCTTTGGGGCAACTTTTCCAAGCGTATTTTGCAGATTGTTGATTTCGCCAACAGCATCAGCGGAGCGTAACCCAACGGCAGTCAGCCCTGTTGGGTTACGCCAGCTCGCCACCCAATCTACAAATTTAGGCTTGACAGAGCAGTAGTCTTTGGAGTCCCGAGAACCTCCGGTTACAGATCCCCGGCCAGCAGGGCAATCAACACAATTCATCTCAGGGTAGACGCCAGCGATCGCCCCGTCTGCCACCCTGGAGAGACTATATGGTGACGATGGAGAGCACAGGATGAACTTGCTAGTTTTTGGCGCAACGGGGGACACGGGCCGCGAGGTGGTGAAGCAAGCGCTGGCCCAGGGGCATGCCGTCACCGGGTTCTCTCGCCACGCCGACGATCTCCTGGCCGACTTCCCCTCCCTCAAGACCATCGAGGGGGATGTAACCGACAAAACCACCGTTGAGAAAGCGGTGCAGGGGCAGGATGCGGTGCTCTCGACCCTGGGGTCCTCGAGCCTGAAGCGGAGCCCTGCGCTGACGGACGGCGTGCGAACCATTGTCGCAGCCATGGAGCAGCACGGGGTGCGGCGGTTGGTTTACCAGTCATCGCTGGGGGTGGGCGACAGCCGCAAACAGGTTGGCTTTCTGGTCCGCTACATCATCATTCCGCTGGTGCTGCGCAATGCGATCGCCGACCACGCCGACAAGGAGCAAATCATTCGACAGAGCAGCCTGGACTGGGTCATTGTGCGCCCCGCCGGACTCACCAACGATGACTTTACCGGCCAATACCGCCACGGCGAAACCATTGATTTTGGGGCCAAGATCGCCCGTGCCGATGTGGCTGACTTTATGCTGAAGCAGGTCACCGCTGACACCTACCTGAAGAAAACTCCTGGCGTGTCCTACTAGGATTGTCGGGCTAGGATTGTCGGGCAGAAATATAACAACCCTTGCTGTGGGTGTTAGGTGCCGGGTGCTAGGTGTCAGGAGCGGTTGACTGTTTGCCGTCAGGCGGGGCTAGTGCTCTGCGGCGTAAGTTGGTCAACCATTCCTGACACCCGAGACCCAGCACCCTAAACCTGTCGCAGCGGTACTCTAAACTCCGAAGAGTCCTACTCCCCCGACAGCCTACTCCCCCGACAGAGAGTTCAGGGTGAGACAGCGCACAGGGGCCAGCCCTGTGGCCAGCCGCCGCCAGGTCAGGCCCGCATCCTGCGAGCCAAAGATCTCACCATTGCTGGTGCCGAAGGCGGCGCAACGGCCAGCGGTTGCCAGAGTCCCGGTGTTGATGTTGTCAGCAAACCACTGGGGCAGCCCCTGATCACATTTTTCAAACCCTCCTGGTCCGTACAGGGGGCGGCGGTACAGGGCCGCCCGGCTGGTGCGGGGGCCGGTGGAGGCCGACATCAGAATGGTTTCGCCACAGACGGCGATCGCGCGGGCATAGGCTCCGTGCAGATGGTCGCGATCGAAGTCCCAGGAGCGCCCCCGATCGGTGCTGATAGCCAGCCCCTCGGCGGTGGCCGCCAGCACCCAGTCGGGCCGATCGGCCAGGGTGTATACCTGGTGGACGTCGGCGTGAACATCAATGGTGGGCTGCCAGGTCTGGCCGCGATCGCTGGATCGCACAATGCCGCCCACGTGCACGTTGACGTAGAGATCGCCGCAGGCGCTAAGGGCCAGCGATCGCACATCGGGCGGGTCACCCCAGGGGGTGTACCACTCGTCGCGCCCCTGCACCGACTCAAAGCCGTTGAGCCATTCCAGGCTGCCGTTTTCCAGGCGTAGCAGGCGGGCCCCGGAGTTGCCAACTAAAACCGTGTCGTCAAAAGGGAGCAGGCAATTTAGCGCTACATCGGTGATCGCAGCCACCCTGCGCCACCGCTGGTCGGCGTCGCGCTGCCAGATCGAGGTGCGATCGGCAATGGCCCAGAGGCGATCGGGACCGACTGCCAGGGCCGTAATCGTGTGCCCTTCTAGATCTACTCTCGGGTCAGACTGCCCGACAGACCTGATGGACACCAACCCATTTGCAGTTCCCGCCAGCCACTGCGGTCCATGGCTCGGTGGCTCGGCCAGGCCAATCGCTGTTTGGGCGGGTTGGGGCTGGGTTGGGGTAATTGACGGTCGCTCAAACGTAGTCATGGTTAGAACCTCCCTGATGAAGGTAAGGGGGTTGCTTCTGGGCTCGGGTGTCATCCAGGATTTTGAGGGTATATACAAGCTACTCAATTCAGGCCGCGATCGCCTCAGTCGCAAGCAGGAAAACGCCTAAGGCTTTGTTTTGGGGGTTTCGGGCCTGCACCAATGGAGCCGTCCAGTATAGTGAAAAAGCAGCCGGGATTTCGCCAGCGGGCTATCCGCAGCCATTCACCAGACAGCAAACCGATGCCAACTCCCCCAGAGTCAGTGGATTATTATGCGGTCCTAAGGGTCGACCGCCAGGCCAGCCTGTTCACCATCAAACGGGCCTATCGGGAGTTGGCCCGCCAGCTCCATCCCGACCTCAACCCCAACAATGCAGCCGCGGTAGCGCAATTTCAAGCCCTCACCGAAGCCTACGACGTGCTCTCAGACCCAACAAAACGCCGCCAGTACGATCGCTACGGTGTCCATTGGAAAAAAGCTGCCCCCCAATACCCAGCTGCCAGCCAACCCAGCAGCAGACAAACCGACGACTTTGACGATATGGAATTTGGCCGCTTTGGCCACTTCGAAGACCTGCTAGGCGATCTCCTCGACCGCTACAGCTAAGTAGGCAGGCTGGAGCCAGCGTAGGGGGCCAGCGCCGTAACCTATGCTTAACAACCGATGTTTTGTCAGCGCAGAGGCAGCTACACCTGTTATGGCAGGGGGGGATCGGGTGCGTCGGTCATATCCACGATTGCTTCGATCAGTTGATCGATTTCGAGGGGCTTGGCAATGTGGCGCTGGTAGCCACTGGTTCTAGTTTGCTGGTAGTCGCTGTCCTGGCAGTAGGAGGTGAAGGCCAGGGCCGGCACCTGCCCTCCTTGATCCGCAGGTAGGGCCCGAATTGCTTGAATCAGGGTATGGCCGTCGGCAATGGGCATGCCGATGTCGCTGATCAGCAGATCAGGCCGAAAGGACTCCAGTTTTTCCATCGCCTCCAGGGCAGAGGCCGCCGTTAGCACTGTGGCCCCCTGCTGTTTGAGCAGGGTGGCCAACAGATCGAGGGTGGCCGGATGGTCGTCTACCACCAGCAGGCGAATGCCGCCTAGGGACGGACCGGGCAGGGGTTGTGGTGTCCCTGGAGGCGCGTCCAGGGGTGCTTCGGTCTTGAGAAGCGGCAGGCTGACGGTAAAGGTGGCCCCGAGGCCTTCCCCAGGGCTATTGGCGGCCACAGTGCCGCCGTGGGCTTCCACCAGGTAGCGCACAATCGACAGTCCCAGCCCCAGCCCCCCGTACTGACGGGTGATGGAAATATCTTCCTGGCGGAACAACTCAAACAACCGGGGCAGAAATTCGGGTTTGATGCCTTTGCCATTGTCTTTGATGGTGATGTCAACCTGGCGATCGCCCTGGCTCAGCCCCACCTCCACCTGCCCGCCCTCCGGGGTAAATTTGACCGCGTTGGAGAGCAGGTTCCAGACTACTTGCTGTAGTCGTGCTTTGTCGCCCGTCACCTGAAAGCGCAGACCCTGATCTGTCGCTGTCGCTGTCGCTGCCCCGTCAGGGGTTGAAGGGGCAGCGTTTGGAGGGGCCTGCTCCACCGCGTAGCTCAGGGAGATAAACTTTGCGGTGGCGGCTGGTCTCACGGTGTCTATGGCCGACTCCACAACAGCGTTGAGATCGACCGGCCTGGGATCGATTCTGAGCTTGCCCCGCAGAATCTTGGCCATGTCCAGGAGATCGTCGACCAGCTGGGCCTGGAGTTTGGCGTTTCGCTCAATGGTGGCCAGGGCTTGGGCGGTTTTGGCCGCACTTAGCTGGCGGGTCTGCAGCAGCCTGACCCAGCCCAGAATAGGGTTGAGGGGGGTTCTCAGCTCGTGGGAAAGAATAGTCAAAAATTCATCTTTGACTCGGTTAGCTCGCTCGGCCTCGGCGCGGGCCTGCTGCTCTCGCCGCAGCAGAATTTCTTGCTGGGCTTCTGCGGCTTTGAGCGCACTCAAATCGAGCACAAAGGCAATGGTTTCTTCCCTGGTTTCGCCTACCTGGCTGTAGCCAATCAGCACCGGTACCCGACTGCCGTCCTTGCGAAGGTATTCCTTTTCGTAAGGGGTGCAGGCTCCCTTAGCCCGCGATTCGGCAATGGCATACTCATCCAGCGGCATGCTCTCTGGGGGAGTGATGCTGGCCCAATGAATGTTCCCAGCCTCTAGCTCCGTGCGGCTGTAGCCAATGATCCTGAGCAGTTCATCGTTGGCCTTGTAGATGTAGCCCTGGGCATCGCCGTAGAGAATGCCGACGACATTGGCGTTGACAAAGCACTGGAGTCTGGATTCGTTCTCGGCCAGGGCGGCGGCGGTTTTTTCGCGCTCGGCCTCTCGGCGTTTGCGCTCGGAAATATCGACGGTGGAGCCGACAATGCGAACGACTTCGCCCTGGGCATTCCGCACCAGATAGCCGCGCTCCCACACATCTACCCAGTGCCCATCGCGGTGACGAACCCGGTATTCACTTTCGTAGTGCTCGCTGGTGCTGGTAAATAGCGCCTCTAGCTCGGGCTGTAGTCGGGCCAGGTCGTCGGGATGCAGGCGATCGCACCACCACTGCGGCGTCGAGGCGGCCTCGCTGGCCTCAAACCCCACCAGATCGTGCAGTTGGTCCGATCGATAGACGCTGTTAGCGTTTAAATCCCAGTCAAATATCACTCCCTTGACAGCCTGGGTCACAAGCCGGAGCCGCTCCTCTAGCTGCTCCGGCCGCTCCAGGCTGGCCGGTAGTTCCGGAACGGGCTGGCGGTCCCGTTGGGTCTGGGCGATCGCCTCTCCTACACAGGTGGCCAGCCCCGCCGGGGTGAGCTGGGCCTTGACCAGGTAGTCAGCGGCCCCCCACTTAAAGGCTGCCACAATGAGCGCTGCCACGTCGTCCCCTACGACTACCACTGGCGGCGCGATCGCCCCCAATTCCTGCCTGATCTGGTGGAGCAGGTTCAGTTCCCCGGGGTCGGCCGTATCCAGTTCCAGCACGATCGCATTAAACGGTTGAGCCTGGCAGCGGGCTAAAATCTGCGGCACCTGCGGCTTCGCCATTACCTCGTAGGTAATGGCGGCCTGCGGAGCTAACCACGAACTATTGCCCCCACCAAGGATGGACAGCTCCCCAATTATCAAAAGCGCGCGGTAGGTGCCTAGCATACCCTGCACTTACCTAAGCGTGGCCGATTCGCAGACGGGCTAGGGATGGTCTCAGATCCCAAAAAGTGGAGGACAAAGCGATCGACGCACCAGCTTAACCTGGACGGAAAACTGGTGCAGGATGCGGTTGAAATCAACGTTGGCCTCACCAGCACATATATCTGTTAGGCAGATTGACCCAGACTTTTCAATAGTTATAAAAATTTAGCGCAGGCCTGCCCGCTTAAAATCTATCCCAGGGTAGAAACAACGGCCTGGGGCAGCGGAAACCGATGCGGTTTTTGGCTTTAGGCTTGATTTGCGGCACTGTTATCAAACCCAAATACGTGTGTACCTGTACTGTCAACGTTGGCAGTACAGGTGACTTAAAATCCCCTGACTAAACCTCTGGGACCACTTTCTAAGTCAGGGATTGACGGTGCCACTAAGACTGGCGCCTTGACAGGTGCGCGGAGACGCCTTTAGAAACTGGGAACTACCAGCCAAATCTTTCGATTCCCAACCGTTGCCTACGCCTCAAGGAGTCGTTCCCGTTCTGTGTCTAACCGAGAAAGCCTCCACTCATCTGAGGAAACGGGTTGACCCACAAAACTTGACAATAATGAGGCCTCGCCCAGGCAGATCTGGGCAAAACGAGTTTTGACGGAGTTCAGTCAATGGAGGTGGGCAGCGGTGTTCCCTATGTATAGATTTAGGAATACCGCTGCCTGGGGGCGTGTCATCAGGGCGTATCATCAATTGTGGCTAAAAGCCCGGTATATCAGGCCTTTCCACGCCTCAGCTAAAAGCCAGACTAGGGGCTGTAACCTTTGATTTTTGAGCGTTTAGCCGCTAATTGATAACAGCCCCCAAACATTGGGCTACAGCCTACTCTTCCCCTTCTTCATTGCCATCGCTGTCGAGCTTGACCAGGCGAATGTGCTTGTAGCCCAGCTTGATCTGAAACTCATCGCCGGTCTTGAGGCCCATTTCTTGGGTGTAGGCCGCCCCAATCACAATCTGGCCGTTTTTGTGAACCGTGACGCTGTAGGAAGCCTCCCGGCCCCTACCGTCTTTGGTTTTCTCGGGTTCAAGCTGAATGCCCTTAGCCGACAGTAGCGCATCATAAAACTCGGCCAGGTTGACCCGAACTTGACCGTCTTTGCCTACGGTGTAGTAGCCGCATTCCTTAGCCAGTTCCCGCTTGGTCAGGCCGTCATTTTCCTTGACTTTGGCCAAAAGTTCTTTGCCTGTCAAAGCTTCCTTACTTTTTACTGCCATAGCTCAGAGCGTCCATAAATGTATACGTCGAAGTTGTGGTAGTCGCTGGGCGACTTTCACCAGGTGTTGGGAGTTCTTTTATCTACTCTAACTGATGATCGATCGTCTGACGACTCAATAGGTCAGCGATTTGATCCAGTATCTACAACCCTGTACATAGATTCCACACTGATTATAGTTATGAATAGGCGAAGTGGTTCTTATCTTTGAGATCAATATCGAGAGTATTTAGAGGCAAAATTTGTTGACGTCACAATCGATGGAGTGCATCGCCGGTTTGTTATTCGGTTCGTGAAACGGCTGTGGCGGAAAAATAGAGCGGAGTGGATTATAAGGATCTCACTGCTCACGCGGGTTACGGATTCTTCACGGCGCGATCGCGACATTCAGCAATCGCTGTTGCGGCCGTAGAATTTACGCCCTGATAGCCCATTCCCCAGACCCAGAACTCGACAACTGGGTCCACCATCTGGTTTTCCCGAACCAGTTTGCTCTACCGACAACATTCAGGCCATCACCTATGAATGCGGCTGAAAACCGCCCCGGCACCCCAAACTGCCCGATGGGTTGAGGAATCTCATCTCAGATCGAATTGGCTTTAGCCCACGTGAATGGAGCATGGAAAGCCAACCCGGAGGCGATCGCCGGAGCTGTTACGCAACTAATATTTGTTTCTGGGTAAACGCGCCCTGGGCATCCACATCGTAGGTAATGGGGACCCCCGTAGCCAGTTCCAGGTGGGCCACCTCATCCTCGCTGAGGCGATCGAGGACCATCAGTATCGATCGCAGCGAATTGCCGTGGGCTGCCACCAGCACATTTTTCCCGGACAGGAGTTCTGGCAAAATAGCCTGCTCAAAAAAAGGGACCGTCCGCTTTACCGTATCGGCCAAACTCTCGCCCCCCGGCGGACGCACATCGTAGGAACGACGCCAGAGGTGAACCTGCTGTTCACCAAACTTGGCCGACATTTCGGCTTTATTCAACCCCTGGAGGTCGCCGTAGTAGCGCTCATCCAGGGCCGGAGATCGAATGATCTTAAGCTCTTGCTCGGGTTGGCCAATGTGGTGATCCCAACCGTGCCAGTCGGGCTCTGCCGGGTCGTGCCAGATGTAGGGAATGCGACCACCGCGCACCTCATCGCATTCAGTCAGACAGACAATCGCCGTTTCGATCGCCCGAATCAGCATACTGGTGAAGCAAATATCCACGGTGTAGCCTGCGTCCCGCAACTTACACGACGCAATGGTTGCCTCTGCCCGCCCCCGTTCGCTCATGGGCACATCGACCCAACCCGTGAACTTGTTGGCGGCATTCCACAGACTTTGCCCGTGGCGGATCAAAATGAGTTTGGCCATGGGGTAAGAACAACCCAAGAGTTTTTAGCAACTATAGCGATGACCATGCCCAGAACGGCTGGACATCCCCAAAACCCAGAGGCGATAGCTATACCATCCTAGGACGGACGAGGCCCTTGACCCATCCCATAAGGAGGAAATAAGGAGGAAAAATCCTGCTTGGGATCCCCTGAGGGCGTGTCATCAATTCTGGCCAACACCCTTCAATATCGGTGTTGCCACGCCCGACCCAAGTCATTGACTAGGAACTGTAGCCGTTTACTCTGGGGCATTAGAGACCAGGTGACGACAGCCCTAGGCGTCAGATTCCGCCTCGACCGACTCGTCGGCTAGCAGGCTCTCCCGCAGGGCCAAATATTTCTTGCCCTGGGGAGTGAGATTGACGTGTTGGGTCAGATTCCCTCCCTCAGGCAGCTGATCGAGGTCTGACTTGGCGCTGACAAAGCCCAGGCTAGTCAGCCGCTTGAGGTCGCCAATCAAGTCGGCGGAGTGGTCAAAAGACTCTGCATCCTGGTCTGTATCGAGTTGCTGCAGGTGGTGAAGCTCAGATTCAGACACAAAGCTGGTCAACAATAGCTTGAGGGACTCAACATAGGTCTGCTTGGATTCCTCAAGTTCAACTGGTCCAATTTTTGCTTTCTGAATATTGCTGTTCGAAAATTTCTCGAGCAGGCTGAACAGCGGCCGGTAGAAAAATAGCAGCACAACCGTAATCAACAGCGGCCAGGACAGCAAAATTGGCCCCAGCACCGAAACCCAGTCGAAAATAGAGTGCGCTTTCACGAAACCGGCCTCCCTGACCCCAGAACTGCCCCGTACTTAGCCTAATGACCCTATTTCGCTACAGAATCAACCCGACGGCATGTTTTAGCGCGATCGCCGCTCTAGTTGCTGGGCCTGAATTCTATGACAGAGATACGCCTCTGGATAGAGGCCTACTTCCTTTGGCTGAGGGATAGCGAGGCAACCTATTTTCCCGATCATGAAATAGTAACTAAATAGGGAGATTTCTAAATCCTATGTCTACTGTGTCAAAACCCAGTACCACTAAGCGCAGACTATCGTTTTTGGGCAATAGCCTGCTGGTGGTGGCGGTGCTTGGGGTGGCTAAGGTGAATGCCCAAACAGCACCAGCGGTCCAGCCGTCACAGCCCCAACTATCCAGCGTCAACTGGCTGGCCCAGGCTGAAACTATCCCGTCCCTGTACGAGCGCCTGACGCCGGTAGGGTCCATCGGTCCGGTCCAGGGTGATGTAACCATCACGCTTCACAACAATAGTGGCTCGGCGATCACCTACGAAGCCATTGCGGTAACCGACGCGCGCACCCTGGCCAGTGGCGAAAGCGTCGAACTGTCGGGCCTGAGTGCGCCTATGACTATTGCGTTTTATCGAGCAGACGGTGGATTAACCCAGGCCACCCTGACAGAGGTCTCCCCCCAGGAAACAGCCTTTACGGTGGAGCTTGCCCCAACCCCAACCCTGGATGACGACAGCAATGCGATTGTTCTGCAGGAGACGGGCAGCATCTTTTTGATGTAGCAATGGCCCTTGTACTCTGCGGCGCAAGTTGGCCAACCACTCCTGACACCTGGCACCCAGTACCCAACACCCACAGCAAGGGTTTTTATATAGCGATGGCTAGCGATGGCCATCGCGCTTAGGACATTGGCCCCTGCCAACGGCAAAAACGGGGGCGGCGCAATGGCTATACGCCATTGCTTCTGGAGCGTTGGTCATGTCCTAACGGTTCTGGCGATGGCTATATTCCTGCCCGCCAGTTCTAGTCACCTACGGATGGGGAAGTGGAGCGCTGGCCCAGCGGGCTAGAGCGTGAACGGAGCCAAGGGTTCGATGGTGGGGTCGTGACCGCCGAGCTGGTTGGTGCGCAGCACCCAGAGGGCCGCGCCGTGGCGTAGACAGAGCTGGGTCATGGTGTCGCTGGCTTTGCGGGGCAGCATCGTGCGCCAGCTCAATAGGCCTCGGCCCAGGGTCTTTAAGGGAAAGTCCGACAGGTTGCTGCCCAGGGATTCCTGCTCGTCGGCCCAGTCGGCCCGGGCGCTGCCAAAGGGCAGCAGCTCCTGCTGAATCGCCCGGCGCAGGCGGAGCAGCTGCTGGAACTGCTTGGCCTGCTCGGGGTTCTGGGCTTCCCAGGCTTTGAGCGTGGCCCGGTGAGCCTTGACCGCCTCCTCCAGGTGGATGGCGCTGGCGTACATGGCCTGGTTAGAGTCCTGGGCGCAGTTGTTGGCGGGGCCTACGTAGGTGACGCCGGTACCGTCGCCCGTGCGGTAGCGGGCGGTCATCAGCTCTAGCTCCAGGCGCAGGTCGTCGAGGGCCGACCAGGGTTGGCCGTTGAAGTCGAAGGGTTGCGTGTAGGCGGGCAGCCTGATCAAAATATCTGAGACCGGCCGGCTGCCCATGAAGCCCCACTGGCGATCGCCCATGTACAGCGGCCAGTCGAGGGCCCCCGCTACCAGCCCGCGCCGGTTGTGAGTGTAGACCTGATGGTAGCGAATTTCAAACTGAAGCTCGTCGGCCAGGGGATCGCGCACCACCGTGGCAATGCCGTAGGCAAAGTGACCAAAGTAGATCGGCCCCTGGGCCGCCGGTTCGCGCTGCTCGCCGCCAATGCCGCCGTAGACATGCACCAGCAGCGCCTGATCGCCCTCCTGCCATCGGGCGATGGCGGCCTGCTCGGAGGTGGCGCTGGGGTCAATCAAAACCGCTGCGGCGGTGCCCTTGCGCTGGGCCAGGTGACGCCATGACTCGCGCCGCAGGTACTGCCTGCCCTGGTGGGCACTGGTGATCACGTGATCGGGGCGCAGTTGAAACAGGCATCGGGGGCGCAGCGCTTTCACCACAAAGTCACCGTCGTGGGACTGGGCTCCGTAGAGGTACCAGCCGGAGGCATTCAGGGGCGATCGCTCCAGCCCGGCATTGGTAAAGGGCAGCACTCCGTTGTCGTCGGCGACCACCGTCGGCAGGCGCACCGTTTCGCTCAGCCCGTCAAAGGCCTGGGTGGCGAGGTTGTAGTGCACCACCCGGTAGCACTCCAGGTCATCGTCGACCGGGCCGAGAAACTGTACCAGGGCGGTGTAGGGGCCGGAAATTTGGATTGGCTCGTGGAGGACGGTGAGGGTGAGGGTGGGTGTATGGATAGATGGGTGGTGGGGTGGATGGGTGGATGGGGAGTTGGATGAATCGGGGGTGACGGCTACGGGTTCCGGCAGCTTGACCAGGATGTCGTCGATGGGGTGCGCTCCGGCCAACGATTCCAGCGGCGTCACCAGACGCCAGTGGTTGAGGCGGGTGGGCAAAATCAGGCCCTGGCGGTGGGAGTCTTCGGCCCCGGCGCTGAAGTGAATGTCGCGGGTGACGGCCTGAAAGCGGTAGTTGAGGCCGGCTGCCCCCTGCCAGCGCAGGATGACCCGTTGCCCAAGCCAGGGGCGGTAGGCGGGAGGGGTATGCAGCAGCTCCAGCCATACTCCGTCAATCTGACTGCGCTGGGCCGGTTCGGGCAGTACCAGCCGCCCCACCCAGTTCCCCACGGGTTGGTACCAGGGGGCGGGCAGGGTTTGCCGCAGCGGGTAGTAGCTGGGGTGGTTAAAGGCGGCGCTCTGGAAGTGGTAGTAGTTGCCCAGCTTAACCACCTGAACTTTTTGAATGTCCAGGTACTGGCGCAGATCGCCCACCAGAATATCGAGGCTAAGATCCAGGGTTTGCTGCAGGTGGCTGCGCCCATCCGGCAACATCGCCTGGTCGTCGAGGACGCCCCCTGGCGTCTGGTGCCCGACCGGCCCCAGGGAGATGAAGGTAATTTTCCTTTTCTGCCTGGCCCGGTTCCAGTAGGAGAGCGGCACAATTCTCCAGCGGCGGGGGAACATAACTGGCCCCAGGCGCTCGATCGGGTCTTTGCGGCCCACCAGGTGGTAGATCTGCTCGGCCTCGGTGGCGTATCCGTTCCCCGCTATCACCCCGGCCAGGGAAATAATTTCGATCGGGGCCCCCAGGGCCTGTTTCAAAAAGGGCAAAATGCCCAGGGCAATCTGGCCGCCGCCGCTGTAACCAATCAGCGTCAGAGGAATGCCGCCGCTGGTGGGGTACCCCGCCTGCAGCAGGCTTTCGTAGACCCGCTGGGCCACCCCCTGGTTGTAGATAGGGCCAAAGCGCTGGTCCGCCGACACCGCCACAATCAAAATATTGCGGATATTGATGACCAGCCCTACCCAGGGGCCCAACCGCTGGGCCAGCGCCTCAACCCCGCGCCAGAAGAAGGCCAGGGGGCGGTCCTGGGTCAGCGATCGGTTTAGCACCGAGTAGGGAATCAGCCCTTTGACCAGGGTAATGGTGGCAGGCAGGTGCTGGTCCAGTTCGTCGAGGTAGCGGGCGACCGTGGGCTGATAGGTGGCGGTGGCCTGGTTGATACCGTCGAGGTAGACAATGAAGCGGCGCGGACAGGCGCGATCGCCCTCAGGTTGCTCAATCGGCTGGGGGCCAAGGGTATCGACCTCGTCGCCGTACCAGCCCGCCCACCAGCCCAGGGCCTCCAGCGGAGCCAGCATGGCGCCAACCACCAGGGCGATCGCGCCGACCCAGACCAGATCGGCTAGCCAGCGGGCCGAGCGACTCTGGCTCTGGCCGGTGAACAGAAGCGATCGCAGGGGTTCCAGGCTGAGAGCCACCACCAGGGCCAGCAGGCCCAGGCCCAGGTAGATTCCCAGCAATGTCAGCCGCCGGGTCTCCAGCTTGGGCAACCCCTGCCGCCGGGTTTTGCCTCGCGGTTTGACACGCCCCGAAAGTTCGTCACTCCCTGCCGACAGCGTTTCCATCGCCACCGAAGCAGGGACTGTCTCCATCCCTGGCTGGCCGCTGCTGTCGGCGGTTTTTGTCCCCATAGGCCCGGCGGTGATCAGCGTTTTGATCTGCCACCGGTTGACCACCAGCTTTACCCCCGCCGCCCGGTTGGTGAGCCAGCGGCCCAGGTTGACAATCGGCTGGCCCACAGTCTGTTGCAGCACCTGCAGCACAATCCACCCCAGGCCCACATGGCCCACCGCCTGGGTCACCGAGAGATTGGCCAGCACCGCAAAACCGACCACCACAGCCAGCAGGTTCCACACCGAGAGCAGCCGCAGCACCGGGACACCCAGGTAGGGCATGGCCCCCAAAAAGCTAAACACCAGGGGCAGGTAGCTAAAGGCCAGGCTGTCGGCCACCGTCTGCCAGGGAATCGACTGTTCTAGAAACCAACGGCTGGCCAGCCAGATGCTCAACGCCCAAAATAGGTAGCCCGCCACAAATAGCAGCCCCGCCAGCACCAGACTCAGCACAAACCGCCAGGGTTTCACCCGGTTGGCAAACAAAATAATGCTCTGGGCCACCGCCTGGGACAGCCCCGCCACAAACACCACCGCCAGGGCCAGGGCGTCTACCCGGTCGGACGGGAACTGGCGCAGGGCCAAAAACGCCTCGGGATCGAGGCTCAAAATGCCGCCCAGCACTCGGCCCAGCGTGTCAAAGGTCAACTCAGTCATGGCTGGTCGGAGTTGGTCGCCAGGGTTGCCGCCGCCTGCTTGAGTGGGTTCAGCAGCTCCAGGGGAAGGTGCAGGTGGTTGAGCTCCACCGGAGCATCGGCGGATTTTTTGGCGCTGGGCCTGGCCTTGGTGGCGGGTTTGGGCTCCGGCGGGCCGTGGTAGTCGCTGCCGCCGGTCATCAGCAGGCCGTAGTGGCGGCAGTAGTCCTCCAGCCGCCGCACATCGCTGGGGCTATGGTGGGGGTGGTAGACCTCCACCCCCATCAGCCCCGCCGCCACCAGCTGGGGCATCAGGGCATCTACGGTCGATCCCTTGAACAGGCACGGGTGCGCCCACACCGGCACCGCGCCGCAGTCGCGCAGCAGCTGAATGCCCTCGGCGGCAGAAAATTTTTCGTAGGGCACGTAGACGGGGCCGTGGTCCCCCAGCCAGCGGTCAAAGGCTTCGCGTTTGGTGGCCACGTGGCCAGCCTCAACCAGGGCAGCCGCCAGGTGGGGCCGCCCGGGGGCCATGTTTCCCCCCATGGCGGGCAGCTCGATCGGGTAGCCCAACTCGGCCAGCTTGGCCGCCATCTGCCGAGCCCGGCGGCGACGGCCTTCAATGCGTTCGCTCAGGGGCGGTTCTAGCCAGTCTCGGCGAGGGTAAAAGCCCAGAATATGGAGCGATCGCCCCTGTTCCACCGTGCTGAGTTCTACCCCCGGCACTACCTCCAGACGGTCTCCGGCGGCGGCGATCGCCTCATCCCACCCGGCCAGGGTGTCGTGGTCGGTAATGGCTAGAGCTTGCACACCCGCAGCGATCGCCGCCCTGACCAGGGCCGCTGGGGTCAGGGTGCCGTCCGAGTAGGTGGTGTGGCTGTGCAGGTCGAGCATGGCAGTGGTGCGTCGCTGGGGTACGTGCTTTCATTGTGCCCTACCGGCTGTGCCCTCACGGTCGTCTAAACCGCTGCGGTCGCCTGGTCAATCGCCCGCTCGACCAGGGACTTGGCCTTCTGATCGAGGGTGAGCCAGTCGATCTCGCCATCGGGGGCGATCAGGGTGGGGTCCACGGTGACGGGCTGCCCAGGGCGGTAGTCGGTGAAGCACACCGCGAAACACAAATCCCACAGGTCAAGGGTGGCGGTGCGGGGTTCCTCGGTGGTACCAGGTCCCTGGGTGAGCCGGAGCTCGTAGCCAGGCAGGGGGGTGGGCAGCTGGCTGAGCTGTTGGCGAATGGTTTCGGCCGCCGCTGGCGAGGCGGCCTCTAGCTGGGCCGCCAGATCGCGCACCTGCTGCCGCTGGGCGGGGGTGGCATCGCCCGGCCAGCGCACCTGCTCCAGGTAGTCACTGCGCCAGTTGAGGGTTTCGGTGTGCTTGCGCACGTTGTCGACCACGCGAATCAGGCAGGGTTGCAGGAGCTGGGCGGCCTGGGTTTCGTCGGCGGGGGTGGCAAAGGTTAGCATGGCGGCAGCTGTGGCAGCATAGGACGAGGCGTGACAGCATTCTAGCTGACCCCTGGCGCTGCCCAGGCCCAGCCCCCCATGCCACACTGCTCTGCAAACCCCGCTCACAACCCTCCGAGGTCGATATGCCCCTGCGGCCCTTCCACAGCCCCGGCGCTGGGCTTGAATATCGCCTGCTGCTGGCCCTGATTATGGCGGGGGCCGCCCTGGTCACGGTGCTGCTGATTCAGCTGCTGTTGCCCTGGCTGGTGGTCGGGGGGCTGGCCTTCGGTAGCATTTGGCTTTGGCGGCGGCACCGGGCGCGCGAACAGGCCCTGCACCGGCTGTTCTACGCCCAAATCGCCGCCCACCAGGGCCGCCTCAGCGTGCTCGACTTTGCGATCGCAGCTCAGATTACCGGCCGCGAGGCCCGCCGATTCCTCGACCAGCGGGCCCAGGAGTTTTGGGGCGACTTTGAACCGACCCCGGCTGGGGATGTGCTCTACACCTTTCGATCGCCCAACACCTCGCCCCATTCCGTTGCCAGCGCCGTCCCGCCCGCCCTCTCGCTCACCGTCGCCGACCTGGCCCAGCGGCTGGGCTGCACCCCAGAGGATCTGGCGGCCCGGTGCAGCCAGCCCGATTTTGGGCCGTGGAGCCGCGATCTCGACCCCGACGGCTGTCGCTGGCGGTACGATGCCGATTGCGATCGCTTCTGGTCTGAACCATAAATCTTTGCCCAAATCCTTTACAAAGTGGCCACCGTTTCCCAGCATAGAAAAGGTCTTGCAAGCACAGACTCGCTCACAGCCAGCCCTTTTACCCCGAATTAAAAATTAGGAACAGGTATCTATGGAACGCACTTTTTTGATGATCAAGCCCGACGGCGTTCAGCGCGGCCTGATTAGCAACATCATCGGTCGCTTTGAAACCAAAGGCTTCACCCTGGTGGGCCTGAAGTTCATGGCCGTCTCCCGCGAGCTGGCCGAAAAGCACTACGACGTCCACCGCGAGCGCCCCTTTTTCGCTGGCCTGGTGGACTTCATCACCTCTGGCCCGGTGGTGGCCATGGTGTGGGAAGGCGAAGGCGTGATCGCCTCGGCCCGCAAAATCATCGGGGCCACCAAGCCCCTGGAGGCGGAACCCGGCACCATTCGCGGCGACCTGGGTGTCACCGTGGGTCGCAATATCATCCACGGTTCCGATGCCCCCGAAACCGCCCAGGCCGAGATTGCCCTGTGGTTTAGCGAGTCCGAACTGGTGAGCTGGGAACCCGCCGCCAAGGGCTGGCTCTACGAGTAGAGAGATCGCCCCGGAGGCCAGGGGTGCGTCCTACCCCAGCGGTGACGCACCCACCTGTCACTCCAGCACCGTGAATTACGTCCCGTTCAGAAACCCCGAAACACCGATAGGTCAGCGGTTTTGCATGTTGAATTTTGAGCTTCTGCGCAGCGGCCCTGGTGGTCTGACAATCCTAAATCTGTAGGTTGGGTGGCGCGCTAGCAGAACCCAACACGGCTAAGTGATGACAGCCCCTAGACACCCTCAAAGGTAATGGGCAACTCACCAAAGTCACGCACCACAGGCAGGGTTAACTCAAAGTTGGGGGTGCCAGGGCGCTGCACGCCACACACCTGCCAGCCCGCCTGTTGCGCCGCCGCCAGTTCCCCCGGATGGTCCGACAGAAACAGCAGCTCCTGGGGGGGCATTCCCAACGCCTCAGCAATTTTTTGGTAGGACCTGGCCTCAACCTTGGCCCCGGTGGTGGTGTCGAAGTAGCCGCTGAAGCAGGGGGTGAGGTCGCCCACAGTGGTGTGGGCAAACAGCAGCTTCTGAGCCGCGATCGAGCCCGACGAATAGACGTACAGCGGCACCCCCCGCCGCTGCCACTCCTGAATGTGGGCGGCAGCATCGTCATAGATGTGGCTGTAGTAGGCCTGGGTGCGGTAGCCCTCCTCCCAGATCATGCCCTGCACCGTTTTGAGCGGGGTGACCTTTTGGTCGGCCCTGGCCCAGGCCAGCAGTTGGGCAATGGCATCGTCCACTGAGAGGTCCGCGTCGCCCACCTCAGCTCGCACCTGAGTCAAAATGCTCTGCCCCTCGGCGGTGGGCACCAGCTCGGCCATAAAAGCCTCCAGCCGGTCTTCCGCGTAGGGAAACAGGGTGTCTTTGACGAAGGCAATGTCGGTGGTGGTGCCCTCAATGTCGAGCACGATCGCCCCCAGGGGCCGCTGATTAAACAAAGGCATGGTATTCAGGAAAGCCTTTCGCGATCGGACTCTCGGTAAAGTGGGCCACCCAGCCCTCGGGATTGCAGAACAGGCGAATGGCGGCAAACTGAGGTGCCTCGCCCATGTCGAACCAGTGGGGGGTGTTGGCGGGCACGCCGATCAGATCGCCTGCGGTGCAGAGGGTGGCGTAGATTTTGTCCCCCAGGTGCAGGTAAAACACCGCCTGCCCCTCCACAAAAAAGCGCACCTCGTCCTCTTTGTGGATGTGCTCATCGAGAAACTTCTGGCGCAGCTCCGCCTTTTGGGGATGCTCTGGGTGCATGCGAATGACGTCGGCGGTGATATAGCCGCCCTCGGCCTTGAGGCGATCGATATCTTTGGCATAGGCGGCCAGAATGGCCTCGGGGGCGGCCTCGGGGGGAAGGGGAGCCTGGGTTTGCCACTGCTCAAAGCGCACGCCAGCCTTGGCCAGGGTAGCCGCGATCGCCTCAGTGTCGCGGAACTCATCCAGCAGCGTGGCGCCGTCCTGGTCGCTAAAAATGCGGAGTAGAGTCATCGAGTCGGTGTCCTTGGATCGAGAAGAGCTAGGGTAAGGCAGGGGCCTTTACCAGTGTAAAACGCGCTACCCCAGCTTGTGGCTGAGCAGGTGGTCCTGGAGGGCACAGCTGACCAGCACCTCCAGCGCTTCGGTCGCCATCCGCGCCTGGGCTACCGTGGCTCCCCAGCTGTAGAGTCCGTGGCCAGCGATGATATAGCCAATTGGGCGCGACACCGACGCCAGACGGGCCAACACCGCTTTGCTCAGGGCGACCATATCCTGACTGTTGGCCAGAATGGGTACGGCGATGTCTACATCGTGGGTGGTTATACCTGGAAATGCTTTCAGCAATTCATAGTTGGTTAACCGCAGGTGGTCCTGGTCCTGGCTCAGCAGCCAGCGCGACAGGCTAACACAGGGGATCGAGTGGGTGTGCAGCACCGCCCCGATCTCTGGATAGGCCCCATAGAGACTGGTGTGCAGCAGCGTCTCCGCCGACGATCGCTGCCCCGGACTGAGCGCTTCCCCCGCCAGGTCAACCGCCATAATGTCCTCGACCGTCAGCTGTCCCTTGTCGCGACCGGAGACGGTAATGGCGACCGAGTCTGGGCTCAGGCGGGCGGAGTAGTTGCCGCTGGTGGCCGGTGCCCAACCCTGGCCCGCCAGAAAGCGGCCTGCCTCTACTAACGACGGCGCGATCGCATCGAGATCCATTCCAGTTTGGCCCTTGTCTATGCCCACAGGTTCAGCACTATAGCACTAATGTTTTAACGAGATAGGAGCAAGAGCCAGGACAAATTGAGCCATTCAGCGGTAGTTTGGCCTTTTGGGTAGATGTACGTTATTGAAACCTATGATTTTTGGGCATAACTATAACCAGCGCCCGTGTTGACCCAAGAGGTTGTTTGACTATGTCCACCTGTGTTGCAGCCAAGCAAACCGTTCTGTCGGTAGACGACAGCTTAATTAGCCAACAGATGATCAAACGCGCTTTGGATACCAGTTACCGGGTGCTGCTGGCGGACAACGCGGTGGATGCTCTTTCAGTTATCTATCAAGAAGCGGTCGAGGCCCTGCTGCTCGACATCTCCATGCCGGGAATTGACGGCTTCGAGCTGTGTCGTACCGTCCGCAGCCTGCCCCAGTTCAAAAATCTGCCCATTGTCATGGTGACCTCCCGCGATACCGAAGCCGATCGCCAGGAGGCCCGTATGGCCGGCGCTTCGGGCTACCTTACCAAACCCTGCGAACCCGAGCGTCTGAAGGCGGTCATGGGGCGACTACTGCCCCACACCCTGGACGGCAACTAGAGCACCGGTTCAGTATGGCTGGGATCTCGAATTTGCCACCGCGGGGTCTACAGAACCTTAACGATTCCTTGGCAGAACAGAGGTTTAAACCGATGATCGATCCCTCCTTTCCCTCGGGTCCAGGGCGGCGGAACGCCCCTGGTCGACGGGGGGCTGGAGCCAGCGACATGGCCCCAGTAGCATCTTGGGCTTAGCACCGCAGTTGTGGCTCGCGGGCCCCGACCTCGCTGCAACACAAATACTGTACCGATGCTCTAGATGCTTGCGGGGGCAAAGACCCTTTGCCCCGCCCAGTGATCTGTCAATCCTAGGATTGGTAGGCTGGGTGGCACACCAGCAGCACTCAGCAACCCCAGACGTTGCACAGCGAACCACCAAACTGTCCCACAAAATTTTCCCACAGCCCCTTGATCCCCAGGAGGCCAACTTCTTCTGGAATGGACCTCTGGTCCGTCCTGCCCCGACGATGAGCCGGAACTATTTATTTCCCTGCATTAAACAGAATCGCTCCTCGGGTACAGGAGTTTGAACTAGCTCAAAATTAAGCGATCCAGGGTTTCAAACAGCAGATCCTGGGTGAAGCTGCCCTTGGGAATGTAGGCGTTGGCTCCGGCTTCCGCGCCCCGACGGAGGTCGTCTTCGCTGGCCAGGGTGGTGACCAGTACCACGGGCAAATCGTTGAAAGCCTGGTGCTGACGGATGCGCTGGGTAAGCCCCAGGCCGTCGAGATTGGGCATTTGGACATCTGAAACAACCGCATCAAAGGCCCGCGACTGGAGTTTTTCAAACCCGTCCAGGCCATCTACCGCCGTGACGACCTCATAGCCCGCCGATTCGAGAATGCGCTTCTCCTGGGTCCGGGTGGCAATGGAATCCTCGACCAGCAAGATGCTTTTGGGCCTGGGCTGGCTGGGCACAGCACCCTGGGACCGAGCCGCCTGAGGCGAGGATGAGGAGACCAGCCGGTGGCGCACCGCTGCGATCAAGTCATGGGAATTGAGCACCAGACAGACATCGCCTGTGCCCAGAATCGTGGCCCCAGCAATGTAGCGCACCCGCTTGAGCAACTGGCTCTGGGGTTTCAGCACGACGTCCTGCTTGTCAATCAGGGCATCGACCAGAACACCCACCCGGTACAGCCCAACCTGCAAAATAATGCAGGAAAACGACTGGGTTTGAGGATAGCGGTGCTCTTCCGGCGGAGAGCCCCCGTCGCGGTAGTCGGCCTCGCCCAGATTGAGCAGTTCAGCCAGCCACACTACAGAGATTGGCTCGTCATTGTAGGCCATGGTGCTGTGACCCTCCAGCGTAAACAGATCGCTGGCCTTTACCAGGCAGGTGGTTTGCACAAACTCCACCGGCAGGGCAAAGGTTTGCCCCGCCGCTGCCACCAGCAGCACGTGGGCCGTGGCCAGGCTATTGCCCAGCTGTACCCGCAGGGTACAGCCCTGCCCCGGTACCGATTGGACCTCCACCGTGCCCTTGAGCCGTTCGACATTGGTGCGCAGCACATCGAGCCCCACCCCCCGGCCGGAGATCTCCGTGACCATAGTGCGGGTTGAAAATCCAGGGTTGAGAATCAGGGTGTGCAGCTGGCTGGGCGCCATTTGCTCTAGTTCTTCAGGGCGGTACAGCCCTCGCCGGATCGCCGTTTGTTTTACCGCGTCCAGGTCTAGCCCACGGCCGTCATCGCTGACCTCAACCACAATGCTGGTAGCGGTTTGAGCCCCGCGCAGGGTAATTGTGGCCACCTCGGGTTTGCCCTGCTGCCGCCGAATCTCAGGCGGTTCGACACCGTGGTCAACGGCATTGAGCAGCATGTGCAGGAGGGGATCTTTCATCTCCTCCAGAATGCGTTTGTCGGCGCGGGTATCTCCCCCTTCAATCACCAGCTCTACCTGTTTGCCCTGCTGCCGGGCCAGATCCCGGACCAGCCGAGGAAACAGATTGAAAATGGTTGACAGCGGCATCAGGCGCAGGGTGCGGATGCATTCGTCCATGCGGTCAGTGACGCGGTCCAGCCGGGCGGTATCTTCATGCAGGGCACTGCTGAGCCGCTCAATCAGAGTGCCAATCTGCTCCAGCTGCTGCCCGGCGCGGTGGTGAAAACTCTCAATTTGGGACCAGACCGGTTTGCCCTGCTGGGCCTCGTGGTACAGAAAGCGGTTGATCAGCAGATCTCGGCTCCACTCCTCCCAGAGGCCGGTGATGGTGTCGATTTCGGTCAGCCGATGGGCCACTCGGGTTTTGGCGATGGTTAACTCGCCGCTGTCCTTCATCAGGGCATCGAGATTTTGAGTCGGAACTCGAATGGTGTCGATGCTGTAGTTGGAGGCTTCGGTAAGGGCGGCCTCGGGCAGGGGAGGGGGAAGCAGGCAGGAGGGAGGAGATGCGGGGGATGGGGCGGTGGCGATCGCGTCCGGGGGGGCGCCTGGAGCAGAGCCTGCGGTTGCCCCAGCGGGCTGAGGCGGGGTGGCGACCTCGGTGAGGGCCGCGATCGCGCCAGCGGCATCCACGCCGGTGGGCTCACCCGTGGTCGCTTCGTAGACCAGCTGCTGCATGGCGGCCAGGCCCTGGGAGAGGCGATCGCAGAGTTCAGCCGACAGCGATGCAGCCCGGCCGTTTACCTGGGTGAGGATGTGCTCAATCTGGTGGGCAATTTGCCCCAGGTCGGCGACCCCCAGCATGGTGCTATCGCCCTTGAGGGAGTGGGCGGCGCGCATCAGCGCTTCGATCACCGCCGGGTCGTCGGGGTGGTTTTCCAGGTGCAGCAGGCCCTGGTCGATGGCTTGCAGGTGCTCTTCGCTGGCGCTTTTGAAGATGCCGCGCAGGTGGTCGTCGTCGATGTAGCGATCGCTGCGCTCCAGCGTTTGGGTGGCGACAGTAGCCACCTGGACCGCAGGGGAATCGGCCTCCAGGTCGGCCACCACCGCCGGGGGCAGATCCGCAAAGATGGCGTCGGCGAGGTCGTAGGCGGCTGAATCGGTGACTGGGGCAGCGCCATTCCCGTTCGGGCTGGGGGCGGGTTCAGGGCCGTGGTCTGACTGGGGCGGCGCCGCCAGATCGGCCCCCATCAGCGTGGCGATCGCGTAGAACGTCTGGATCTGGGCCGGTTCGCCGGTCACCGCCTCGTGGGCAATCTGCCGCATCGCCTCCAGGCCGTGGGCCAGACGGTCGAACAGCTCGGCGGAAAGCGGCTGTTTGCCCTGTTTAATGCCCCCCAGCACATGCTCAAACTGGTGGGCTACCTTGCCCAGGTCGGTGACCCCCAGCATGTTGCCGTCGCCCTTCAGTGAGTGGGCCTCGCGCATCAGACTGGCCAGGTTGTCCAGGTCGTCGGGATGCTTTTCGAGGTGCAGCAGGCCCTCGTCGATGGCTTGCAGACGCTCCAGGCTAGAGGTCTTAAAAATACTGCGCAGCTCGCTGTCGTCGATCATCATGGCAGGTGCTTTTCCCTAGGGTCTATGCGGGCTCCCGGCTGGGGTCGTCGGGGCTAAATCGCCACCTTGAGCTGGTGGGCGCTCTCGTTGAGCTGGTGAGTGCCCACTTTGATCTGACTGATGCCGTTGGCGGTTTCCTGGGCTCCAGTGTTGAGGCTGTTCATGGCGCTTACCACCTGCTGAATGGCCACCGCCTGCTGCTTGACGTTGAGGGAAATCTGCTGGCTGTTGAGCACGACATGGTTGACGGCATCGGCAACACCGGCAAACGTATCGGCGGTTTCTTCGGCAATTTTGACCCCTTCTTCCACTTTTTTGGTGCCCTCATCGGTGACCATGACAGTGGAATTGATGGCGGTTTGGATGTCGGCCACCAGGGCGTTGATTTTTTCGGCAGAGCGCTTGCTCTGGTCGGCCAGCTTGCGAATTTCTCCAGAGACCACGGCAAAGCCCTTGCCGTGTTCACCCGCTCGCACCGCCTCCACAGCGGCGTTGAGGGCTAGCATGTTGGTCTGGTTGGCCAGGTCGCTGACCAGGCCAGAGATGCCGCCAATCTGGCTGGTCTGCTCGCTGAGCCGCAGAATCTGATCGGCGATCGCATCCACCTTTTCGCGCAGGGCGGTCATGCCGTCGAGGCTGCGCTCCACCGCCAGGGTACCGCTCTCGGCCAGGGCCAGGGCCTGCCGGGCTCCGGCGGCGGCGGCTTCGGCCTGCTCCGCCGACTGGCGCGAGGAGGCCCCCAGTTCATCCATCGTGGTGCTGGTTTCGCTGACGGAGGCCACCTGCTGGCTGCTGGTGCGCTCCTGCTGCTCCACGCTGGCGGCAATTTCGCTGGCCGAACTGGCGATATCGCTAGCAGCCCCGTTCATGATCCGCGAGGCCTTGAGCACAATCAGCGTGCCGATCAGCGTTGATAGGATGACCGACAGCGCGGCGGCACCGATCAGGGTCGCTTGCAGACTCCGCAGGGCTGCTGTTTGACGGGTCTCGTCGATCGCGACAATCTCGTCTTCGATCTGTTCCATCGTCGAAATCAAACTGTCAATTTGGCTATTTAGGGCGCGACCATTGCTCTCGCGCCAGGCCTGTACGCCCTCCTGGCTCTGGTTGGCATTGACTAGATTGATCATGGTTTGGTGCACATCCATGAACTGGTTGATCAGCGACTCTAACTCAGATAGGTTTTGCTGCTGCACCTCATTGGTGACCTGATTATTTAGCTCATCCATCAGGGCCGTGTAGTCGGTTTTGGCCTTGTTAAAATCCAGCAGAGAGGTCGGGTTTCTTTGGAGCAGGTAGCCCCGGGTAGCGCGGGACATGATCTGAACATTGAGGTTGACATGATCAATTTTTTCCTTGTTCTCCCGCGCCTGTTTGACTTCCTCAAAGATGTGAGCAAGCTGGCGCACGTTGACCACCGTGACCCCAGCGGAGAGAATCAGCGCTACAACCGGGACGGCATAGCCCAGTACAATCCAGTGGCGCAGCTTCCAAATCTTGTGCATTTTCATGGCGAATCTCCGTAGGGGTGGCAAGGGTAGAGGCTAAGGTAAAAACGGGCGATCGCCCCGGGGGAATCAGGCCGCCTGATCGACCACTAGCTCACCCTGGGTCAGCAGCCGGGGCAAGTCTAGGAGGCTCATCATGGCATCGCCGTAGCGGGCGATGCCTCCGAGGTAGGGGTTTTCGCTGGAGTGAACGGTGGTAGGCAGGGCGGCAATATCGGCGGCGTCAACGTAGATGACGTCAAAAACATCGTCGACAACTACCCCTGCGACCAGCGACCCCAACCGCATGACCACGGCTTTGGCGGGCCGATTGGCGGTGGTCTGGGGCAGGTTGAGGAAACGCCGCACATCCACCAGGGTCAACACCTCGCCCCGCAGATTCATGTTGCCGACCACGTGGGGCGGACAGCAGGGGATCGGCGTGATCCGGGAGATGTTGGTGAACTCGTGCACCATCTCCAGCCCCAGGGCAAAGTGCTCCCCGGCCAGGCTGATCACCGCCAGGGCAGCCAGATCGGAGGAGACAGTATCGGTGGCCAAAAGCTGTGCCAGCCCGGCCGCGCGATCGCGCAGCACCTGCTGCTCAGCTGGGGTAAACTGCGCCATGAAGCGGTCGAGCGGAACCCCGGCCTCGGCGACGGGGGCCTCTGGGGCCACCCTCGCCGCCCCCTGCCCCAGCACCTGGGGGTTGAGCAGGACAATCACCCTGTCGCCAATCTGGGCCAGCCCGGCGGTAAGGGAAGCCTGGGTATCCCCGATGTAGGGGGTAGTGGCGGTCACCGTGATCTGGTCGAGGGCGATCGTCGCTACGTTTTGAATCTGGTCAACCACCAGCCCCACCATCTGGTCGTCATGCTGCACCAGGACCACGGCCTGGCTCAGGCGGTTGGGTTCGCCGGGGTGGCCCAGATACCGCTTCAGATTGAGAACGGGCAGCAGTTGCCCGCGCAGGTTGAGCACGCCCGCCACCTCGGATCCCACGTCGGGCACCGAGGTGAGGGCGGGCAGCAAAAAGACTTCCTTGACACAATCTGCCGCCAGTCCGTAGGGGGTATCGCCCAGGGTAAACAGCAGATAAGACTTTGAGGGCATAGCGAAATAGCTGGGAAAAACGTTGGGGCAGGCTCAGTTTTTTGCCGATCGAGAGGGGCGCTGGGTTCAGACCGCAGCACCGTTCGGCTTAGCATTCCCGAGAAAGGCGAACGGGCAGCAATTAATTTCAACAAAAGTGCTGAAACTCGGACCTGACCAGAATTTGGACGGGAAAACGGGCGGGGTTAGCGCGCAGCGATTGATAGGACGAGGGGGTCGTCTTCGCTAACCCTCCCGAGCCCCAACCTTTTGGCTGAGGTGCGTCTGCCACTGGGCGACGGTTGTGTCACTGTCGCGATCAAGGCGAGTATCGGGGGGCAGTTTGGCCAGTAGCTTGAGGGCCTGGTCGTGAATTTTTTGAGTCTTGTCGGGCTGATTTTCGCGCTCGTAGATGCTGGCTAGATCCAGGTAAGCTTTCACAAAGCTGGCGTCTAAATAGATGATTTTTCGTAAATGCCCTTTGGCGGCTTCCAGGTCGTTTTGATCCTCGGCGATCTGGGCCAACAGGTAGTAGGTCTCGACGCTCAGCGGCTGACGCCGAATGATTTGCAGGCAGAGATTCTTGGCCTGTTCATGGCAGCCGGTGTTGGCGTAGGCATGGGCGGCAATTTTGCGGGCGGCATCGCAGCTGGGGTGAGCTTTCAAAATGGCCTCGGCCCGCTGAATGGCGCTGGTGTAAGCTTCCTGTCGAAGCCGTCCCTCCGCCTCCTGTAGCGCTTTTTCCAGATCATGCTGGGCCAGGCCGGTATCCCTGGATTTGGGCCGAGCCGTCGGCTGAGTCACCCTGGGGGCGAGCGATCGCGGCCGTTCTGGAGCGCGGGGGAGGGAGAGAGCCGGTTCAGGCGGCGGGGGCTCCGGCTGAGTCACCATCGGTACTGGCCTGGATGGCTTTCTATAGATGACTGACTCTGGAAAACTTAGGGTCTGGAACTGGCTGGTATCCTGGCTGTAGAGCTCGGTATGGCCGGTGATCAAGTAGCCCTCAGCTCCCAGGGCGCCGTGGAATTTTTGCAGGATTTGGCCAATCGACTGGCGATCGAGGTAGATAAAAACGTTGCGGCAAAAAATCAAATCTATGGCGCACAGCCCCTGGGCTGGATTGGGACAGGCATCCTGGAGCAGATTGCCGTACTGAAAGATCACCCGCTGCCGCAGGCGATCGCAAATCTTGTCTACCTGATGGTGGGGGGCAAAGTACTTTTGCCGCAGGGCTATCGGCGTCTGCCGAAATGACCAGTTGCCGTAGAGCCCCAGGCGGGCGCTGTCTACCGCAGTCGGGCTGAGGTCGGTGCCGATCAGCAGGGTATCCCAATGGTCCCAGGGAAAGTTGAGTTCATCCAGGGCGATCGCAATCGAGTACAGCTCCTCCCCGGTGGAGCAGCCAGCGCTCCAGATCCGCAGGCTGGGTCTGCCCCCCGGACCAGCGGCAGCTTGCTTGCGGCCAATCAGTTCGGGAAGAAGGTGCTGTGTGAGTAACCGGAACTGATTGCTGTCACGAAAGAAGTAGCTTTCGTTAACGGTCAAAATTGAGTACAGTTCCTGCCACTCGGAGCGATCGCCCCCCAGGCCAGCGACACCGGGCCAAGCCCCTGCCCTCGGCTCCAGTTCCTGCAGCAGACAGGTATAGTAATCGGCCAGGGAGGACAACCCCAAGCATTTGGTCCGCCGCCACACCTTTTCCGCCAGCAGGCTGTAGTCCTGGTCGCGAATGTGAATGCCGGAGTGGCGGCTGATCAGACTGCTGATACGCTTCAGATTGGGGTCGTCCATAGCTTAGTTCAAAGCGCTAGAGTCGACGGTGATGGCATCGCGGTCGTGGCCGGGGTGGGTGAGGATGAGCTGTCCCAGGTTGACGCGCCACAGGTTGGTTTTCTTAAAGTTGGCCCCCGCCAGCTGTGCGTAGTCGAGGCAGGCCTCCGACAGATTGGCCCGAAACAGGTTGGCGTTTTCCAGGCAGGTATTGCTGAGGTCGGCCAACCGCAGCACCGCCTCGCGCAGGTCGGCTTCGGTCAAGTCGGCCCCCGCCAGCACGGCCCGAAACAGGTTGGTACCCACGCAGCTGGCCCGCCGCAGGTTGGCTTTGGCCATATTGGCTCCCATCAGGCTGGCGCAGCTCAAATTGGCCTGGCACAGGTTGGCGTTACACAGGTTGGAGTAGTAAAACGTAGTCCTCACCAGGCTGGCCGACTGGAGAATGACCTCTCGCATGTCAACTTCATAGAAATTCGATTCCCCCAGGTCGGCATCGGTCAGCAGCGTTTCCTGCATGTCGGCTTTGTAGAAGTGGGAATGCCGCAGGTTGGCGTTACTGAGGTTGGCCGTGTAGAGGTTAGTTTTGTAGAAGTCCACCATGCTGAGGTTGGCGCTGCTGAGGTCGGCCATGCACAGGTCGCAGCGGTACAGCGTGGAGGACTCAAAGTTGGCCTGGGTGAAGACGCTTTCCCGCAGGTTGGCCTCATAGAAATTGGCGTGCCGAAAGTCTACCCCAGGCAGATAGAGCCGCCCTAAATCTGCCCCCTGAAAGTCTGGCCGAACACCAGGATTTTGAAGGCGCCAGGCATTCCAGGTCTCAACGCCCTTGTTCAGTATGTTCAGATGTTCGGTGTTGGCCATTGGTTGGTAGCTCCCTAAGTTGCGCAGGTGGGGCTGGCCGCCCTGCACGATGTGACGATGTCAAAGGCGGCCCTTATCCCAGGGAAATCGACGGACGACTTGACCCCAGAGGCGGCTAAGGAACCATGGGTGGCCTGGCCTGGGAAGCAGGCCAGGCCACCGTTTTATTGGATTGGCAGGCTCTAAGTCAGGCTCTGTAAGCACGCTTGGGCCGGGCAGCAGGAGCCTCTCGACCTCAATTTTCCCCGCTGGAATGACTTATTAACACTTGTACACAAAGTTACGTAATTTCCTCAGCTCCCCGAGAAACTACGCAGCGCCCTGGGGTCTATCCAGCTGACGAGGACGGGCCGTGGGGCGTACGGCTCTAGCTGGGCAGCGTGGGCGAGACCTGGGCCAGCAGATAGGGCGCGATCGCATTCAGCGGCAGAACCTTTTGGACGGCCCCCAGGGCGATCGCCTCCTTGGGCATGCCAAATACGACACAGCTGGCTTCGTCCTGGGCAATGGTGAGACCGCCGGCCTGGGCCAGGGCCTGTAGCCCGTCGGCCCCGTCGCGGCCCATGCCCGTGAGCAACACCCCCACCGCCGCTCGCCGATAGTGGGCCGCCACCGACTTAAACATCACCGTGGCCGACGGGCAGTGCCCCGCCACCGGGGCCCCTGGAGTCAGCACCAGCCGCCCCTGGGAGCCAATTTCCAGGTGGTGGCGTTCGGGCGGAAAGTACACCACTCCCGGCTGGGGTAGGTCGCCGGGGGCGGCGATCGCCACCCGCAGTTCGCAGCTGCTGTCCAGCCAGTCCACCAGGCCCTGCAAAAAGCCGTCGCTGATGTGCTGCACACACAGGATGGGTACCGGCAGCGTCTTGGGCAACGACTGCAAAATCGTCAGCAGCGCCTGGGGGCCGCCCGTGGAGGCCCCAATGGCCACCAGCCGGGGACTTTTAGTTTCCCTGGGCAATGTCGCTGGCCTGGGCGGAGGGGCCGCCGCCCCTGGGGAGGGGCCGCGCCGTCGATGGGTAAACACCGACACCCCGGCCAGTACCCGAATTTTGGCCAGCAGATCGGTTTTAACCTGCTCGTACTCGGCGTCTAAACCCGCGCGGGGTTTCGGAAAAATATCGAGGGCACCGGCCTCTAAAATGCGAAACACGGTTTGGGTATCGTCCTCTCGCACCGACGCGCTAATCACCAGAATCGGGCAGGGAAAGCGCGCCATCACCTCCGCGGTGAGCTCCAGCCCGTCCATTTTGGGCATGTGCAGATCGGTACAGATCAGGCTGGGGTTAACCATGGGAATCATCGCCAGCGCCTCTTGCCCGTTGCGAGCTACCCCCACCACTTCCATATCCGGGGCGCTGCGCAACATGCGCTGCAGAATGGCCAGGGCAACGGGGGAATCTTCGACAATCAGGAGGCGAATGGGGCCAGTGGTCATGCGATCGCTTGGGTAAGTACTGCTCTCAGGGGTGGGTTTTCAGGCCGGGGAGGTTAAAGCATATAGCTTTCCCGTCGTCTTATAGCGATAGCCATGGTGCGGCTAAGCAATCTTTTGTGGAGTGGGCTGTTCCCCCAGGCTGTTCCACCAGTCTAAAGCCGAGCAAAGCTGCCTTGAATCCGCCTTCTGTATCGATGCTATCCAGCCGCCGTTGGGGGTAGCACTGCTGGAGGGCTGTGGGCAAGGTACTCTAGGCTTTAGAGTGGGGGATACTCACCGCTTGTAAACGTCGCAGCCGTTTTGACCATGATTCAGCCGGGGCCAGTGTACATCGTAGGGGCGGGGCCGGGGAGCCTCGACTACCTCACCCTGCGAGGTTTTGCCCTGGTGCAGCAGGCGGAGTGCCTGGTGTACGACGCCCTGGTGGACGAAGGGCTGCTGGCTTTGCTGCCGCAGGGGTGCGATCGCATTGACATGGGCAAGCGCGGCGGCCAGCCCAGCCCGGCCCAGGACGAGATCAGCCGGCTGCTGGTGGAGCTGTCCCGCTCCGGTCGCCGGGTAGTGCGGCTGAAGAGTGGCGACCCCTTTATCTTTGGTCGCACCGCCGCCGAGGTGCAGGCACTGCGGGAGGCGGGCTGCCCGGTGGAGGTGGTGCCCGGCCTGTCCTCGGCCCTGGCTGCCCCGCTGCTGGCGGGCATTCCCCTCACTGACCCGGTGTGGAGCCACGGCTTTGCGGTGGTTACCGCCCACAACCCCGACCTGCTCGACTGGGGTACCCTGGCCCGCCTCAAAACCCTGGTGGTGCTGATGGGCAGCCGCCATCTAGAGGAGATCGTGGGGCGTCTGCGGGCCAGCGGCTGCCGGGGCGATATGCCGGTGGCGATTATTCGCTGGGGCGGCCATCCCCAGCAGCAAGTCTGGGAGGGCACGCTGCTGACCATTGCCCAGGTGACCCGGGGCGAAATCCTCTCCCCCTGCGTAATGGTGTTTGGGGAGGTGGTGCGGCTGCGGCGGTATTTGGGGGGCGTTGAAATTCAAAATTCAAAATTTTTTGGAGCCCCACCCCTGCCCCTCCCAGGAGGGGATACAGAGACATTGGCGGTGCATTGCTCCGCCAATGCACCCTACGCACCTCACCCCCCTTCACCCATCCACCCATCCACCCATCCACCCATCCACCCATCCACCCCCCAACCCCTCACCCCAAAGACCATCCTGATCACCCGCGCTACGGAGCAGTCCAGCGCCTTTGCCGATCTGCTTACGGCCCAGGGCGCTACGGTGGTCGATCTGCCAGCGCTGGAGCTGCGGCCCCCGTCGAGCTGGGCCGGGCTGGATGGGGCGATCGCAGCCCTGCCCACCTTCCACTGGCTGATTCTGTCCTCGGCCAACGCCGTCACCTTCTTTGTCGATCGGCTGCTGGAGCGGGGTCAGGATCTGCGGGCGTTGAGCGGGCTTAAGATTGCCGTGGTGGGCCGCAAAACGGCGGCAGTGCTTAAACAGCGAGGACTGGTGCCGGACTTTGTCCCGCCCGACTTTGTGGCCGATTCGATGGTTAAACACTTTCCTGAACCTGTGGCGGGGCAGCGGCTGCTGTTCCCCCGGGTGGAGCGCGGCGGCAGAGAGGTGCTGGTGCAGGAGTTTACCGCCGCCGGGGCCGAGGTGGTGGAAGTGGCGGCCTACGAAACGGGCTGCCCGGAGGTCCCGGATCCAGCGGCCCTCCAGGCGCTCCAGGGGGGCCAGGTCGATGTGATCACCTTCGCCAGTTCCAAAACCGTTGTCCACACCGCCCAGCTGCTGGAGCAGGGCTTGGGGGCAGACTGGCGCGGGGTGCTCAAGGGCGTGGCGATCGCCTCCATTGGCCCCAAGACCTCCGACACCTGCCGCGAACTCCTGGGCCGGGTGGACATTGAGCCGGCGGAGTACACCCTGGACGGACTGACGGAGGCGATCGCCGCATGGGCCAGCGCATCCTAGGGCTCACCGGGGGCATTGCCACCGGCAAGTCAACCGTCGCCGACTACCTGGCGCGGGTGCACCACCTGCCCGTGCTCGATGCCGACCTCTACGCCCGCCAAGCGGTGGAGCCAGGCACCGCCGCCCTGGAGTCGATTGTGTCTCGCTACGGTGACGCGCTGCTCCACGGCGATGGCACGCTCAACCGCGCCAGGCTGGGGGAGATTGTCTTTGGCGACCCCGCCGAAAAAGCCTGGCTGGAGCAGCAGATTCACCCGGTGGTGCGGCAGCACTTTGCGGCGGCGATGGCGGAGCTGGGGACGGCGGCGATCGTCGTACAGGTGATTCCGCTGTTGTTTGAAGCCAACCTGACCGACCAGGTGAGCGAAATTTGGGTGGTGACTTGCCCGGAGGATGTGCAGCGCCAGCGGCTGATGGCCCGCAACGGTCTGAGCCTGGAGCAGGCCAACGCCCGCATCCAGAGCCAGATGCCCCTGGCCGCCAAAGTAGCCCAGGCCGACGTTGTGCTCGACAACTCGGCGGATCTGACCGCCCTATTTCGCCGGGTCGATCAGGCGCTGCAGCACATCCCCCAGGGCCGTCGGGGTTAGGGCGTTGTCGGGTTTGGCGTAGGCGCGGTAAGGGCAGGCCCGGGTTGGCCCCCGGTGGTGCAGCCACAGGGCACAAAGAGTGGTGCGCCCAGGGGCGTGGGCCCAGAGCCCCTGGTGATTGGAGAGGTCGATGACGGTGGCCAGGTCGGTCTGCTGCTGGAGCCAGTGGCGCAGGGGAGCGCTGTTGCGCTGAGCCCAGAACGGGTCGAGCAGGACGGCACAGCGCCCGTCGGGGCGCAACAGCTGCAAACTTCGCTCTAGAAACAGCCGCGACCAGTACAGCCGACTCTGGCCCTCCCCCCCCTGGCTGCTGTGGGGGTAGGCGTCGCATCGGCGCAGGTACTGGCTCACCCAGGCCACCTGCCCCCGGTACTCGGCCCAGGCCTGGGTGAGGTCAGGGTCGATGGTGAGCACCGACTGCTGGTTGTGCAAAAAGGTGGATGGGGCCACGTTTTTTTGCTCAAACAGGCTGGCGTAGCGCTCCACAAACTCGGCCTTGGACGCCTCGACCACCCCGGAGGGAAAGTGGCTCAGCACGATGTCAAAGCCGCCCTGGTCGCGCAGCCGGTGGTGAAAGTAGAACCCCCAGTGAAAGGGCTGGGCCACCTCGATATCGGCCTGGCTGAGGGGGCGGGTAGGGCGGCTGCCGTTGGGGTCGGGGACCCGCAGGCTGAGCTGCTGACTGCACTCGCTCCACAGCAGGTGGGTGAGTTTGCTGTGGGCAATGGCGTTGAGTTCGTCGAGGCGATCGCGCAGAAAGTCGGCCTGGGCGTAGGCGGGTACATTGCCCACCTCGGCCAGCAGCTGGGTTTGGCTGCGGTAGTGCTCCAGCCGCACCTGGCGCTCCGCCAGCACCGACTGGTAGCTGTCGGCGATCAGCGGCTGGAGCAGATTGCCCTGGAGCAGGGTTTCAGACGCTGGGGTTTTGGCCTTGGCCCCCCGTCGGGCGGGCACCTGGTCAAAGCGTTCGTCATCCACCCGCACCAACCCGACCAGGGCATTGCCCTGGAGTACCGTCAGGGTCAGATCGGGCAGGCTGGCCAGCTCGCTGGGGCGACGGGTGTGCTGCACCCCGACCAGCCACAGCCGCAGCCGAGTCAGCTCCACCGCCGGGGGCCACAGGTCGAGTCCGTAGAGGGCGTGGTTGGCCAGGTGCTGGTAGAGGCCGACGCTGGGGCTCAGGGATGACCCGGCTGGGGGCAGGTGGGCCCAGCTGGGTACAGCCTTATCCCCGCTGGGAAGCGCGATCGCCCGCAGCCGCTGGGCCAGATCCAGCAGCTGGTGCAGCGCCGCCACCAGCAGGCGGCCCGAGCCGCAGGCGGGGTCGAGCAGGGTGAGCTGGCCCAGTTCGGCCAGGAGTGCCCCAGCTTCGGCGGGGGCGAGGTCCTGCAGCAGCTCGTCGGTGTCTCGGTGGCGGCGTCCGGTGAGGGCGGCGGCGCGATCGAGCAGGGTGGCGTGAATGGTGCGATCGCACAGCGACGCCAGCAGCGGGGCGGGCGTTGCCACCCCCGGCCCGCCGTAGCCATTGACCACCTGCTCCAGCAGCACCCCCAGCCCCCCATCGAGACCCTCTGGGGCCACCGCCGCCAGGTCGGCCAGCCAGTTCAGGGCCGGTTCAAAGGCGGCGTCGGGCAGGGGAAGGTGGCCCCAGCGCTGGTCTAGCTCCGTAAACCGAAACGGCCCCGTGGGCACAAACGGCAGCGCCCCCAGCCGCTGGTGGAGCAGCGGCGGCCATTCCTCGGCGGGCAGGGTAAACCCCTGCTGGCACAGGGGCTGAAACACCTGGGCGAAAAACCGATTCAGCTCGCGCTGCTGGCTCTGGCCAAACTGGTTGTGCAGGTACCACTCGTCACCGCCCAGGTAGCCCCGCTGCTGTAGCGCTCCCACGGCAATCAGCCGGGCCAGCAGCAGGGTGGCATAGTGGCGGCGCTGATCGCCCGGCAGCGGCAGCAGGGCATCGGTCAGGGCCTGCCAGCTCTGCTGAAACCCCGCCGCCAGGGCTGGGGTCGGGGTTTGCTCTGCCGAAAGGCCCATCGCCCCTAGGCTGAAGGGGACTGCTTAGCCGCCATAGCGTAATCGCGAAAGCGGTTGAGGTCGTCCTGCAGGGTAGCCTCGACCAGGCGTCCCAAAAACAGGCCATCCATCCACTTGATTACGGCGGGCACCGAGTAGGAGACGGTGAGTTTGACGGTGGACTGTCCTTCTTTGCGATCGTAGAAGCGAATGGCCCCCCGGTTGGGCAGGCCGTCGATCGCCTCCCACTGAATAATTTGGTGGGTGACCAGGTTGGTAATTTTGGAGCGCCAGGTAAACTCCAGCCCCCGCGAGGCCAGCTTCCACTCTGAAATATCGGGGTCGGCCTCAGAAATTCTGACGGAGTCGATCCACTTCATCCAGCGGGGCATTTGCTCCAGGTCAGACCACAAATCCCAGGAGGTTTCTACCGGCACATCGACATCTACCAATACGCTGTGATCGAGCCATTCACCCATGGTTTATCCTGCCGTTGATTGAGGCTGTGCCGATGGCGACCGGCAAACTGACGTTGCGATCGCCAAACCCGTTTCAGGGCAGCGTCATGCCACGCCAGCACTGAGCCTATTCTACCCGCATTTCTACGGGGACAGGTGTCCAGATGGGTTTTGTCGGCTCCAAAGGGCTCATGCCGCTGCGCGGAGTTCAAAATCGCCCCTTCACCCCCGCACCCCTTCACCCGCCCTTTCGGGCCACCAGCGTACGGTGGCGAGGATCGCTGGGCACCATCACGGGCGTCTCAAACCCCGCCTCCCTCAGCGCCACCTCCAGATCAAAGGTGTAGTAGTCGTCGCTCCAGGGTTCGGTGCTTTTCATCAGGGTAAACAGGACGGGGGGCAGCGACTGAATTACCGGCGACTGAGGGTTGTTGTCCACAATCGCCAGCACCCCGCCCGGTCGCAGCACCCGCAGGGCTTCGGCAAAGATGGCCTGGGTGGCGGTGCGGGGCAGTTCGTGGGCGACAAACTGCATGGTGACCACATCGAAGGAAGCGGCGGCAAAGCCGGTCGCCTCGGCGGCGGCGTGGACCCACTGGGAAATTTCGCCCTGGGTGTCCTGGGTCTGGGCTACCGCCAGCATGTAGGGCGACAGGTCGAGGCCCACGGTGCGCAGGGGGTGGTTGGGATCACTTTTCGGGGCGTAGTGGCGGTGGACGCTGAGGGTGGACAGGCCCACTGAGCAGCCCAGATCGAGAATGTCGCGCACCTGGGGGGGGCGGTGCTGGTTGAGCACAGTCAGAAAGCTCTGCCGCAGCCGTTCCTGGGCTGCTTGCCAGGAGAGATTGTCCTGGGGCCAAACCCTCAGGGCCATGGCATAGGTGGCGGGGGCGGCTTCAAAAGCGGCCTGCCAGCAGAGGTTACCCTCGCTGTAGGCATGGAAGGGCACCTGGTAATAGTCGGGATAGACCACAGCCGGATTGGTCAGGGCCTCTAGCCGCTGGCGCATGGCGGGGGTGTCGAGCTCGGCGCAGGTCTGCCGCCAGGGCACGCCGTTTTTCTCGGCGGTTTTGATCATCACCTGGCGGGCCTGGCGCTTCATCAGCGCGTAGAGAAGCGGGGTTTGAATGGCGCGGTTAACCAGGCGGGAGAGCAGGTCGTCGCCCGCCCAGTCGGGCTTGAGTTTGGTCGCGGTCATGGGTAGCGGTTTAGGGGTTTAGGCTACTCTACCGGATTCCCAGGCTGTCCCGGTAGGGATTTGGTTGCCTGAGCGACACCTGGGCACGGCTACCTGGGGAACGAGAGGGCTCGACGGCCAATCGCCTAAGCCTCAAACCGCTGTGGCCTGAGCTAGGGGGGAGCGATCGTAGTGGTGGAGCAGATCGGCGGGATCGTCGTAGATGGCGATCGCCCCCGCCAGCTCCTCGTCGCTGAAGCCACCGGAGCGGACTGCAATCACCTTTACCCCGGCCTTTCCAGCCGCTTCAATGTCGTAGGGAGTGTCGGCCAGCATCACGACGCGACCGGGGTCAAGCTCGGCTTTTTTCAGCGCAGCCTGGACAATGTCGGGGGCTGGCTTGGAGTTCTCCGCCTCGCTGGAGGAAGTGGTTTCGTGCAGCAGATCGTCCACTTCGGCGACCTTGAGCATGACCTCCAGTTCGCGATCGCTGGCGGAGGTGGCAACGATCACCCGAAACTCAGCCTCCATTAACGCCTGCACCAGCTCCCGTGCTCCGGCGGTGGGTTTGAGCTGCGGGCGATACTTGGTCAGCACCAGCTCTTTGTGGTCGCTGGCGATGGTTTTGCCGGGCTCCTGGTCTTCGCTAAGCTCGGCCATCAGCGTGGGCAAAAGCTGATCGCCCCCCATCCCCATCAGCGGACGCACCTGCTCAAACGGCACGTCATAGCCGTGGCTGGCAAAGGACTCGACCCAGGCCTGGGCGTGGATGTCATTGCTCAAAACCAGGGTGCCATCAATATCTAAAATAACGCCGTCAAGTGCCATAGTCGCCCACCCTTACAGTCCCATCATCCTGGCATGGGCCGCAGCGGGACACATCTGCCCAGGGACTAGTGTGTCCGGGGGGAGGGTAGACGTTAGGGGCACGGCGGGAGTACCCCCAGCCTGGCGATGACGCATCCTCAGGCAGACGGCGAAGCGGGCGATCGCTGACTACGATCAGGCATCTTCAACTTCTTCAGGCGGCATCGGTCTGAGCTTCACCTAGACATGAAATTGACAATCTTCCGAAGCCGTAGGTTTTGGCTGTTGGTGCTCGGTGGCCTGGGGCTGGCGCTGCTGGGTAGCCAACTCCCCTTGCAAGACTGGTTTGTGGGCGCTTACAACTGGCTTTCGGGTTTGGGTCCCGTGGCCATACCCGCGTTCATTGCGGTGTACGTGCTGGCGACGGTGGTGGGCTTACCCAACATTGTGCTGATTCTGGTGGCGGGGGCTGTCTTTGGGCTGAAGGGCATTGCGGTGGCCTCCGTCGCCGACCTCCTGGGGGCGATCGCCTGCTATGGGGTGGGGCGAACGCTGGCCCGCGATCGGATTAAGCGCTGGGTCAGAAAAAAACCAAACTTTTCCCGCCTCGATCACGCTGTCGGCCAGGAAGGCTGGAAAATTCTGCTGCTGACGCGGCTGTCGCCCCTGGTGCCGTCCAACATTCTCAACTACGGCTTTAGCTGTACCCGAGTTAACTTCTGGCAGTACTGCTTTTTCTCATGGGTAGGCATGCTGCCGGTGATCACGCTGTACGTCTACCTGGGTTCCCTGGGCCTGGCCCTGTTTCAAGATGAGCTGAGTGCCAGCAACCTCGCCCTCCAGGGCGGCGGCGTAGCGCTGGCGCTCTCAGCCGGGTGGTACACTACCAGCCTGACCCGCAAGGCGCTAAACCCTTCAGGCGACGACTCAAGCGATCGCAATCGTCAGGAATAGCGGCGATAGCTCACGCTACTGATAGCGCTGGCCAACCTGCTACCCTGAGTGCAGAATTGATGGGCGCAGGAGATCGCGTTTCTAGCAAATTTCTAGCAAACCTAAATGTCGAATGCCGAACGTCATGGGTACTGAAACAATTACGCTGGAAGTGTCACAAGATGTGCTGGCCGCTCTAAAGATGGGGGCAACTGATTTAGGCGATCGGATTCGGCTACTGGCTGCGATCGCTTTTTTCCAAGAGAAGCAGCTGTCCCTGGGTAAAGCCGCAGAATTGGCAGGCTTGAACCGCTTGGCCTTTATGGATCTCTTGGCTCAGAGAGGAATTGTCGCCTTTGACTATGATGAGTCTGCCCTCAGCACCGATTTAGCGGGTATCGCCGAGCTTGTAGGCGATGGCTAGCATTATTAGTAATGCCACACCGTAATGCCACACCACTTATTGCGTTCGCCCGCATTGGTAAGCTTTCGCTTCTGCAAGATGTTGTTAAGCAATTGGTGATCCCAAATGCCGTAGCTGAAGAAGTGACAAACTATCAAGGCCCGGCATTGGGTCAAGTTAGTTTGGCCAAAGAAACCTGGATTCGGGTGGAAAGGCTGCAATCTGAAAGGCAGGTGCGGCTACTGTTACCTACCCTAGACCGCGGGGAAGCTGAGGTGATTGCCCTGGCCCTGGAACGGTAGGCATCCCTGGTGCTAATGGATGAATTGACGGGGCGTAAGGTTGCTGAATCGTTGCAAATTAAGGTGACGGGCTCAGTAGGTTTATTAATTCAGGCAAAACAGCAGGGGAAAATTGAGGCGGTTAAGCCTTTACTAGATGCAATGCAAGCGGCAGGAATATACTTCAGTCAGCGGTTCATAGCAGCTGTTCTCCAGTATGTCCATGAGTCATAGGCAGGTATGCCAGAGGCGGAGCGCCTGCAAGCTAGCTCTGTTCTCTAGTGCGATCGCGCGCCGAACCCTGCTGACCAGGTGCTCACTGCAACACTGATTCGAGCTGGTGCTGTTCCCAGAGGTTGCGGTAGAGGCCAGGCCGCTGGACCAGGTCGCGGTGGCGGCCCTGCTGCACAATCCGGCCCCGGTCCATGACAAAGATGCGATCGGCGGTGGCGGCGGCGGACATCTGGTGGGAGATAAACAGCACCGTTTTCTGCTGGGTGCCCGCCGCCAGTTCCTTGAGAATGGCGGTGGCGGTGCGGTTGTCCACGCTGGAGAGGGCGTCGTCGAGTACCAGAATGGGGGCATCGACCACCAGGGCGCGGGCCAGGGCGGTGCGCTGGCGCTGGCCACCGGAGAGGGTAATGCCCCGCTCCCCGACAATGGTGCTGTACTGCTGGGGAAAGTTGGCGATCTCTTCGTCCATCTGCGCCTGTTTGGCGGCGTACTGCACCTCGGGGAACTCCATGGTGGGTTCGCCGTAGCGGATGTTGTTTTGAATGCTGGTGCTAAACAGGAAGCTGTCCTGGGGGACGTAGGCGATCGCCCGTCTCAGATCTGCCAGCGGCAGCTCGGTGATGTCATAGCCATCCAGGTAAAGCTGGCCGGGGCCAATGTCGAGCAGGCGGGGCAGGGCGTTGGCCAGGGTAGACTTGCCCGAACCAATTGGGCCTACGATCGCGATTTGCTCCCCCGGGGCAATTTTAAAGCTGACGCCGTCGAGGGCGGGAGTTTTGCTGTCGGGGTAGGCGTAGCTGAGGAGGCGGGCCTCCAGGGTGCCCTGCACCTGCGTCAGCGGTAGGGGAATGGCGCTGGGGGCGGTCTGGACCTCTGGTTGGGCATCGAGAATTTCTTCGACCCGCTGGATGCTGACCTCGCCACGCTGGTAGGCGGTGATGGTAAAGCCCAGCAGCGCCGTGGGAAACACCAGCCGCTCTACGTAGAGCAGCAGCGCCACAAAGTCGCCCACGGTGAGTACCCCATCGGCGATCGCCCCTGCCCCGGTGGCCAAAATCACCAGCAGGCTAATGCTGGCCAGCCCCCCCAGCAGGGGAAACAGCGTGTTGCGGGTGCGGGCCAGTTTCAGGTTGGCCTCGAGCAGGCTGGTGTTGCGGCGGCTAAAGGCGCGGCGCTCGTTGTCCTCCTGGGCGTAGATCTTAATCAGCGAAATGCCGCTCATGTCCTCCTGGATCAGGTCGCTGAGGTCTGAGATTCGCTCCTGTACGGCGAGTTGCTCATCGCGCAGGCGGTTGCTAAAGCTCTGCACCAGCACCAGCATCACCGGGTACACCAGCAGCGAGATCAGCGTTAGCCGCACGTTGATCGACAGCATGACCGGCACTGTGAGGGCGTAGGCAAACAGGGTGTTGGCCAAACTCAGAATGGCAAACCCCAGCAGCCGCCGAATGTTGTCCACATCGCTGGTGGCGCGGCTGATCAGCTCTCCGGCGGTATTGCGGCCAAAGTAGGCGGGCTCCATGCGCAGCAGGTGCTCAAAAATGCGCTGCTTGAGGTCAAACTCCACCTGGCGACCCACGCCAAACAGCGTGATGCGCGACACCATGCGAATCACCCACATCACCGAGGCCAGAATCAGCACCATCAGGGCGTAGTACAGGATGCGATTGAAGCTAAAGGTGACCTGCAGCTCGTCAATACCGTTGCGAATCAGCAGCGGGATCCACACCCCCAGCAGGTTGACGATGAACAGCGCCCCTACCCCCAGCGCGGCCTTGTGCCAGTGGGGCCGCAGGTAGGTGCCCAGTTTTTGTAGCTGCGATCGCGCCATAGCCTCTGCCCTAATTGCCCCCTTATCCTAGACGAATTTGAGCAGCCCCATCTCAGCCGGGCACGCCCTAGAGCGTGTCAATAATTGTGGCTAAAAGCTCGGTATACTAAGCTTTGCCACGTCCGACCCAAACGACAGGCTAGGGGCTGTAACCCTTATTTTTGGGTGTTGGGTAGCTATGGGTGTTTGGCAGCTAATTGATGACAGCCCTAGGGCAGGGTTTCAACCACCTGCTCCCACTGCATGGTAAAGGGCGGCAGCCAGCCCCGCAGGTAGTAGTAGACAGCGCTGAGCAATTCGCTCCAGTAGCGGCTGGTCAGCGCCAGCGCATTGACGTCGGGCACCAGGTCGGCCAGGCGGGCCAGGGTGTCGCGCCCCACTTCGCCGGGGGTGCTGTAAAGCTCTGTGGGGGCCGCCACCACCTGAATGCCTTCGTTCTCAAAGGCCAGGGCAGCCCGGCGCATGGTCAGGGCGGGGGCGACCAGCACCACCCGGTTGGCATCGCGGTTGTTGCGGGTGGTGTCAAAGGCCCCAACCCGGGCCGGGGTTGTAAACAGCCCCTGCTCGGTCAAAAAGTTGCGCTGATCGACCACCGTGGCGCGGACGTCGGTACCTGAATCCTGCACCCGAATGCTCTCTGGGGGCACCCCCCGGCTGATCAACTGCTGGCGAATGGCCTGCCGCAGCGGTTCCCGCTCCTCGCCAGTGCCAAAGCGCGGCCCGGCGGTCACCGTCACAAAGGGGCGGGCCAGGGCAATGCGGTTGTAGATGTTGGCGGTGCTGTTGAGCCGGGCCACCAGGGTCGGGTCGAGGGGGCTATCGGCGTCAATGCGACTGTTGAGGGCATTGGTGAGACGGAAGGCGTCGGCATTTTCGCCAATCACCACCAGGGAGACAGCGCGGTCGACGGGCACCTCATCGATCGCCGGACAAATATCGCTGCACAGGCGTCGCTGGCTCAGGTAAGCCCGCTGTACCGACTGTTCGGCGTTGTTCACCAGCGCCCGCGCCACCAGGGGCATGCTGCTGACAAACAAAATCAGCAGCGCTACGGTCACCATGCGCGGTCCCTGTTTGGCGAAACCGCCCCCCATCGACAGCGCCAGCAGCGTGATCGCCGCGCCCAGAGGGGTAAGCGGAAACGCCAGGAATCGCCAAAACACGCCAATGGTGTTGTCTTCGGGAAACAAGAACGCCGCCGCGATCAGGGCCAAAATCATTGCTCCGCCAAACCAGGTGAGAAAGTTGGCCGGAATGAATTTCCTCAGAATCCACCACAGGAAGTAGCCAATCCCAAGCCACAGCAGCAGGCGGGTAAGCAGGTTGAGAATGTTCATGGTCAGCACTCAGATCTGCGGCGGAAAGGGGGTGGACCGAGGACGGCGGGGAGCCAGGACAGGGAACAGGCCACCAGCCCGCAGGGACTCTCTGCAAAGCATACTTCAGTACTGAAAACTCGGGACCAAAAACTCGCCGCAGTCCTCGACTAAATCAGCCCCTAGAGGGAGCGAACCCCCAAGGTTTTGCCCAGTACTCGATGGCTTAAGTCAGCCCGTCAGTCTTGACGCCTGACACCTGATACCTCGACAAAGGTAGTTTCATTCTTGCCAAGCGGGACTAGGGCGAACCGCCCCAGGGTGCACAGTTCCAATGATGGAACCCGATCGCCCCCGTTAGCCCAGAGGTTGTAACCGCCGCCGGGCAGAGCCTCTGCGGCAGGTAGCCTAATCCCACACCCACCCATGTTATTGAACCAGAATGTCATTAGCCATAGCCTCTGAGCAGGCGATCGCCGCCCCAGATTCTCCTGTGAGGTATGACGAGGAAAGACCGTGAGCTTTTCAACAGGCGACCCTAGTGGTAATAGTCCTATTTTCTTGTAACAGCTTATTGACAAATGGATTCAATAGCCCGATGCTGGTGTCAGCGCCATTCCCCAGTCCAAGTCACGGCTATGCGTGGGCTGACTGCGGTGTTGTGCGCCTTGTTTTGAGGAGTGTTAAACAATGAACGTTTTGCGTTTGCTTGGCCGGGGTGTAGCTCCGGCAATGTTCTGTGCGCCCCTGCCCGCCGGGGTAGCGGTGGCCGCTGAATTTCCCCTGGGCGCGGGGAATCTTGCCCCTGAGGCCGTGCAACTAGCCCAGATTACCAGCGTTTCGGAGCTAACCGATGTGCTGCCCTCCGACTGGGCTTTTCAGGCTTTGCAAAGCCTGGTTGAAAACTACGGCTGCATCCAGGGGTACCCCGATCGCACCTTCCGCGGGCAGCGCAGCCTCACCCGCTTTGAGTTTGCGGCCGGCCTCAATGCCTGTCTGGATGTGATTGCGGCTCTGATTGCCCAGACTGGCATCAACCCCGACGATCTGGCCACCATTCGTCGTTTGCAGGAGGAATTTCAGGCTGAACTGGCTACCCTGCGCGGCCGGGTCGATGCCCTGGAAGCAGAGACCGCTACCCTGCGGGCCCAACAATTCTCCACTACGACCAAACTGCGGGGCGAGGTGGCAACCCACTTGGGGGTACCTTTAGACACCTTCGAGGTGGTCAACGCGGCCGGTAATACCCTGGTGCGCGAAACCAGCACCAGCGTCGCCTCACGGGCGCGGCTGGTGTTCGACTCGAGCTTCACCGGACGCGATCGCCTGCGCATTCGGCTACAGGCCCGCAGCGGCAATTTTCTCACCCCGTTCAACGGCTTAGACCGGGGCGGAGCCGGGGACTATAACGTTGAGATGGACAACCTGTTCTACAGCTTCCCCCTGGGCAACCGCATCACCGTCACCGCCGCCGCCCGGGGCCGCGCAGGAAACGACTGGGTGACCAGCACCATTGTGCCGTACCACGGCCGCTCAGTGGCCGATGCCGGTAAACCGCAGTTTTACAACACCGGGGCCAGCTCCAGTAACGGTGCTGGACTAGGGATCAATTTCAACCTCACCGATAGCATCGCGCTGGATCTGGGCTACACCGCCAGCAATCCTGGCGCGACCAACCCCGCTGTTGGTCTCTTTGCCGCCCAGGGACAGAGCTACATCGCTCAGCTCAATTTCCTCCCCGACGGTTTCTTCCGTGCAGCAGTCACCTATATGCACAACGATCGCTCCAACATCTTTGCCATCAATAACCTGGGTACCCAGGCCGCCCCTGGGGCAACCGATACCTTTGCCGGGCTTTTGAGTCTCAACTTCGGCAACTTCTTTGTGGCGGGTCACGGTGCATACCAGACCTTCAACGGCGGTAATGACTTTAGCTGGAGTGCGGGACTGGGGTTTAATGACTTACTGGTTCCCGGCGCTCAATTGGGCATTTACGGTACTCAGCTGCCACAGCTAGCTGGCCGCAGCGACAACCCATTTTTGGTGGAGGGCTACTACGACTTCCCCCTCAACCGGTTTATTAGCCTGACTCCGGCGATTGTCTATGGCGACGCCAAGTTTGTCGGCGGCGGAGCCACCACCGACAACACCGGTCTGTACGGCATTATGCGCGCCACCATGCGTTTCTAGCCTGACGGCCCTTCGATTTTTTAATTTCTCCACCAAAGCGTCTAGGGCCCTGCTGTGCTAGAGCGGGGCTTTTTTTTGGTTCCAAGCCTATTTCCCGCCGACTCCTATGGCCCCGGCAGCGTTCTATGTTAAAAGGAATGAGTAGCAATAATTCCTGCCGATGAAAGTCTTGGGTATCTCCCGCAACGTCCCGCTGCCCCGGCTGGATGGCTGGACCGTGGGGGTCGGGCTGATTGCCGTGGTGATGCTACTGCCGGTGGCAATTATTCTCATGGGGCTGTTCACCAACTCCAGCGATGCCTGGGAGCACCTGGCGGCCACGGTGCTGCCCCAGTACGTCCGCAACTCTCTACTGCTGATGGTAGGGGTCGGCCTGGGGGTGATGGCGATCGGAGTGAGTACGGCCTGGCTGGTGAGCACCTGCCAGTTTTGGGGCAGGCGCTGGTTTGAGTGGCTGCTGCTGCTGCCGCTGGCGGCCCCCACCTACATCCTCGCCTACGTCTATACCGATACCCTGGAGTACTTTGGCCCGGTGCAGACGACGCTGCGCGGCCTGTTTGGCTGGCAGCGGGCTACCGACTACTGGTTTCCCAACATTCGATCCCTTGAGGGGGCCATTCTGCTTTTTAGCCTGACGCTGTACCCCTACGTCTACCTGCTGGCGCGGGTGGCGTTTATGGAGCAGTCGACCGTTACCCTGGAGGCCAGTCGCTCCCTGGGTTGCAGCCCCTGGCGCAGCTTTCGCACGGTGGCGCTGCCCCTGGCCCGACCGGCGATCGCTGCCGGGGTTACCCTGGCCCTGATGGAAACTCTGAACGACTTTGGCACCGTGGCCTACTTCAGCGTGCCCACCTTTACCACGGGCATCTACCGCACCTGGTTTGGCATGGGCGATCGCCCGGCGGCCGTGCAGCTGTCGGCGGTGCTGCTGCTGGTTATCTTTGCCCTGGTGGTGCTGGAGCAGCGATCGCGGCGGCAGGCCCGCTACTACCAGAGCATGGGGCGATCGGTGTCGCAGTCGCGCTACCCCCTGGCGGGCCTGCGAGGGCTGGGTGCCTGGGTGGTCTGCGCGCTGCCCGTCCTGCTGGGGCTGCTCGTGCCCATCGGGCTGCTGATGGCGATGACCATTCGCCACGCCGATGCCACCCTCAACCGCAGTTTTTTTGTGCTCAGCTTTAACAGCCTGGTGCTGGCGGTGCTGGCAGCGATCCTGGCGGTGCTGCTGGCGCTGGTGATGGCCTACGGCCTGCGGCTTAACGCAAATCCGCCGCTCAAGCTGGCGGTGCAGGGGGCCAACCTGGGCTACGCCGTTCCCGGCGCGGTGATTGCCGTGGGCACCCTGATTCCCCTGGCCCAGTTCGACAATACGATCGACGCCTGGATGCGGCAAACCTTCGGCTTCTCCACCGGGCTGCTGCTCAGCGGCACCATCATCGCGCTGCTGTATGCCTACCTGGTGCGGTTTTTGGCGGTCAGCTTTGGGGCGGTGGAAGCGGGGTTAAGCAAAATCAAGCCGTCCCTGGACGATGCTGCCCGCAGCCTGGGCCAGAGCCCCGGCCAAACGCTGCTGAAAATTCACCGGCCGCTGCTGGGCAGCAGCCTGCTCACCGCCGCCATGCTGGTGTTCGTGGATGTGATGAAGGAACTGCCCGCCACGCTGATTATCCGCCCCTTCAACTTCGACACCCTGGCGGTGCGAGTCTACCAGTACGCCGCCGACGAACGGCTGATCGAGGCCTCGGCCCCGGCCCTGGCGATCATTCTGGTGGGGCTGCTGCCGGTGCTGTGGCTGAGCCAGCAGATTGCCAAGGATGGGAAGTAACCTTCAGGTAAGCATCCCGGCTGCTCGAAGAAGCCGAGATGCTTAAATCCTCTTTCCAGGCAAGGCGCCTCAGCGGATCGGCCGCCCTTTCGGCTGGGCTTGGGCAGCAGAGGCTGTAGGCGTTGCCTGGCAGGTAGCCCAGCAGGCTTGGGGGTTGGTGAGGCTTGAAGTTGCCAGAACTGGGCTTAGGAGGCAGTACAGCCCTGAAATACAGTCAATGTCCACGCCGAAGGATAATGACACGGACACCTGCTGCCCTGAGCTTGTCACTGACAGTGCAGAAAATAGAGGCAAAAGCCCTGAAATGAGGGCCTTTGGGGTACAGGGCTGGCGGGATTCGAACCCACGACCTGCCGCTTAGGAGGCGGCCGCTCTATCCTGCTGAGCTACAGCCCCAAGGTTTAACTGGGAGTACTGGGTCATTTTACACCCTGGGCTAGGGGTGAGGCTTCAAGACCGGGTAAAGATGGCGCGGTAGACGGGCAGCCCCTGCTCCAGGGTGACCCGCTCCCGATCGGTCTGGGCGGGGAAGGGACTGGCGGGCAGCCAGCGATCGCCCTGAGGCAGAAAGTGGGGATGTTCGCTGAGGCGATCGCACATATCCACCGCCACCTCTTCCACATCGGACTGCACTACCACGCGACCGCCGGGCGGCAAAAACTCCGCCAGGGTGGCCACCAACTCAGGTTGTAGCACACGCCGCTTCTGGTGGCGCTTTTTGAACCAGGGGTCGGGGAATTGAATCGACACCTGCTGGAGGGGGTTCTGGTCGCCCCAGCTCTCCAGCAGGGCGCGCAGGGAAATATTGACGTTGCAGTACATAAAATGCAGGTTGCTTAGCCCCGCCTCTTGCTGGCGCTTTTGGGCCGATTCGACCACCGGCTTGCGAATTTCGAGGCCCAAAAAATTCCACTCGGGCTGAAGCTGAGCCATATGCAGCGCAAACACCCCTTTGCCGCAGCCGATGTCAATGTGCAACGGCTGCTGGGGGTTGGCAAAAGCCTCGCTCCAGTCGGGCATCGCCACGGGAGCCTGGTATCGTTCGCTCAGGGGGTTAACGTGCTGACGCACCCGCACAACTGCCACAGGTTGACCTCAATGGAGCAAGGTCTTCTATCATGCCATTTGGGGTGCTAGGTGTCAGGTGTTAGGAGTCAGGCCCGATACCCGATACCTGATCCCCAACACCCTTTTTTTACCGAATCGGTCGATGAGCGGCTAGGCTGATAGGGGAATTCACATATCTATACGTCTAAGTTCATGGGACAGCGTTTTCGCTTCGCTATCATCAGCGACCCTCACATTGCTCGACCGGAGACGATCTACAACGGCCCCCATCGCTTTCATCTGGTGGAGGTCAGCATTCCAGGCATCGAGCAGATTTTTGACCATTTAGAAACGCTGGATCTCGATTTTCTGCTGCTGCCCGGCGACCTTACCCAGCATGGGGAATGGGTGAACCACCAGTGGCTGATCGATCGCCTCAAGCGGCTGCCCTTTCCGGCCTACGTAGTGCCGGGGAACCACGACGTAATCGCCCGCGATGCGACGGATCGCGCCATTGGCCTGCACGACTTTCCTCGCCTGTACCAGGACTTTGGCTATAGCGACGGCAAAACCCTGCACTACCACCGTGAAATTCTCCCCGGTGTACGGCTGGTGGCGCTCAACTCCAATGCCTTTGAGGCCAATGGGGAGCAGGTGCGGGTGGGCTATGTGGATCAGGCCCAACTCGACTGGTTGGAAACGACCCTGGCAGAATTTCGCGACGATTTGATTCTCGTCATGCTGCACCACAATGTGCTGGAGCACCTGCCGGGACAGTCCCAGAGCCCCTTGGGCCAGCGCTACATGGTGAGCAATGCCGAGGAGATTATTCAACGGCTGGAGGCTGCCAACGTGCGGCTGATGTTTACGGGGCACCTGCACGTGCAGGATGTGGCGCGGCGGGGCAATCTGTGCGAGGTGTTGACCGGGTCGCTGGTCAGCTATCCGCACCCCTACCGGGTTGTGGAGATTGACCACGGCGAGGGGGACCTGCGGGTGGATGTCCGATCGCGCCGTCTGACCGCCGTTGCCCCCTGGGACGACCTGCAGGCCATGTCGCACCAGTGGATGAGCGATCGCGCCGAGGGGTTTATGGCTAAGTTTCTCACCAGCCCGCCCGTGGGGTTGGGGGAAGCCGAAGCAGCGGCGATCGCCCCCAAACTCAAGCACTTCTGGCCCAGCATTGCGGCAGGGGATACCCAGATCGATTTTTCGCACCTGCCGCCCGAGGTGCAGCAGCGCTTAGCCCACTTCAATTCGGTGGACGCCCAGGGCAATCCCCAGGCGATCGACAACACCGCCACCCTGGTGTGGCCTGCCAGGTAGAAAAAATCCCAGGGTTCTCAAAGAACCCTGGGATTTTGTAGCTTAGAACCTTGTAGCTTAGAACACGAAGTTCTCCGGGTTGTTCAATGCCGCCGCATCCACCCCCAGGAGGGTAATGAAGTTGGTAAACATGTTGCGCCCAGCCACGCCCTCTAGCTCTAGCGAAAGCTGGGTGCGCCCACTGTTGCCCAGGTTGCGAATCTGGATTGTGCCGTCGGCCAGGGGGTTGGTGCCGGTGTAGCCGACGCTGGTCAGCAGGTCGGTAAACACCAGCTGGTCGGCCCCCACCTCAAAGTCGGTGATGGTGTCGCCAGTTTGGTTGGTGTTGGTGTAGACGATCTGGTCGCGGCCGCCGCCCGTGGTGATCAGGTCAGGGCCGGGGCTGGCGAAGATGCGGTCATTGCCAGCCGTCCCCACCAGCACGTCGCGCCGGTCGGTGCCGGTGATGATGTTGAAGATCGGGGCCGCTGGGGCCAGGGTAAATCGGGCCAGGATGGGGTCGTGGTCACTGGCCCGCTGGGGAGTTTCGGCAAACTCAATGTTGGCGTGGACGATATCCACCTCGGCGGTGGTGGCTAAACCGCCGCTGACCAGGATGTGATCCAGCGACTGGGAGTTGCCCTGGAAAATGAACGTGTAGCGCTCATTCTCGGGCAGCAGTTCTGTCAGGTTGGTAAGGCCGGTGTTGGCCGCCAGATCCCGCACCGGGGAGACAAACTCAAACTCGTTGAAGTCGCCCAGCACCACCACGTTGGCGGCGGAGTCGGCCCCCAACACGTCGCTGACAAAGTTCTGCACCGCCAAAGATTGCTGCTGACGGCGATCTAGCGAACCGTTGACGGTGGGGTCTTCCTGCCTAGCCTCAAAGGGCTGCTCGGTACCCAAAATCGGGGCGCTGCCGCCCTTTGACGAGAAGTGGTTGTTGACCAGGGTGACGGTTTCGCCGTTGAACTGGAAGCTAGCCACCAGGGGCAGGCGAGCCCCCGCGAAGGCTGCGCCTGGGGCCTGGCTGCTGATGGTGGAAACCGAACCCTCCACCAGGCTGACCCGGCTGGGGTCGTAGAGGTAGGCATTGCGGATGTTGCCGCCGGGCTGGCCGCCCCCGGCATTGTTGAGAATGCCGGGGGTGTCGATGAAGGCGTAGGTAGGGCCGCCCGCAGCGACAATGGCATTGATCAGGGTTTGCAGGGTGACGTCCGCCGCCGTGACGCCGTCGTTGACGGAGCCGCTGTTGTCCTGCACCTCTTGCAGGGCAATGATGTCGGGGCGATTGAGGTTGTTGACGATCTGGCGGGCGATCGCATCAAAGCGCCCGTCGGCAATGTCGGTGTCGCCATCGTTCTCGTTGGGGTCGAGGTTGAGCACGTTGTAGGTGGCCACCAGCAGTTGCTCACTGCCACGGGTCAGGGGGCTGACCTCGGGCTGCAATCCGCTGGGCACAATCTGGCTGGTGAAGTCTTCGGTGACCAAGATTTCGTAGTTGCCGAAGGCGTAGCTGACTACCCCAGTCACATCGCCCAGGCGATCGCCCACATTCACCAGCGGAAAGGCAAAGTCGCGCACGCCGCTGTCAAACTGAAGCTGGATGCGCTCGGGGTTGAAGTCGTCGGGGCTGATGTTGAGGGTGCCTCTTTCGCTCAGCCCCGTCGCCCCAAAGCCGTTGTCGATGACGCCAAAGATTTCGCCAAAGTTGTTGGTGGCGTCGATCACCCGGAAGTTCTGGGCCGTCACCAGCATGCCTTCCAGGGACTCAAAGAAGTCGATGCCGTCGTTCACCGGGTCAAACACGGTGAAGGCGTCGTCATCGATGGTTCCCGTGGGGGGCACCCGCCCGCCCTGGCCGATGATGGTGGCCGCGGGCAGCGGGTTGCCGGAGGACAGCACATCCACCGTGGGGTTGCCGCCAATCTGGGTGATGGACAGGTTGCGGGTGGCCAAACCGCCGGGGGTGAACTCCGACACCACGCCGTTGACCTGCACCTCGTCGCCCACCTGCACCGGGATGGGGGTGGCGCTGCCCACAAACACAAAGATGGCGTCGGAGGTGGCGATGTTGCCGTCGCCCACCGGGTCTTGCAGGTAGAAGCCACGGCTGCCGGTGGTGTCGATCGCCGTCACAATGCCGCTGGTGATCACCCGCTGGCCGTTGAAGGGCGAAATGTGGGATGCGCCCTGGATGTCGTAGATGGCGACGGTGGGCACCGCGTCGCGAATGGTCACGGTGGCGCTGGCGGCGGCCCCCAGGTCGTAATCGGCCTCATCCACCAGGGTGAGCACCACGGTTTCGTCACCTTCAATCAGGTCGTCGTCGAGGGGGGTGACGGTGATGGTAGCGGAGGTCTGCCCCGCCGGAATTTCCACAGTGCCGCTCAGCGCCTCGTAGTCGACCCCGTTGGTGGCGGTGCCGTTGATGGTGTAGGTCACGGTCAGCGCCTCGGCGATGTCGCCGGAGCGGGTGACGGTGAAGGTGCCGGTGTTGACCGGGGTTTCGCCCTCAGCGGCGATCGCATCGGTGGCTGCAATGGTCACTACCGGGCGCACGACCCCTCCCTGCACCAGGGGAATCAGCGTGAAGTCGTCCACCGCCAGGCCGTCGTCGGCCCCGGCGGCGTCAAAGTCGCTCCAGCGAATCCAGAGGGTTTCGCCAGGGGCCACGGTCAGCCCGGCCAGGGTGCCCGTGACCAGGGTGCGGTTGGCGGCATCATTGCCGTCCCGCGCCCCTACCCCCCCAGTTGTGACGGGGGCGACAAAGTCCAGGGCGTCCACGTCAATCCAGGTGCCGTTGTTGAGGGCGGTGGCATTGAGGCTGTACTGGAAGTCGAGGCGGTCGGGGATGGCGCGGTTATCGGTACCCAATCGCCACTGCTCGCCAAAGTAGCTGATGTTGAAGCCAGCGAAGGTGGTGTCGGTGGCGTTGGTGAAGCTGGCCCCAAAGGTGGGAATCAGCGTGCCCGATCGCAGGCCGCCCAGGGCGCGATCGCCGTCCCCCGCCGCCCCAAAGCTGTAGGTGTTGCCCGCATTGCTGCTGCCGGTGCCAATGCCGTAGGTGTCGTTGGCGTTGGTGCCCGCCTCAAAGAAAAACCAGCCCTGGGGCAGAATGCTGCCCGTGGTGCCCGTACTGGCCAGGCCGTCAAAATCCTGGATGTATACCGTTCCGTCTAGATTGACCGTCATCGTCCGCTACAACCTCGTATAAATGTCACGACCTACGAATCCAGGCCGCACCGATAACTCAGCGCAGCACAAACCGGCGCCCAGAGGCGGGGTGACGGCCTCCAGGGCAATCGCCCTCCTTCCAGGCGCAAAACAACCCGCTGGAATGCGGTTCTGCACAGCAGAACTCCGGCGTTCATACCTATCCCAAGGGGGTGTAGGCTAACAAGCTCGTTGTGTTTTCTAAAAAACTGGGTAGGTCAGGTGAAGAAAGCTGCGATCGCAGCCTCCGCTATCGCCTAAACCTCAGCAAGCATTGGCAATTTTAATTGTCAGTATTTCCACATAGAACAGTATCAGACCACACGAAATTAGGCGGTAAAGGTAGGTTTAAGGTCTTTTTAAACCATCGTTTCTTCGTTTGTGCCTGCAAAGACTGGGGTCAGGGCGATCGCCAGATCAGTTTTCCGCTGCCTGCTGTAGAACCCTGTGGTCTGCTGCGATCGCCCGGTGAAAGGACTCCGGTAGCTCATCCCACCCAAACAGATCGACGCGAAACGGCAAGTCGCTTTCCTCAAAGGCTTCTCTCAGGTCGGGGATGGCCCGCCGCAGCTGAGGGCTGGCAAAGACCACCAGATCCAGGTCAGAGTGGGGGCGCGCCGTGCCCTTGACCCGCGAACCGTAGGCCCACACGGCTGTACCGGGCAGGTACTTTTGCCGCAGGGTCAGCACCATCTATCGCTGCTGGGGAGTGATGCCTAAGGGGGTGGCTAGATCCATGATTTAGGGCAAACGCATACTCGAGATGAGAATATTAAGACTCATTTCTAGGAAGTGAGTTATGTGTTCTGCCCAGCCCCTATCGCCGTTAATCGAGCATTTTCAGTCATTAGACGACCCTCGCTGTAGCCACTTGGTTGAGCATCGATTGCTCGATATCATCGGGCTCACGCTTTGTGCGGTGATCTGTGGAGCCGATAGCTGGGTAGATATTGCGGCCTATGGCCGTGCCAAAGAAGCTTGGCTGCGCGGTTTTCTGAGCCTACCCCACGGAATTCCCTCCCACGACACCATCGCCCGATTGTTTGCAGCCTTAGACTCCGCCGCCTTTCAGAGTTGCTTTGTCGCGTGGGTCAAGGCCGTCGCCCACCTCGGCTCAAGCGAACAGATAGCCATTGACGGCAAGACATTGCGCCACTCCTATGACCGAGGGGGCGGCAAGGGAGCCATCCATATGGTGAGTGCTTGGGCCAATGAGCAGCGGTTGGTACTAGCCCAGGTCAAGGTGGATGAGAAATCCAACGAGATCACTGCGATTCCAGAGCTTCTGAAGGTTCTGGACCTCCAGGGATGCCTAGTCACCATTGATGCCATGGGCACTCAAACCGCCATTGCTCACCAGATTATCGAAGGCCGTGGCGACTACATCTTGAGCCTTAAAGGCAATCAGGGCAACATTCACGAGGATGTCGAGCAGGTGTTTACCTGGGCGCGGCAGCAGGACTTTAAGGACATCTCCCACGAGTTTCATCAGACCATCACCCCTGGGCACGGGCGCATCGACATCCGCCGCCACTGGTTGCTCGATGGGGTCGAGCACCTCATCAACGCTGAGCGCTGGGTTGGCTTAAAACGCGTTGGCCTCGTGGAGGCTGAACGCCGTATCCTCGGTCAACCCCCGACCATTGAGCAGCGCTACTATCTCGTTAGTTTTGACGGCGATGTCCAACGCTTTGCCCAAGGGGTGCGCAGCCACTGGGGTATTGAAAACCAGCTCCACTGGGTGCTCGATGTCGCCTTCCACGAAGATGCCTCTCGAATTCGTAAAGACCACGCCCCCGCTAATCTGGCCGTCGTCCGTCACATCGCCCTCAATCTGCTGCGTCAGGACGCTTTTGCCAAAGGGGGTATCAAGGCTAAACGCTTGCAAGCAGGATGGGATAATGACTACCTAATTCGGCTACTCTCCTCCTGAGTATGCGTTTGCCCTAATCCATGATTGATTGCCCTCCCGGAGGTGGCGCTGAGCCGCTTAAAATTGGTGTGATGTCTACATTATTGCCCAGGAGCCCGCGCCCATGGCCGCCCCCCAGCAGCCCACCTCCAACAGTTTCAAAAAGCTCCAGGGGTTTTTGCGATCGCGCATGGGTCAGGCGATCGCCGACTACGCCATGATTGACGAGGGCGATCGCGTCATGGTCTGCGTCTCCGGCGGCAAAGACTCCCACACCCTGCTGGATATTTTGCGCCACCTCCAGCGCAGTGCTCCGATTCACTTCGACATTCTGGCGGTCAACCTCGACCAAAAGCAGCCGGGCTTTCCCGCCCACGTGCTGCCCGAGTACTTTGAGGTGATTGGCGTACCCTACAGAATTGTGGAGCAGGACACCTACAGCACCGTCAAGCGGGTGATTCCCGAGGGCAAGACCATGTGCGGGCTGTGCTCGCGGCTGCGGCGGGGCATTCTCTACCGGGTGGCCGCCGAGGAGGGGGCGACCAAAATTGCCCTCGGCCACCACCGCGACGACATGATCGAAACGCTGTTTCTCAATATGTTCCACGGCGGCAGGCTCAAGGCCATGCCCCCCAAGCTGCTCACCGACGATCGCCGCCACATTGTGATTCGGCCCCTGGCCTACTGCCCCGAACCCGACATCGCCCGCTACGCCCGCTACCGCGAGTTTCCGATTATTCCCTGCACGCTGTGCGGGTCTCAGGCCAACCTGCAGCGGGCCCAGATCAAGGAGATGCTGCAAACCTGGGAAAAACAGTGGCCGGGCCGCACCGAAACCCTGTTTCGCAGCCTGCAAAATGTGGCCCCCTCGCAGCTGGCCGACCCCAACCTGTTCGACTTTGGCGGGCTGGAGTCGGCCCGCATTGTCCCTACAGACGGCGATGGTGAGGATGGGGTCGAAACGGATCTGGAGGCGGAGTTTAACCCGGCCCTGGCACTGTTTGAGGGAGGGCTGCCACCGCTGCCAGCGGGCCTTATCCAGCATCAGCCTCAGTGAGTTGCCCTAGTACTCTGCGGCATAAGTTGGCCAACCATTCCCGATACCTGACATCCGGCACCCGATGATACCCACAGCAAGGGTTGTTATATTGCTGCTCGCCAATACTAGGCAGGACCGTGCCTGAGGCTGTGCCCACTGGGGAGAGTACAGCCTCCAGCCTCCTATACCCAAGTAAACTCCGCTACCAGAACCATTACTGAAAAATATGGTTGGGTTTGTAGGCCATATAGCGAATGAGTTTGTGCAGCTGCGGTGCCCATTTTCGGCGCATAGACACGTAAGCATTAGCGCCACCAGCGGGGTTTTGGGTGGTATGAATCCCGCAGTCTTTCAGCGTCTCAAGCGCACGGTAGTAATGCTCACGCCACAGCGGTTCCTGCGGTTCCTTGGGGAGTCCTCCTGAGTTAGAGGCGATCGCCTGGTCGACCTCCTCCAGCAGATGCAGGCCGCCACACCAGAGTTCTGCCGTCCCCGCAGCCTGAATCACCGAGCTGTAGTGGTCCTGGTCGAGGGCTGTTTTGACTAATGTAGCCGTATCGATAGCGAGATAGATGACTCGCGGCAACGCATAGTAGGTCTGGCGATAGCGAAAATAGAGCAACAGCGGATAGGAGTTATTTAGCTCCAGCAGCTGCATCAGATTCTGGGCAATGGATGCTGTGTTTTGCTGGAGACTGCGGGTATCGTTGCCGGCGGCCAGGTGAGCCAGCAGGTTGGCCGAGTTGGCCGTATCGGCGCTGCGGTGGTGCAGGCTGAGCGCAAAGGTGTTGCGGCAGGTGAGGGCGTTGTATACCGACAGCACGTAGGAGAGCACCAGGGTGAACACAGAAAATCCCAGCAGGCTTTTTAATATCATCAGCAGTCGGTAGGTGGCACCCTGGGGAACGAGATCGCCTGTGCCCAGGGTAGCCAGGGAGAAGCCGGTGTAGTAGAGTGCGGTCACAAAATCCGTAGGCGTCTCGCCCTGCTGGGCCTGAATGCCCCCGCCCAACCCCGGCCAGACAATCAGGGCAAACCCGAGCAGCAGCAGCAGAACCCAAACCCCAATCAGGGTGACAATGATGGTGGGTCCACCGTAGGACAACATGCGATCGCGCCGCTTTAGCGGGCCCTGGGCACCCGCCCGGAACAGGTACCACACCACCTGGGCAACAGGAATACTGAGCAGATTGCTCTCAGAACGAGGATGCAACACCGTCAAAAAAATATCCACCAGGGACACTAAGACCAGCCCAGTTCCCGCAAGCTGAAGAAAAATTGCCATAGCGCTGAGTCGGTCAGAGAGAAGGTGGACAGGGGCGATTCCCCCCCTCTGACTGTAACCACAGGACCGCAGCCGCTTCCTCCTTCAGATTGCAGGGCTAGGCCAAATCGCCGGATGTATTCCCTACCGGTGTTGGAGGCTAGCCCAGATCTGCCGGTGTTAGGCGCTGAAGTATTTGGCCGTCGGGTGGTAGGCCACGATCGCCGTGGTAGATTGTTCCGGGTACAGCTGATCGCTTTCGTCGATGGTCAGGCCAATGCGATCGCTGCCCAGCAGCTCCAGCTGCACCGGCTGATCGGCCATGTTGGGGCAGGCCGGGTAGCCAAAGCTGTAGCGCGACCCCTGGTACCGCTGTTGTAGCACCTCGCGGATGGTGTCCGGCTCCAGCTCGCCAAAGCCCAGTTCCCGGCGAATGCGGGCGTGGCCCCACTCCGCCAGAGCCTCGGCGGTCTGCACCGACAGCCCGTAGTAGTAGAGGTAGTCGGTGTACTGATCCGCCTGGAACAGCTTTTGGGCAAATTCCGTGGCGATCTCACCCACCGTTACCGCCTGCATGGGGAACACATCGAACTGCCCCGGTGCGGCCATCTCCTTTGGCAAGAAGAAGTCGGCAATGCACAGCCGCCGCAGGGATTTTTGGCGGGGGAAGGTGAAGGTGGCGATGGGTTCGGGGTGGATGGGTGGATGGGTGGGTGGGTGGATGGGTGCATCCATTACAGCGGGATCGTAGATGTGCAGCGAATTACCCTCGGCCAGGCAGGGGAAGTAGCCGTAGACCAGTTGGGGAAGCAGCAGGTTTTCACTCAAAATCCGCTGCTTCCAGGTGGCCAGAATTGGGTGAACCGTCTCTTGCAAAAAGGCGTCGTAGTCCTCGCGAGACTGCTCCTGGGGTTTGCGGAACTGCCACTGGCCGACGAATAGCGCCTGCAAGTCGAGGTAGCTAAAGACCTCTTCCAGGGGAATATCCGCCGGGGTGAGCACGCGGGTACCCCAGAAGGGCGGCGTGGGGCGGGGGATGGTGGGGTCTACGGCTTCGGAGCGGGTGGTGTCCGGGGTGGATGGGTGGATGGGTGGATGGGTGGATGGTTGGTCGGTTGCAGCGTCTACAGTTTGGATGTTGGACGCCTCTGTCCCCGACCGGGAGGGGTAGGGGTGGGTTCCTTCTGCCTCATCCAAAAAGCCCTTCAAATCATCCCAATTCCCCTCAGCCTTGGCGGGCATGAGCTTATCCATGAAGTGCAGGTCTGAGAAGGCGTCTTTGCCGTAAACGACCTTGCCCTTGTAGGTGTTCTGGCAGTCTTCGTGGACAAACTTCGGCGTCAGCGCCGCGCCGCCGAGGATAACGGGCACGGTAATGCCCTCCTGGTTGAAGGTTTCCAGGTTGTCTTTCATAAAGGCGGTGGACTTCACCAGCAGGCCGCTCATGGCGATGCAGTCGGCGTTGTGCTCCCGGTAGGCCTGGATGATCGCTTCCACGGGCTGTTTGATGCCCAGGTTGACGACCTTGTAGCCGTTGTTCGAGAGGATGATATCCACCAGGTTTTTGCCGATGTCGTGGACATCGCCCTTGACCGTGGCGATGATGAAGGTGCCCTTGCCGGAGCCGTCGCTATCGGACTTTTCCATGAAGGGTTCCAGGTAGGCGACGGCGGCTTTCATGGTCTGGGCCGATTGCAGCACAAAGGGCAGCTGCATTTGCCCGGAGCCAAACAGTTCGCCAACGACCTTCATGCCATCGAGCAAAAAGGTGTTGATAATGTCGAGGGGCGGGTAGGTTTCCAGGGCCTTGGCCAGGGCATCCTCTAGGCCAATGCGCTCGCCGTCGATGATGTGCTGTTTGAGTTGTTCGTCGATGGGCAGGTCCTTGGCGATCGCCTCTTTTTTCTTCAGGCTCTTGCCCTCAAACAGGGTAGTGAGCTTGGTCAGGGGATCGTAGGTGACGATGTCGCCGTCGAACTGGCGGCGATCAAAAATCAGATCGCGGCACACCTGCTGGTGCTCCGGCTCAATCTTCGCCAACGGCAAAATCTTGGCGGCGCTGACGATCGCCCCATCCAGCCCCACCTGCATGGCCTCGTGGAGAAACACCGAGTTCAGGGTGACGCGGGCGGCGGGGTTGAGGCCAAAGGAGACGTTTGACACCCCCAGCATGATGTGGCAGCCGGGCAGATGCTCGCGAATCATCCGAATCGACTCGATGGTTTCGCGCCCATTGACGCGATCCTCCTCAATCCCTGTGGAGATGGGCAGGGCCAGGGTGTCAAAGAAAATTTCGTGGGCGGGGATGCCGTACTCCAGGGCGTCGCGGTAGGCCCGCTGGGCAATTTGGAACTTCTTCTCTGCCGTGCGGGCCATGCCATCTTCATCGATGGTACCAACGACGATACCGGCACCGTACTGTTTGGCCAACTCCAGCACCTTAAAGAAGCGCTCCTCGCCGTCCTCGTAGTTGGTGGAGTTGAGGATGCACTTGCCCCCGGCCACCTTCAGGCCCGCCTCCATCTTCTGCCACTCGGTGGAGTCGAGCATCAGCGGCAGGGTGACGTTGGTCACCAGCCGCGACACCAGTTCGTGCATATCCCGCTCGCCGTCGCGGCCCACGTAGTCCACGTTCACATCTAGAACGTGGGCACCTTCCTTCACCTGCGCCCTGGCCAGGGCCACCAGTCCGTCCCAGTCCTCGGCGTTCAGCATCTCCCGACACTTCTTGGAGCCGCTGGCGTTCAGCCGTTCGCCCACGATTAAGAACGAGTTGTCCTGCTCGTAGGGCTGGGGGCTGTAGATCGAGGCGGCGGAGGGGATGTAGTTGAGCGCGGGGCGGGGGGTGGGGTAGGCGGATGGGAGGGTGGGAGGGTGGGAGGATGGGAGGGTGGGAGGGTGTTCTGTATTGGGGGACTCGCCTACATGCCCACTCGCCCACTCGCCTACCCGAACGGGTCGTTGCTTGGGTCGCAGATCCTTCGCTAGCTCCGCCAGTTGGGCGATGTGCTCGGGTCGGGTGCCGCAGCAGCCGCCGATTACCTGCACACCAAGATCCTCCACGAAGTGCATGAGGGACATGCGCAGCTCGGTGGGGGTGAGGCGGTAGACGGCGTGGCCGCCCACGTTCTCGGGCAGCCCGGCGTTGGGGATGCAGGAGATTACGAAGGGGGACTGCTCCGCCAGGTGCCGGATGTGGTCTTTCATCAGGTCGGGGCCGGTGGCGCAGTTGAGGCCCAGGATGTCGATGGGGTAGGGTTCGAGAATGGCCAGGGCGGCGGCCATTTCGGTGCCCACCAGCATGGTGCCCTGCTGTTCCATGGTCACCGAAACCATCAGGGGCAGGCGGTTGCGGGTGGCCGCGAAGGCGGCCTCGATGCCGTTGAGGGCCGCTTTAATTTGCAGTACGTCCTGGCAGGTTTCCACCAGCAGCAGGTCGGCTCCGCCGTCGATTAGGCCCCGGGCCTGCTCCACGTAGGCCTCCTTGAGGGAATCAAAATCAATGTGGCCCAGGGTGGGCAGCTTGGTGCCGGGGCCCATGGACCCGGCCACAAAGCGGGGTTTGGCGGGGGTGGAATACTCGTCGGCGACGCGGCGGGCCAGGGCGGCGGCGGTTTTGTTCAGCTCGTAGGCCCGATCGGCCAGGTCGTACTCCGCTAGCACGATCGAGGTGCCGCCAAAGGTGTCGGTTTCAATCACGTCGGCCCCGGCTTCTAGAAACCCCCGGTGTACCGTTTCGACCGCTTTGGGATTAGTGAATACCAGGTATTCGTTGCAGCCTTCGTACTCGGGGCCGCCAAAGTCTGCCACCGTCAAATTTTGCACCTGGAGGTTGGTGCCCATGGCCCCATCGAAGACTATAACCGGGCGATCGGGGCTGTGGAGGCGATCGAGAAAGGCGTTAGACATGGGCGCGAGGATAGACGGTAGGGCTGGGTAGGTTTCCTATTATCCGCCATTGTCTCTAAAGTCGGAACGCGATCGCCCCACCGTTCCCCCAATTGCAGGGAATTTTGCCCTGGGGCAACACAATGACCATCGCTATAAATTCTGCCCAAAAGCCTTGTATGCCAAGCCTTGCCATGCCCGTCCCAAACACGAGTGGGGGCTGTAACGATAGTGCTTGGGCATCAGAGGCTTTTGGACGGTCTAGCGCCCCTGGATGGGTCCCTGAAAATAATTCACCAGGGCAATGGCCAATCCCCCCAGCAGGGCGTAGACCACCATAGCGATCAAATTGTTGAGGTCAAAAATTCGAATCGCGCTGGCGTCGGTAGGGCTGATAAACAGAGTAGAAAACGGGCTCATGAAGGGAGCCGATAGACTGTAGATCGTTTGGGCAAAGGGGTTTTCAGGGTTGGCGCTGGACAGCCGCAGGAAAAACCGAAGGGCCAGCAGTACCTCAAGTGCCCCCACCAGCAAGAGGATCGTATTGCGCACCCAACCCAACCGGGCCTGACGCTGGGCCGCCCGCAGTCGGGCCTGCTCCTGCCTCAGACGATAGACCTCTTGATTGCGGATGAGTTCGCGCTCGTGGTCAAACTCATTGTGTCCGTAGGGGTGGCTCATGGTGGTGCTACTGCTCGCGATCGATATCTCCAGATACCATTCTGGTTAATCTCCAATTAGAGCCAATACCCATCTCGCTATTTCCCTCAAAATTCTCACCGGTACGCCGTCAATAAGCTAACCGAGCGCCCCTACGAAGCGCCCTGATTTAGAAGCGGGGAATTATCAGAGGTTGGATCCGAGGGCTGCTCTTGTCGAAATAGAACCGAAGGGGTAGAGGGAGTCACCACCACCATACTCGAATAGCCTAAGAAAGCTATATGACTTTGGTATGAGATAGTCAGCGATCGCGTCGATTTTTCCCAGGGAACCGCCCCAGCCCTCGGAGCTAAACCGCGCTGGCGAAGCGAATTTTCAAGTAGTCGTCCTCCATTTTTGCCCCCGCCGGTTGCAGCGCCGCCAGGGCCTGGGGCAGCACCAGGTTGCGGCGGTGGTTGCCGATGCGTACATTCAGTTCGTCCGCCGACTTGCTCAGCTCGATCTGGTCTTTGGGAATGCCCGGCAGGTAGAGCTCCAGGCTGTAGTTGCCCTCCTCCTGCACGACCCGCAGGGTGGTCTCTTTGTAGTAGACCTGGGTGGGGTCTTCGTCGGCGTAGAGGGTTTCCTTCAGTCGCTGCAGCGACTCCAGCCCGCACAGTTCCTCCGAAAACAGGGGCACCTCCTTCACCGGTAGAGGGCGGAAGTTCTCGTGGATTTCGTGCTTGTACTGCTGCTGCTTGTCCTTCATGGTCTGAAAGAACGGATCCTGCACCGTGTCGGGGATGATCCGGTTGGCAATCACCAGGTCGGTACCGACGTTGTAAAGACTGAGATAGGCGTGGGCCCGCAGCGACTCCTTGATCACCATTTTTTCGGGGTTGGTGACCAGGCGCACGGAGGTGGTGCCCGCGTCGGTGAGCACTTTCTCCAGCTCGATTAGCTGCTCGTAGAACTCGTAGGGGGCGTCCATCACCTCTTTAGTGGGCAGGTTAAAGCCCGCCACCGGGCGAAAGAAGGGCTGCACCAGGGGCCTGAGCGCCTCAGACACCGCCTGGAAGGGTTTGTAGAGCTTGCGCATGTACCAGCCCGCCACCTCCGGCAAACTGAGCAGCCGCAGGGCGGTGCCCGTAGGGGCCGAGTCGATGATCAGCACATCGTACTCGCCTTCGTCGTGGTGGCGCTTCATCCGCACCAGGCTAAAGATTTCATCCATGCCGGGCAGAATCGCCAGCTCTTCGGCCTCGATGCCCTCCAGCCCTCGGGCCTGGAGCACATCGGTAATGTAGCGCTTCACCGCCCCCCAGTTGCCCTCCAGCTCCATCAGGGCGTCGAGTTCGGCCCCCCACAGGTTGGGCTGTACCAGGCGCGGCTCGTGGCCCAGCTCCATATCAAAGCTATCGGCCAGGGAGTGGGCGGGATCGGTGCTCAGCACCAGGGTTTTGTAGCCCAGTTCAGCGCAGCGCAAGCCGGTGGCCGCAGCGACTGAGGTCTTGCCAACGCCGCCTTTGCCGGTCAATAACAATACCCGCATGTGGGTGTCCTCGTGTTTTTCCTATAGTTCCCTATTCTTCTAATCTATAAGGTTTTTGAGGTTTCCGCAGGGCGGGGGGCGTGCAGTTTAGGGCGCGATCCCCGAACTTATCAGTTTTTCTACGCTTGAAGTTTTTTGACACTCATTCTGGCTGTCAGTGGCACTCAGCTAGGCCGCGATCGCATCGATCAGCTCCTCCGCCATATCAAAATTGGCGGTAACGGACTGCACATCGTCGAGGTCCTCAAGGGCATCCATCAGCTTGAGCAGCAGACGGGCCTGGTCGGGATCCTCTACGGTGACGGTGTTGCTGGGCATCCAGCGCAACTCGCTCTGGTGAACGGTCAGCCCCTGGTCCTTGAGCGCGGTGTCCAGGGCTTCCAGGTCGGCTGGGGGGCAAAATAGGTCGGCGGCCGGGATCTCCTCATCGCGTCGGCCCAGTACGGTGGTCAGTTCGTAGGTTTCGGCTCCGGCCTCCATGGCGGCCTCTAGCAGCGTCTCTTCGTCGCCGGGGTGGGCAACGGTGACCACGCCCTTCTGCTCAAACATCCAGCCCACGCAGCCGGTTTCACCCAGGTTGCCGTTGCTTTTGCTGAAGGCGGCGCGCAGGTCGGCGGCGGTGCGGTTGCGGTTGTCGGTCAGCGCCTCGATCAGCACGGCGATGCCGCCAGGGCCGTAGCCCTCGTAGCGAATGGCTTCGTAGCTGTCGTCGGCCCCCAGGTTGCCGGATCCTTTGGCGATCGCGCGATCGATGTTGTCGTTGGGCACCCCCGCCGCCTTGGCCTTGTCGATCGCGGTGCGCAGCTGAAAGTTGCCCGCCGGGTCGCCGCCGCCCGTGCGTGCGGCCACAATGATCTCCCGCGACATCTTGGCGAAAACTTTGCCCTTAACGGCGTCTACCCGGGCCTTCTGGCGCTTGATGTTGGCCCACTTGCTATGACCTGCCATACCGCACAAACCGGTCCACTGCGTGATCGATTTTATCGCCTTGGGGATCGTCCTTGGCATGAAGCAATCTGATGGGGGGATGGCTGACGGTCTCCGGTCTCCGGTCTCCGGTTGGCTTTGAAGCGCCGCCCGTGAACCGTAAACGCTAAACTCCACCTCAGCTTGACAAACGCCTAGGGCACCGCAGCCCGCAGCGCCGCGCCGATCAGCCCCACCTGGGGGTTGAGCACGATGTGTACGGGCACCCGGTCGAGCAGGTGGCTGACCCGGCCTTTGTGGGTAAAGGCGTCCAGGAAAGTCCCGGCGGTCATCAGGGCCAGGTTTTTGGCGGCGATGCCGCCGGCCACGTAGAGGCCGCCGTAGGGCAGCAGCTTGAGGGCCAGATTGCCCGCCTCGGCCCCGTAGGCGGAGGCGAAGATCTCCATCGCTTTTTGGCAGAGGCGATCGCGGCCCTCAGCGGCGGCCTGGGCAATCACGGCGGCGGGATCGATGGTTTTGGTGGAGAGGCCGGTCTGGCGTTCCCAGCTGGTGATGGCGTCGGCAATCTCTGGGGTTTCGTGGGCGAACTCGCGATCGCGCAGAAACTGGTAGATCGCCACAATGCCCTGGCCCGACACCACCCGCTCCACCGACACCCGCGAGATCTGGTGCTTGTCGAGCAGGTAGCGCATGAGTTGAAACTCCAGCTCTGAGCGGGGGGCAAAGTCGGCGTGGCCGCCCTCGGAGGGAAACACCAGGGGCCGCCCCGCCTGGCGGAGGGCAAAGCCCTGTCCCAGGCCGGTCCCTGCGCCCAAGATTGCCACCGGGGCATTGGGGTCGGGGTCACCCGCTTGCAGGGTGTGAATATCCTCGGGGGCGAGGCCAAACACGCCGTAGCCCACGGCCTCAAAATCGTTGATCAGCTCGACTCTCTGGAGGTCCAGTTCGTCCTGGAGGCGATCGCCCTCCAGGGACCAGGCCAGGTTGGTCAGGCTGGAGGTGTTGTTGACCACGGGGCCGGCGATCGCAAAACAGGCCCGCTGTGGGTCGTAGCCATGCCCGGCGGCGATGGCGGCCTGGTGCAGGAATTCTTTCACCATTGGTACCAGGTCGGGGTAGGCCTGGCTGAAGTAGGTGCGCTCGAACTCAGTTTTGAGAATGACCGGAGTCTCTGGGCTGGGTGCGCTGGCCTGAACCAGGCGCAGAATGGTTTTGGTGCCGCCAATGTCACCGGCAAGCAGATAGGTCATGGCTGGGGCGTTCTCCTGGAGCGTTCTCAGGAGCTAACAAGGGTGGCGGGTAGCTCCTGGTTTAGCTTACCGCTGCGAAAGCCCTCCAGATCGAGGGTGACGTAGGTGAAACCGTAGCCTTGCAGCGCCTTTACCAGGGCTTCAAGATCGGCAGCGGCGACAAAATCTTTAATATTTTCTGCGGGTATTTCGATGCGGGCGGTGTCCGCCTGCGATCGCACCCTCAGCTGCCTGAGCCCCAGCTGCCGCAGGTACAGCTCGGCCTGCCCCACCCGCCGCAGCTTCTCCAGGGTAATGGCCTCACCGTAGGGAAAGCGTGAGCTGAGGCAGGGCTGAGCCGGTTTGTCCCACCAGGGCAGGCCCAGCAGTCGCGAGATCTCGCGCACCTCTAGCTTGGTAATGCCCACCTCAGCCAGGGGCGAGCGCGCCCCTCGCTCCTGGGCCGCCTGGATGCCGGGGCGGTAGTCGCCCAGGTCGTCGGCGTTGACGCCATCAACCACGTAGGGGTAGCCCCGCCCCAGGGCCAGGGGCTTAAGGGTGTCGTGCAGCTCGCTCTTGCAGAAGTAGCAGCGGTTAACCGGGTTGGCGGCGTAGCTGGGGTTCTCCAGCTCGTGGGTGGCGATAACCTCGTGGGCAATGCCGATCGCCACCGCCTGCACCCGGGCTTCTTCAAGGTCGGCGGGCAGCAGCGAGGGGGAGTTGGCGGTAATGGCGAGGGCGCGATCGCCCAGCACGTCGTAGGCCACCTTGGCCACCAGGGTGCTATCGATGCCGCCCGAGTAGGCAATCAGCGCCCGATCCATCGCGGCAAAGAGGGCTTTGAGCTGGTCTAGTTTTTGCGACACCATGGTTGAGCTAAAGAATTTGAAAGAATAAAAACTAACGGTGAACTGGGCCAACACTGCCCATCCCCATCCTACCGATAGCGCTCTCCCGTTGCCTGTCTTGGGTCAGCGCTCGCGCTCGGCTCGCAGTCTTTGAGCTGAACTCAAAGCGCTTCAATTCTCACTATGCCGCCCTCAATGGCGTCAATTTGTAGGCGATACCCATAGAGGAGCGCCATGCCAATGAGCGGTTCAGTCTCCGATTCAGCAATATCAATGTCTTGATATTGCCCATCCCAGATAACGGTAGCAGCGTACAGGTCAAACACCGTCTCGCTGCCATCCCCCAGCGTAATGATGTCGGAGGCGTTCCACGGCAGGCTTAAGGCGGTCACAAGCGCAGCAGGCAGCGTGAGAAAACCATTGAACACGGTGTCAATAACCGCATCAATGATTTGCCTTTGGCCACTGGCACTGCCCACGACCAGGGGAATTGTTGCTTCTCGGCGCAGGTTTACAACCCCTTGAATCATTGAGGTTTCGTTAGACTCCGCGCTCCAAAGTGATAAACCGCTCGGTGCCCAATGCGAATGACCCAGGGCTGAGCGTCTGGGTATCGTTCAAACAATCGCTGGGTGGCAGGTAAAACATGATCGGCTACTTCAAAGGCTCCGGTCTCAATATCGATCGCAACAATTTTGCCGTTGTTGCCTGCTTCGACCTGCTGCCGAATTCCAGATTCATAGAGCGCTTGCCCCCGTCGAGCTAGCTCTTCTTTACTGTAGCGCCGCTGTCGGACTGCCATAAGATGGCCCCTTAACTACCCCTTAGTCGTCGTGATTTGAAGCCTGAAATGCAGAAATTTTGGCATATAGACTGTCCACGGATTCTTGAGCAAAAAGTTCGTCTTTAATCTTTAGATAGTCACTGCTGCTGGCACCCTAGGCGGCACAGAAGCGAGCGAATTTAGAGGGTTCCATGGTCGACAAAAGAATTTGAAATCCTTCACGGTTGTAGGCACTGGTGTCTAGATATACTCTCGTCACGCGATCGCAGGCAGCAAGACCATTCCATCTTATCGCGCAGATGTTGGTTGACTTGCCAATCCCTACGCTCTAGGACGTGTTAGAACTTAGAACCGCTTCGTAAGCCTGCCCCGCCCGCTCCCAGGTAAAGGTGGATTCAATCAGCTTGCGGCCTTGCGTTGAAAGGGTGGCGCGCAGGTCGGGCTGGTCAAAGAGCTGAGCGATCGCCCCCACGTACTCCTCCACTGTATTGGCCCGCAGCGCTCGCTGGGGCTGGTCTACGGCCAGACCTTCGAGGCCGCGATCGCTGGCCACCACCGGCACTCCTGCCGCCATCGCCTCCAGGGTTTTGTTCTTGATGCCAAAGCCGATTCGCATGGGCACCACGCAAACGGTCGCCCGGTGCAAATACTCGGCCACCGAGGACACCCGTCCGGTAACGACCACGCCCGGCAGGTGGCCCAGCGCCTGAACCTCCGGGGTGGGTTTGTTGCCCACCAGGTACAGCGTGGCGGCGGGGTAGCGCTGGCGCAGGGGCGGCAGAATGGCCTGGGCCAGGAATTTTGCCGTGTCCACGTTGGCGATGTAATCCATTGCGCCCACAAATACCAGGCTGTGACCGCCGGGGTCGGCGCTGCGGTAGGGAAACTGCACCAGGTCGACGCCGTTGGGCACCAGGTGGAGGGGGGCACGGCCTGCGATCGGGGCAAAGAACTGGCGGTCTTCGGCGGTGGTGATCACCAGGTCGGTGAATTTTTGGCTGTAGCGGCGTTCGTAGCGGCGCAGCAGGGGCAGGTTGAGGCGATCGCGCAGCGGTTTCTCGGCAGTCCCAGTCTGGATCTGGTTCATCAGGGTGCCATAGAGTGAGCTGTGAATATCGACCACCACCTTCGGCACCCGCTGGCGGTAGCTGGGTCGCACAAACACCTCATTGACGCTGTGTTCGCAGGTGATGGCGTCGCAATGGCCGCCCTCCACCCAGTCGTCGATCCACCGCTGCATGGCGGCGCTGTGCAGGTAGGTGGTGCTGGGGGGGGTGCCGGTGGCGAGGAAGTGGGCAAAGCGGCTGAGTTTGCCGGGGAGGCCGGGCTGAAGATCGGCGGTGGTGGGGCGGGGGAAGCAGACCAGCTTGGTGACGTAGGTAGACAGGGTGGCGACATCGTCGTCGGTGACCTCGGGCGATCGCTGGGTCACCAGCGTCACCTCGTGGGTTTGGCTCAGGTGTTTGAGCAGGTAGAAGGTGCGAATTTGGGTGCCCCCCAGGGTCGGCGGGTAGGGAAAGGTGGCCGAAATCATCAGGATTCGCATTAGACCCGTTCTCCCAGGTGGGCAATGGTGTGGGCAGGGGCGGGGAGCTGAGCTTCCGCCTGTCCCCGACTGCGGGCATGGGCGCACCAGAGGTCGAGGGGGGTAATCACTAGCTCTAGCGGAGTGGCTCGACCCGTCAACAGCTTGACGGTGGCCTGGGGCAGTTCCTTTAGGCCCCAGCGCAGCAGGCGATAGCGGAGTTCTTGGGCGGTGAGCGATCGCATCAGGTCCACGCCGTGCAGGTCGTGGAGGTAGCGGTTGGAGCAGCCGTAGCGGTACCACTGGCTCCGCAGGCCCTTCAGGGTATCGCGGTGGCGGTGGTAGACCACGGCCTCGGCAGCGTGGACCAGTCCCCAGTCGGTGGCCTGCTGAATGCGCCAGCACAGGTCGGCATCCCCGCCCGTGGTCAGGTGGGGCCGAAAGAGGCCAACTGTACCCAAAATTTCGGCTCGCACCGCCAGGTTGGCGGTCTGACCGTAGGGCAAGAAGGCGTGGTTGAGGGTGTTTTGCTGGGAGAGGGTGCCCTGGCGATCGGCGTAGCGCTCGAGCCAGTTTCGGCTGGGCAGGGCTTTGATCTCCCCGGCCACCAGGCCCACCGCAGGATCGTCAAAGGGTTGCACCAGGGCAGATAGCCAGTCCGGCTCGGGCTGACAGTCGGCATCGGTAAACACCAGGATATTGCCAGTGGCGGCGGCGATTCCCGCATTGCGGGCGGCGTAGGCGCTCTGGACGGTGGTGCAGGTGAGGGCATGCAGGTTGGGATGGTGGGATGCGGCGGCCTGGAGCAGGGCGGCGGTGCGATCGCGGCTGCCGTTGTCCACCAGCAGATACTCGACGCGATCGCTGGGGTACCGCTGCCCCAGCAGCCGCTCCACCAGGCCCGGCAGGTCGGCCTCGCCGTTGTAGATGGGCACGATCACCGAGACCGCAGGATACGCCCTGGGCCCGGTCTCGCTGGATGTGACTGGGGGAACCGCCATCGCCTGCCACCAAAACTGGTTCCAGTATGCCCATCCCTCCACTGGATGTCGCGGCCAACAGCGATCGCTGTTGCCGCTATACTGCTGAGCGCAGTCTGTTTTTGACGCTATGGCTTCTCTGCTTCGCCCCACGCTCTCCATTGGCCTGCCCGTGGCGCTGGGCCTGTTTGGGTGCGCGCCAGTCCCCAGCGCCGCCGATGCGGCCGATGCGGAGGCTGGCCCAGCGGTTCCAGCGGTGCCGCCCGTGCCGCCGGTCTATGAAACCGTGACTTTGCCTGCCGCGACGATGCATGTGGTGACGATCGCCGACCCAGTGCACTATCCGGTGCGGGTGGCGGTGGTAGATGGCCTGGAGCGAGTTGACCACATAGCGGCCCGGGTGTGTGAGGGCGAGGGGTGTGTGGCCACCGCCATCAACGCGGGCTTTTTTGACCCCAACAACGGCCTGACCACCTCCTACGTAGTGGTCGATGGGGCGCTGGTGGCGGACCCCAACCAGAATGAGCGGCTGATCGGCAATCCAGACCTAGCCAGCTACATGGATAGAATCCTCAATCGCTCTGAGTTTCGCCGCTACGACTGCGGCGGCATTCCCAGCTACGACATTGTGCTGCACCAAGAACCCGTTCCCACAGGCTGCAATCTGGCGGATGCGGTGGGGGCGGGGCCACAGCTGTTGCCCTTGAATACGTCCGAGGAAGAAGGCTTTGTTGATCGGGCCGTCAACCGTGATGCCCTGGGGAGTCAGTCGGCCAACGCGCGATCGGCGGTGGGGCTCAAGGCCGATGGCAGCGTGGTGCTGGCGATGGCGGCCCAGGTGCCGGGGGTATCGCCCAGTGGTGTGACTATGGCCGAGATGGCGGCGTTTTTGGGCGATCGCGGGGTGGTGCAGGCCCTCAACCTCGACGGCGGCAGCTCCTCAACGCTGATGTACCAGGGCACGACCTACTTTGGTCGCCTCAATGCGTCAGGCGAACAGGTGCAGCGTCCGGTGAAATCAATCTTGTGGGTTGAAAACACCCCGTAGGGGCAAACGGTTGTTTGCCCAGCGCAATGTCTACGGTTTCAAACGCAAACCCTGGTGCAGTCAGAATTTGGGGATAGAGCCCAGCCTACCGCTGGGGGCGTTTCGATTGCCCCCAGACCCCGTCGAGAGGGACGTTCCGTCGTCCTTCACCTCACGGAAGGATAGGGCTGTACATCGCTAAATTTGGCAAGGTTTACCTGTCGCAGGTGGTGGGCGATCGCGGAAATGGCAGATGAAGTTTTCCTGTGCATCCACCCATCCACCCATCCACCCATCCACCCATCCACCCATCCACCTACTCACCCACTCGCCTACCCATCCACCCACCCACTCACCCACCCACCTGCCGCTCGGCAAAGGCTCGGTTGCGCTGAAGATTCAGCTCCAGCTCCACCAGTTCCCCGAGTTGGGCGGTGAGCGTTTCGATCCGCTTGTTAGCCGCGACTTTGCGGTGCAGGGCGGCGCGGGCCAGGTCTTCGCGATCCATGGCGAGGGCTTTTTGGGCAACGCGATACCACTCCTCGGCGGTCTTGTAGGCGGCCTGCTGGTCGGCGAGGGTGGTTCTGTAGGCGGTGGCGATGTCGCCCAGGGCTTTTTGAAAGTTGGCCCGGGCCTGTTCGGGGGTGGTGACGTGGCGATCGCGCTCGGCCAGGCGCCGCAGTTCGGGCAGGTTGAGCTGGTCGGGGCGCAGGCCAAAGCTGAACAGCTGGCGGCTTTCGCTGCGTCCGGTGGTGCACCAGGTGGCGAAGTGTTCGCAGTTGTTGAGCAGCAGGTCGTACTGGCGCTCGCCCAGGCGGCTGGTGGCCCGCTCAATCACGGTTTCGGGAGGGTAAATCAGCGACTGCCGGACGGGGTAGACCGAGTTGCCCCAGGAGAAGGCTGCAAAGCTGGTGCGGGCAATCTCGGCAATTTCCCTGGCTTTGCTGTAGTGGACGACGGTGTCGTCGCCGCAGTCGATGCCGTGGTGCTGGTACAGCCCTGGCACCCCGGCCAGGTCGCGCAGTACGTAGATTTGATCGCCCTTAGCCATAGCTGCTGAACCGTTTCTTTTCTTTATAGCAGCCCTATCCAGGGTTCGCAGGGGTGGACATTCCCACCTCAAACGTCAGTTCTCCGCTGTCCAGATCGAGGACGAGCTTCCCCCCAGCGGTAGGAATAGAAACCCGAGATCCGGGTTGTTCCAGGGTAGGCGGGCCGCTGATCCAAAAGCCCTGGGCGGCCTGTTCGACCACCGCCCCGCGCGTTTGTCCCGTGACCCGCACGATGTCGTCAAAGCTGGACTCGACCTCGACAGTGCCATCGTGCCCCATCACCACAATGGCGCGGGGGGTGGCCACATTGATCCACTCGTCCAGCAGGACGACGGTGCCGGCGTCGGTCACCAGGGCCAGGCGAGGGCCGTAGCTGTGGGGCAGGGGGTGCGACCAGACCTGCTGGCAGCGATCGCCCGTGGAGGCAAACAGGCTGGCTGTGGTGTGCCGGGAACCGGATGGATCTGGCTCCAGGGTCAAAATCAGGTGGTAGGCCCCGGCGGGTGACGCTTCGTGGCGCAGGAGGGGCGGGTGGGGAATGGCATCTCGGCCCAGCATAGGCAGCGACAGCAGGTAGAGATTGGGCCGGGGCAGGTCAGGGGGAGGGGCGATCGCCAGTTGGCCCCCCAGAATGCCGCCGATCAGTACCCCTAGCACTTCGGCCTCCGGGGCTGCCAGCGCAGGTACCCCGCCAGCAGCGCCGCCGTCCCCAGGCCCATGGCGGGGCCGTTGGGAATGGGCCGCGGGGGCGCAGGATCGGTAAAGGTGGCTTCGGGCAGGAGGGCCAGGTAGGTGACCGGGGGCGGGTCGGCCAGGGTGGCGCTGGGGGGTAGCGCGTCGGGGGAGGCGATCGCCGCATCTGGGGTCAGCAGGGGTGGAGCGGGGGGCGCTGCCGGGGGGGCGTCTGCCGCCAGAGCTGGATTGGCCCGGGTCAGGCTGCTGCTGCGGGCCACCTCGATTTGACGGCTGGTGAGGCGATCGAGGTTGGCCCCGTCGGGGGTGATGTCGTCGATGGAACTGGGCGAATTGCGAAAGCCGCCGTCAGTCATCAGGTTGTTCGCCCCCCCGGCCCCAAACCCTTCGTGGGTAAGGCCCAGGTTGTGGCCAATTTCGTGGGCCACGGTATCGAGGCGGCCCAGGCCGTTATTAAAAGTCAAAATAGCGTCATCGATGATAATGCCGTTCTGGCCAATCCAGGCCAACCCCAGCGTGTCAAACCCATCCAGGGGAAAGATGCTCTCCACAAACCACATGTTGATTGGGCCAGAGGTGCGGGTGGAGAGGGGGTGGCGACCAAACGCTCCGGCCCCGCCAGCAAAGGACAGCTCCGCAAACTCGTTCTGGTTGTCGATGGAGAGAAAGCGGCTGGCGTTCAGGCGGTTGGGGGCCAGAAAGCTGATGTCGATGTTGGCCTGGGCCCAGATTTTGCGGGTGGCTTCCTCAAAGGTGGCCAGGTCGGCGCAGAACAGGCCAATGTCGTCGCACACCTGAATGGGCTGAATGCTGACAAAGCGGGTGGGCCCACCGCTGCCCTGGCCCTCGCCTGTGCAGGACACCAGCGCCGCCGAGAGGCCGCACACAAGCAAAAACTGGGGCTTAAGGGGCAGGTTGACCATCGGGGGCAGGCACAGCTTTCAGACCACCTTACCCTGAGCAACCGTAGGATCAGGGAGGTCAACCAAAAATTTTCTGTAAAATTCCCTTTTTTTGCCGCTGGCCCAGCACCAGTTGTTGCAGCAGTTGCCCTTGCCACAGGGGCAGCGAGTTGCTAGCCTGCTGCAGTTGTGCCACCTGGGCCAGGTCTGAGGCGGCCTCGGCTCCGCCCCCGGTCAGCCAGCGGGCGATGGGGTGGTCCCAGCCCTGGAGAAATTCGTCGAGCATGACCCGGTGGCTGTCGTCGATGGGGAACGGGGTGTCGCCGGTGTCGGCGTGGGTGGTTTCGTGCAGGCTTTTGCGAGGCTTGGCTTTGGCAGTCAGGGCTTTGGCGGTGAGCGATCGCCAGGTTTCGCTCAGCAGCGGCGGCAGCACCGCCAGGCTCGCCGCCTGGGACAACTCACTGGCTAGGGCTGCCAGGTCGCGATCGCCGGTTTCGTCCCCGTAGCGGGCAAAGTCGGCCAGCAGGGGCTGCAACAGCTCGCGTTCGACCACCGTAGCCAGCCTGGCCACGGTGGGGTCGGCGACGGCATCGCTGGCGTTGGCCAGGTGGGCGATGGCCACGGCCAGATCCGTCTGGCTCTCGGCGCTGAGGCAAAACCAGACGCGATCGCTCAGGGTCTGGCGCACCTGCTGTCGGGCCTCGTCGAGGGGCAGCGCTGTTACCGTCGGCGGTTTGCTGACCACCGCAGGCGAACTTGGTGGCGATGGCGCGGGGGGGGTGGCGATCGGCGGCCTTGGCTGAGTAGGGGGCTGAGCAGGGGGCGGCACGGGCAGGTGGGCTGCCGCCGCAGGCTGCTCCGGCAGCGCCTCAACCTGCGCGGCCAAAAAGGCGGCTTTCTCGGCCTGCCGGGAGTTTGTTTGCACGGTCTCCGGTGGCGAAGTAGCTGGGGTTCGGGCCGTTAGCAAAGCCGCATTTTCAGCTTCCAGGGCGCTCAGCTGCGCGTCTTTTTGGGCCAGCAGGGCCTCCTGCTCGGCCAGACGCGCTTCGGCTGCGGCCAGTTGCTGGGTCAGCTGCAGCAGCTCCACCGCCGCCGCCCCGGCCCGCACCAGATTGCCGTAGTGGGGCTCGCTCAGGTCAACCGGTTTGGCCGCCTCGCCGGGGGGATAGAGCCATCCCTGGGGGTCGCCCCGCTTCACAACTAGCCGCTGCCCCTCCGGGTTGCTGATGGTCAGGGTGGCGATCTCGGCGACGGTGGTGGTGGCGGCGGCGTAGCGGCGGTTGCTGAAGGTGAACTCAGCGCTAGCAGGGGCGGCTGGTCCGGCGGTTAGGGCCTGGGCGGCGGCGGTCTCTGGCCCTACTTCCGGGGGCGATGGAGCGGTGAGAGGCTCTGCTGGAGCAGGACTTTCCCCAGGCAGCTCGGCAGTTTCAGCGTCGTAGCCGACCGCGTCCCTCGACTCTTGCAGCGGGGCAATGGGGGCTACGCCCCGGCCAACCGAGAGCCTGGGCAGCGATGGCCCAGCCAACCGGGTGGGCAACGCCGGGGTCGAGCCAGAAGCCGCCCTGGCGCTAGAGGTTGTAGAGGTGGCCCCCGCCGCTATCTGCACCCCCACCAGCTCCAACTCGACGCTGGTGGTGCCCTGCCACTCGTTTTGCTTCAGTTTGTAGGCGACATCGAGGCGATCGGGCAGGGGATAGTACTCGCCCCAGCGCCAGGCGATCGCCTTGATCGTGGCGTCGCCCTTCGCGTCCCCCAGCACCAGCTTCAGGTGGTCGCGGTTGCGGCCCACGGTCTCCTGCTTTAGCACCCGCAGGTTGGGCGTCCAGAACACCGGATCGGGATTTTCAATGCCGCAGGGGTGCAGGTGGTCGATCTGGTCGAACAGGCCCTGGTCAATGTCCCCCAAGCTGGCCTGACTGTCGATTTTGACCAGGGGCTTGAGCAGATCCACAGTCAGGGTTTGGCAGGCGTAGTGGGACAGCCTCGTGGTCACCTGGCGCAGGCGATTAGCCAAAAACGAAAAGCCCCCCGCCGCCCGGTGACCGCCAAATTTCTCCAGCAGGTCGTGGCAGGCTTGCAGGGCGGCAAACACGTCAAACTCGGGAATACCCCGGGCCGACCCGCGAATAACTTTGTGGTCGTCGTCCTCAAAGGTGCCAATGAAGACGGGCACCCCGTAGCGCTCCACCAGCCGCGAGGCCACAATGCCGATTACACCGTGGTGCCAGCCGGGGTGCACCACCACCAGCACCCGATCGCGCTCAATATCCACCGTGCCCAGCGCCCGCTGTTGCTCACACCAGGCGATCGCCTCCTGTTCAATGCTCTGGCACAGGTCCTGGCGGGTGCCGTTGATCTGCTCACACTGCATCGCCCGCTCCAGGGCCACCCCCACATCGTCGGTGGTGAGCAGGTCGATTACAATCTGCGGTTCGCTGATTCGGCCCACGGCGTTGATCCGCGGCCCCAGGCGAAAGCCAATGTGCTCGGGCTTGAGCGGCTTGCTCTGGTCGGCCAGCCCCGCCACCTGAATCAGCGCCTGAATGCCAAACAACCGCGATCGGGGCAGCAGCCCCAGCCCCCGCCGCACCCAGCGGCGGTTTACCCCCGTCAGCGGGGCCAGATCGGCAATCGTGCCCAGGGTAAACAGCTCCAGCAGTGGCCCGGTCAAATCCTGAGTACGCCCCAGGGCCTGGGCCAGACACACCGCCAGAATGTAGGCCACCCCCACCCCCGCCACTCCCCGGTAGGGCGATGTTTCCGGCAACAGCTTGGGGTTCAAAATTGCGTTGGCCGGGGGAATCTCAGGCGGCACATCGTGGTGGTCGGTGACAATCACCGCCAGGCCCAGCTCGCGGGCGCGGGCGATCGGAGCCACCGCCGCAATGCCGTTGTCCACCGTGAGAATAATGCTCACCCCCTCGGCGCAGCAATCTTCCACAATGCGGGTATTGATGCCGTAGCCCTCGGCCATGCGGCTGGGGATGGTGTAGCTCACCTGGGCCCCCAGTGCCCGCAGCGCTCGCAGCAGCAGGGCGGTGCTGGTCATGCCGTCGGCATCGTAGTCGCCGCAGATGGCGATCGCCCGCTGGTCCGTAATCGCCTCCACCAGCAGCTCCAGGCTCGCCGCCAGGTCGGGAAATTCCGCCAGGGGCGAGGGCAGCTGCTGCCGCTCCGGATCGAGAAAATCGGTCGCCTGCTCCAGGGTGGTGATGCCCCGGTTGATCAACACCTGGGTCAGCAAGGGCGACAGCCCGGTCGCCTGGGCCAGGGAGTCCGCCAGTGGGGCATTGGCCGTTGCCACCTGCCACCGCTGGCGGGGCAGCCCAGGGGCACTGGCGGATGTGGTTGAGGGGGCGGTGGCAGACTCAGTCACAGGACAGGGGTACTAGATCATGTGAACTTATCATAGCCGGAGTTTCTGGTTTGGTTACCAGGAAACACCAGTCGAGCAATTTAACTCCGTCAGTATAAAGAGATCAGGGCCGATAGTCACCGATGGCCCAGGGAATAGCAAAGGTGGCGTTTCCTCTGGCTTAGAAATTCCATCAAAGGCTGTGTTCCAGGCAGCGGGCGATCGCAGGGTAAAGCTTTGATTGAATCCAACCGGGGATTACACTTTGTTGCCAGTGCTCCAGAGAAAATATCGGCTGGCCTACCGTCATAGATATGTTCACTATGAACTCATTCAAGGAGAACAGACCATGGTGGCTAAGATCCTGATGCTGGTTGGTGACTTCGTTGAAGATTATGAGGTGATGGTACCCTTTCAGGCACTACAGATGGTGGGCCATACCGTTCATGCCGTGTGCCCAAACAAAAAGTCCGGTGAGTTTGTACGCACGGCCATCCACGACTTTGAGGGCGACCAGACCTACTCTGAAAAGCCTGGGCACAACTTTACTCTGAATGCCACCTTTGCTGATGCAAATCCTGCTGACTACGATGCTCTGGTCATTCCTGGTGGCCGCGCCCCAGAGTACCTCCGCCTCAACCATGATGTGATCGCTGCTGTTCAGCACTTTGCCCAGGCCAACAAGCCGATCGCGGCTATCTGTCATGGGGCTCAACTCCTGGCCGCTGCTGGAGTGCTCAATGGCAAACGCTGCTCTGCCTATCCAGCCTGCGGCCCAGACGTGAATGCAGCAGGCGGAAAGTATGCTGAGGTGCCTGTTACTGAGGCCGTTGTTGACGGCAACCTGGTGACAGCTCCCGCTTGGCCTGCTCACCCCCGGTGGTTAGCTGAATTTTTGACGGTTCTGGGGACTCGGGTTGAACATGCTGAGTTGGTGACAGCTTAGTTATTGGTTGGGGATGGTCTCAATTCCCAGACTGGCAGAACATTGGTGAACTCTTGCCAATAACCAAGGGGAGCCTGGTACCCTAGCCCAGGAAAAATTTCACTTCAGCCCCCGGTGTTCACACCGTGTCCCCGAAGGGGAATCGCGCTGGGGGCTTTTGTTGTCAGCGTTTTGGTTAAGAGCGATCGCACTCTCATCAGCTCCCAAGATTCTAGGCCTCTGCCCACCACCTCAGCCTCTACCTAAGCTGAGTTCCAGATTAACCAGATCCCGCGCACCACGCCGCTGAAATGCTATCGGGGAGAACTCTACCTGCCCCAGCCCTGGACCGACATCTTTGTCCCGCTGAGCCAGGATTCACGATTCCAATTGGGGCCGACTTTTGCTACGGCTACAACAGCAACATTGTCATTGCATCAGGTCTGTTCCAACGAGGTAGAAGCTACTGAATTGAAGCCGCCTTTGGTAACTTCCCATCTAAAGACCCCGTAAAGGGTACAGCGAGTGGTGCCACCTCTGGGCCTCCAACAGTTCGGTGTTCAGGGGATTGGCGAGAGTTAAACTTTGCCTGGGAAGTTGAAAGCTCTACCCGTGGAGCAACCATTGGCACCAGCGACAACCCAAGGGAAGACGATCTGCTAGAGATTTACTTCAACCAGGAAACTTCCTGTCTCACCCCGTATTGGCTCACCAATCCACCCGCCTGGATCACCTTCTAGTCTACTCACTCCCAAAAACCAGCATCTGAATCCGGACTATCCGGGTTTTCAGCCTCACCAAGGCTCTGTAGGTCGAGGCTTTTTTGTATGGAATTATAGTACTTTGAAAATTATTCCGATAAAGACTAAGGCACCGACTAAAACACAAAATAGCAGCACGGACTGCGTAATTATAGAAACGGCGAACAAGCCGATCAACACTAGGACAATGACTCTGAAAATCCATGGGGCAACCCTGGTTAGAAGGCTGAACTTTTCTTTTTCTTCAGCAAGATTGGCAGGTTTAGATGCATCTTTTCCATTGATAATAAAATCCAAGAAGCTAACCAGATTGTTTCTGTGGAGGGCAGCACCATGATCTCCTTCATGGAAGGCGTACTGAAAAATACTATTGTCGTCGTCCTCAAAGCCTTCATACCCTCCTTTGCCAATATCTTTGCGGCCAAGACCATTCAGACCACCACATAAAAAGCCAACCGGGAAATCTAGATTGGCCTGATCATTCCTGAGTTCTTTATACTGGCCTCGCTTGTAAATCTCACGCCAGGGATAGTTGGTTGGTAAAACGCTGCCCGCCAGAATAATTCTCTGAAATTGCATACCTGTTAGCTCTAGGAGAGAATGACCTAGAATATAGGTTCCGTTGCTGTGACCTATAAAGTAGAAGTTTGCATTTGGGTTGGCTGCAAAATAGTCTGCATATTTGTTGTGAAACCAACGTAGCGGACGGCGGTGAAGCCAGGGAAGCAAAAACTCAAGGGCTGATAGATACCCATAGCTCGATTGAATTACCTCAGTGTCGGGTAGCGTTTGCTCAATAAGCTCAGCTAATTGACTGACCCAACCACGATTTGAAGCCCGTATCCCGTGCAGGATAAAGACCACATTCCTTTTGCGTAAAAGCTTCTTCGTTTCTTCGGATCGCTTAGATAGGTTTAAGCCCAAAATAGAATCTCGGAAAATTTGAAATCTAAGCTCCCCATTTTTGCCCCGTTCAATTAACGGCAAAATTCCATGCCCCACTTCTGGTACAGGAATATGAAAGGCATGGGGAAACTGCTCTAAATCTATGCTGTCATCCCTCGTTACAACACTGTCATCTCTTCCCAAGATTTGAACAACTGTTGGGACTGCTTCATCGGGGAGGGAAGCCATGAACTTTATCCATTGCAGTCTCAGGTTTGTGATGAACTCACTGCCGAACATCCCATCCTGACCCGTCATTTTTTTGCCGAGGGATACTGCGCTGAGTAGTTCAAGCAGTAAATCGTAAATTTTAAGCCAAGGACGATTGGGCTTGATGCCTCGATTAACCGCAGCCAACAAGATAAACCTATCAACTGCCTTCCACCAATCTGAAGCCGGTCTACCTGGCTCTATGCCTGTTGAGAGTAGGTAAGCTTGGCGAGCGATAATACCTCCGATGCTATGACCAATCAAAATAATCTTTTCGTAGCCACCCGAGGTAAACCATTTTGAATCTAGCCAATCACAAAAACGCTGGGAGACAGTCATCAGGGGTATAGCACTTAGCGGCTGGCAGCCATGATTCCATCCAGCCCACTCTATTTCTCCTAAATCTGTGACATCATTGAGTTCATTCTGTAGCCGTTTAATCAGTGGATTCCAGGCACTTGTCTTCATTCCAATGCCCGGCACATAAGCAACCAGTGTTTTCTTCATGGCTTCTTGGTTGAGCGGATGGATCACCGCCCCTAGACCGGATCGAGCCGGTGGACAGGGGCATTGAAGCAGACAATCCGATCGCGACCCGATCTTTTCGCCGCGTACAGGGCTAAATCGACGGTGTGGAGCAAGTCGTCTGGGTGGATACCGTGGTCGGGAAAACTGGCGACGCCGCCAGAGACCGTCGTGCGAATGTCTGTGCCTTCCCAGGGTACCGCGGCGGCCGCAAAGGCACGACGAATGCGATCGCCCTGCTGTAGCCCAGTCGCTAGGGTTTGGCGAGGCAAAATCAGCAAAAATTCTTCCCCGCCCAGCCGGTAGGGGCTACTGTCTCCGTCTACCTGAGCCCGCAGAATCTGGCTGAAGGACTGAATGAGCAGGTCGCCAGCCCGGTGCCCAAACGTGTCGTTAACCTGTTTGAAATGGTCGATGTCGAGCATGACAAGAGCTACAGAATAGCTTTCCTGGTGGGCCTGCTGGAGAACCTGGGGCAGGGTTTCATTGAGGTGGTGACGGTTGAAGAGCCCGGTGAGTTGGTCTCGACTGGCCTGGGTTTTGAGCTTAGCCTGGAGACGTTCAATCACCTGTAGCTGGTGGCTGAGGCGGGTATTGGCCTGACGCAGTTCTAGCTCCGACAGATACTGCTGAGTTGTGTCGTGCAACATCAGCAGACGGCCCTGAGCCTCACCTCGGTAGTCTCTCAAAGGCGATATGCGCACTGTAATGTGGATTGGACGGCCAGGGTCTACCCGTTGGGGGCTGGCCTTGCGGGAGCCAGCGGTTTGAGGATTAATCCAGAGGCACAGGGGTGTTTCGGTGCCCTGGTTGTAGTGGTGCAAGAGCTGCGGTAGGTTGGCCAGGGCCCTGTGGAGCGATCGCCCTACCACACTGCTCTGGAGCCCAGTCAGCGATCGCCCCTGGGGATTGATATCGACAATTTGGTGCTCCAGGTCTACCACAATGACACCGTCGCTCATGTGTTCCACCAGCGTTTCGCGGGCAATGGGAACCGCCTCGAAGACCCCTGTGCGAAACAGCCCCCAGAAGCACAGCAGTCCTGTGGCCCCAAACGACATTGGGGTCAGGTTAAGGCCTGCTGGGGACAGATCCAGGGAGTAGATCGCAGCGCCCAGGTAGGGGGCCATTGCGCCCGCCAGGAGCCATCGCGCCTGCCGTCGGTGCAGCGGTCCGCCGCTGAAGGTCGCCCGGCCCAGCAGCTGAATCCCCCGTAGGCTATAGAGCGCCAGGCAGACCAGAATAAACCCGTAGCCAGGACCGTGGTTGTAGATAGCCATGTTGCTCGGCGGGTCAGCCAGCCCCACCTCGGTCCAGACCCACCGATGCCAGGGATTGGTGGCTACCAAAAGAATGTTGAGCAAGGGCCAGAGGCTCAGCCAGAGTAGCGGGCGCAGGGTAAACCGCGATCGCCCATCGACGTAGGCTTGGGCAAACAGCACAAAGAAAATAGTGATACCGCCGGTGCCGACGTACTCCAGCGTGGACCAGAATAGCTTGTCTTCCAGGGCGACCGATGCCGCCTCCAGGGCGGCTACAGCGGCGTAGAACGTCGCTGCCGCCATCATCAGCGCAAAGTACTGTCGGGCCAGGGCGGCCCCTCGCCGGTGCCAGGCCATACTGGTCACGAGGGCGTTGACAGTTGCCGCCAGGGCCAGGATACCCATCTGGGATGTCATCTGAAGGTACATGTAGTAAAGCTTGCCCAGCGTCAACGGTAGATGTCCCCAGGTGCTCACTGAACTTAGAAGCTGGGGTTCACTCATTCCAGATTGCCCAGCTAGCCCCTGGCGCTGAACGATGACGATGCACCTGCTTCAGGGCACGATCTTCCCCCAACAAAAACCCCCGACCGAAGCCGGGGGAAACCCCATCAGGAGACGCCTATCTGACGTTTACGTTTAAAAGCAAAGCCGCCCTTTCAGCGCTTGTAACCAGCCTATCGGAGGGGCGTCGACTTGAGGGGAACACCACCGAGAATTTACTGAAACAATACGGCAAACTTTAAAAATCGTTTAAACGGCTCAACCCGTCAGACAGCGGGTTGATAAACCGACGGAAGGGCAGCCGGGGGCCGACATCAAGCTGACCACCGAGGTAGCCACCTGCGATTCCGTAGGCTGTCGGTAGCCGCTACCGTTCGGGGCCAGAGCGGAGCACCAGAACGGCGATCGCCACTAAAAAGCCCACGTACCCCCCCACAAACAGCCACTCCTGCCAGCTTCCTTCCATTCCCTGCCCTCTAGCTATCCTCTGCCCTAACCAGCGATGGACCCTCGCTCCAGCGGTCGAGCCAGCCCGTCATCTCGGCGGGCAGGGGGCAGCGATCGCGACTGGCGACTGCAATGCACACGTGGCGGGTTTGGGCCTGGGCTGCCACGATTTCCTGGCGCTTGATCTGGTATTGGATGGCAAAGCTGCTGTCGTCGAGGCGGGTGGGGGCGAGGTGGATGGCAACGCGATCGCCACAGTGTAGGGGCCGACGAAAATCTACACTGGCATGGACTATTGGGTAGGCAAGGGTCTCGGCCCCAAAGAACGCCCTCAGGTCAATGCCCGCCGCCGCCAGGGACGCCTCGTAGGCGCTATGGCATATCACCAGCTCATTGGCAAAATACACGACCCCAGCGCCATCGGTTTCGTGGAATCGCACCTGGTGCTCAAAGACGTAACCCACAGCCGCTACCCCCGGCTCCCACGGGGGTAGCTTGTCCAGCCCGGCCTGTCTTTAGCTGGCATTGGGCTGGGCCGGTCGGAAGGGATAGTCAGCCGGGAGGCCCACTTCGGTGTCCGCAGCTTCGTCCCCGGCCCGGCCCAGGGCCAGCAGAGGATTGTCGATCAGCTCTAGCAGGTTGGCCAGGCCGTATTCCACCACTTCGATGGGGTCTACGGCGGCCCAGCCCTCCGCGGTGAGCTGACGCAGCTCAAAGTGCAGGTGTGGTCCCGTGGAGGCACCCGTGCTGCCAACCAGACCGATTACCTCACCCTGCTCAACCCACTCCCCAGCCTTGACCGCCAGCTGAGATAGGTGGGCGTAGCGCGATTCCAGGCTGCCGTCTCCGTGCCGCAGAATAACGGTCAGACCGTAACCGCCCAAAAAGTCTGAGACTGACACCCGCCCGGACCGAGTGGCCAGAACCGGCGTGCCCATGGGGGCAGCCAGGTCGACGCCAGCATGGAACCGCCAGCTCTGATGGATGGGGTGCATGCGCCAGCCAAACAGCGAAGAGATAGAGACGGGTATCGACAGCGGAAATACATATTCTTCATTGCCGCGCCGCAGCACATTGAGGGGGCGTAGTTTTTCGTTGAGGGCCTCACGACTGACAATCGTGGTGCTGCCCAAGCGCACCCCCTGGGAACTGACGGCGATGGGGCCAACTCGAATTTCGCCCTGGCCGCCGCCGCCGCCCGCGGTGCTCTGGCCCGGTGCGGCGGCGGCATTGCAGGCGGCGCTGGAGCTTGGTTGCCCCCCCGCCACAGTGATCTGACAGCCGCTGCTGCGCTCTGAGAACACCACGTTGGGCGAGCCGTTGGGCCGTGCCACCGGGGCCTGGGTCGCCCCCAGGCCGTACTCGGTGGGATCGATAAAGACGCTGTTGTAGCCAGCGGGCACCGACTCATCGGCCGCGATCGCTTCGGGCACAACCGTGGTGGGCATTGCCGGGGCGGCGGGGGCGGCCGGAGCCACTGGGGCTGGGGCTGGAACCGCCGCCGGTGGCTCAGCGACAGCGTCGTTGGCCATCGTGGCAACGGCGGGCTTCAGCAAGCTCTCAGCCATCGTGGGGGCCGCAGGCGTAGCCGGAATGGTAACGGTAATAGCCGCTGGAGGAGGAGGGGGAACCGGAGAGAACATCGGCGAACTCGCTGCGGGGGAGGATGTCACAACGGCTGACGGGGCGGGACGCTGGGGGGTAAATTCAGGTCTCGCTACCGCATGCGAAGGCAAACTTAGAGTCGTTTGGGAACTTGGCCGATGAGCACTACTGCTGCCTGGGGAAAGGTAATCAGCGGTGGTTTCAGCGGGCTTCTGGGCCGTCAGGGAAGGCTCTGACGGGGACTCAGAGGAGCCGGAGGCCTCAGCGGTTTCCGCATTGGCTAGCCCACTGGGGGCAAGTCCCATACCGCCAACCAGCATCGCTATCTGTAGCCAGGCTACCGATGGATAGGCGGAGGAAAGTTTAAACGTTTGAATAGGCTCTAAGTTATTTTTCTTCACCATAATCAACCGCTACGCATTGTAGCCCAAAGTTACTTCACCTGGTTCAATCTCCAGCGTCTTGTCCGCTGGTACGTTCTCGTGTAAGGGCTTTAGCCGTACCCGTAGATTTCCCGACAAGGCTACGCCCACAACCTCCGTCGCCCGCCCCCCAACGGTGAGCCCCTGCCCGAGGTTGGCCAGGCAGGCATGGTAGTCGACCAGGAAGGCATCGTCGCCCTGGCTTTGCCAGTGGAGATACCCCTGCATGAGGCCGTAGAGGGCGATCGCGGCCAGGTTCTCCAAGGTATTCAGGACAGCGGGGCTCGATTCCGGCTGAATTAGCTGCTGAACAGAAATACCCGTAGCCGGCACCGGGTTAAAGCCGTTCAGCCCCAGCCCCACCACCACCGTTTGCACCCGGCCGTTTTCCAGATGGGTTTCGGCCAGCACGCCCCCCAGCTTTTTGCCCTTGGCGACCAGGTCGTTGGGCCACTTGACCTGGACCGGCAGCCCCAGGTTGGCCAGACTGGTTGCCACTCCCCAGGTGCTGGCCAGGGTGAGGTAGGGGCTGCGGCACGCAGGCAGGTCGGGCTTCAGCCCCAGGGACAGATACAGCCCCCCCAGACTGGACTCCCACTGCCGCCCCCACTGCCCTCGCCCCGCCTGCTGGGTGGCTGCCACCAGCACCGTACCGGCGGGGGCCCCCGCCGCCATCATGTCGGCCAGGGCTCGGTTGGTGGAGTCAATTTGCTCAACCCAGTGGAGGCAAAACCGCGGCCGCAATGCCCGATAGCGGGGCATGATTCCCAGGGTTTCTGGAGGCTGCGCAACCGCCTGGCGGAGTCGTTCTAGAGTCACCTATAGCTAGTCCTGGAGTTTATATAAATAAGCGAAATCCAAACCCAGCGGGAGAACTTTGCCAAGGGAAAACTCCCTCGCTGGGGCTGGCATAGACATCAAAATAAGTGGTTGTTGATACCGACCACGCTACCACCCTAAAAACGCTTAGGGGCATTGCTGGCCGACCCCAAAATAGAACTTGATAAACCAGCGCTGAAACTTAATCGCTTCTCTACATTGGCGATCGCGATTGGCGGCGGGCGGCGATCGCTGTAGCATCGTACAGGGATCACCACCAACCCAGGGGGCAGTATGGCGGATTGGCACTGGCAAACCTGGCAGGGAGAAGAGTTTCTGACCTGTGACCTGCTGGGCGATTGGTCCCACGGATTTTTTACTCGACAGTTTTGGCCCCAGGCCCCAGAGACCCTGACCGCGGCGCTGGCGGTCGATGCGGCGGTACAGCGGGTGAAGCAGGTACACGGCAATCGCGTGCTCACCCCCGCCGACCTCCCCAACCCGGCGACCACCGAATCGGCCTCCCCCAGGGCAGAAGCCGATGGGCTGCTGAGCGATCGCCCCCGCCAGGCCCTCTGGGTCTGCTCGGCGGACTGTAGCCCGGTGCTGATTGGCGATCGCGCCACCGGGCAGGTGGCGGCGGTCCACGCGGGCTGGCGCGGCACGGCCCAGGCCATTGTGCCCGTGGCGGTGGGCAGGCTCCAGGCCCAGGGCAGCCGCCCGGAGGACCTGGTCGTGGCGATTGGCCCAGCGATCGCCGGAGCGGTTTATCAGGTGTCTGTGGATGTGGCCGCCGCCGTGGGTCGTACCCTGGTGCCGGAGACCGGGGCAGAGGCGGCGGACGAAGCGGTGGTGGCAGAGCTCCTCACTCGGCATGAGTCGCCGCTGCTGGCCGACTCTGCTCCTGGCAAGGTGCGCCTGGATGTGCGACAGGCCAATGCCCTACAGCTAGAGCACCTGGGCTTGGGCAAAGCTCAGGTGGCGATTGCCCCCCACTGTACGTTTCAAGACCCCAATCGCTTCTTTTCCTACCGCCGCACCGGTGAAAAGCAGGTGCAGTGGTCGGGCATTGTCAGTCGGGATATAGGCGATTGAGGTCAGGGTAGCCAGGTGGCTTGAAGCCCGCTGAAGGGAAAGGTCTCCGGGTCGATGACGGTCGGCAGCGCGATCGCATTCTCCTGCTCATCCTCCAGGGCCGTGACGTCGGCCGCCTCCGGCCCAGGGGACGAGCCCTCCGCTGTCTCAGGTCGGTCAGCGCCAGCCTTCAGGGAGGCATCGCTGACGGGGGCCGGGTCAATCAGCGGCAGGTTCCAGATCCTGGGGGCCTGGGCCGAGTCCAGGGCGCTGGACTCATGCTGGAGATCCAGCAGCAGCGATCGCCCGTCGGGGGCCACGCTGAGGTGAATGCGCTGGCGCAGGGGCAGGCGCAGCAGGGGGCTGACCTCACCGTCGGTCAGGGCAACGGCCAGCAGCAGAGGCTGCTCCACGAAAGCATCGATGGCCTCCAGAGAACCGCTGTCCGCCGGGGCATCGACCAGTTCACTGGCCAGCACGTAGAGCACGGGCCGAGTGGGGTCAAACTGGGCATCTAAAATCGATCCGCTGACCTGTAATAGCTCCTCTTCACGCCCCTGGTTGGTGACTAAGAACAGCGACTCGGTGAAGCGCTTTTCGGGGTCATCTTGGTTGAAGTTGATCATGGCCGCCGCTGAACCATTGGCGGCCAGATCCAGCACTCGGCCATAGTTGGGCAAAAAGTCGAGGGGTTGGCGGGGGCCGCTGGTGGGCTCCCCGCCCAGGTCGATGATGGCGGTTCCCTGCCCCTGCAGCAGCAGGAGCGACTGGCTATCGGGGGCAATTAAGAAGTCGCCACCGGGCTCGGTTTCTATTGGCGTGGGCGGTGCTCCGTCCCGCAGGATCCAGGGGCCAAAGTCGGCCGGGTTTTGCTGGTTAACCCGCTGCACCACGATGGTTGTACCGTCGGGGGACAGGTCAAACTTGAGGTTTTGATAGTCGCGGTTGTCGAGGACCAGGGTGGTTTCCCCGGAAACGGGCGGTGCCCCCTGGGGCATGAATCGCCGCCAGAAGGGAGGGGGATCGGCCATGAAATCGACTGGGGGGCGAGGGGCAATCCCGGTAGTTACGGTGTACAGCTGCTGGTTGAGTAAGCCGCCTTCCTGGCGGGCGTCACTGGCCGAGAACAGCACCCGGTCCCCTAGCGGGTAGGGCTTGAAGGCCAGCACCGAGAGATGCCTGGGGGTGAGAATCGTGCGCTCCTGGCGGGCCAGGTCGGCCAGCACCAGACGATTGGCTTCGTCGCCCTCGGTGCCAATGTACAGAAAGGCCCGCCGGCGAGTTTGAAACTGCGCCTGGAAGGGTTCGAACCGACTGGGGCGGCCGCTGCGGACAGCGTAGCGATCGCGGGCGCCATCCAGGCTGAGGGTAAAGGATTCGCCGTAGGGTGGTGGGTTGGTCAGGGTGTAGGCCATCCGTCGGCCCGCCCAGCTCACCTTGCCCGGCAGGGGCGGATCCATGGTCAGGTTTTGCTCCACGCTGGCCACGTCCATTGGGCGGCTAAAGGTGATCAAAAAGGCCCGGTCTTCGGCCCCCACCTGACGGTCCTGCCAGGTGAATTCGCGCACCCGCGCCGTGGCATGGTCGCCCGAGAGAATGAGCAGCCCCAGCACCACCGCCAGGGAGGCCATAGCGATGAGGGCCAGGCGATCCAGCGGTTGGTTGAACCGTTGCGAACGGGAGCGGCGGGAGCGGGAGGATTGTCTGCGGGCCATAGCTAGTATTCGTAGGGAGTGCGAGGCTCAGGAATTTCGGTCAGGCTGGCCGAGCCAATGGCGAGCTGGCGCTTGCCGTCCAGGGTGGTGGTCTGCATGGTGCCCTTGACCTCCAGCCAGGTGTCGGGATCCGGGCGAGCGGTGCCCGGCGGCAGCTCCACCGGCAGCCCCACCGGGTAGGCGTCGGCGGCACAGCAGGTGAGCACAAACCGCGAAATCATGAAGTAGTTTTCGGGCCAGCCGGGAATGTGGGTGACAAACCCGCTCACCAGCGCCCCCTGGCCGGTGTAGGCCGTGGGTTCAGGGTACACGTTGAGGGTGCGCACCCAGTCGACGATGGTGCGATCTTCGGTGTCGCCGCCCAGGGAAAATCGCTGGGGCCGCGATCGCGTCTGGCCCAGCACATCGGTGATGCCCCGCTGAAAAGCAGTCTCGCTGGTGAAGGGGCGGGGGGTATAGATCAGCCCAAACACGGCAATGGCGATCAGCAGCGCCGTGCTGATCTGGCGCGGCAGCAGGGCGATGTGCTCCTGGCTGCGGGGGGCCAGGCCCCGGCGCTGGCGGTAGCTGACCCCCACCTGCACCAGGCGGGCCACCCCCATGGCCGACAGCAGCACCATGGCCAGGTGGGCCAGCCACATGTAGTCGGGGTGCAGCAGCAGGTACAGCTTGCCGGTCACCGTAAACCGCAGCAGCATGACTCCCCACAGCAGCAGCATGGTGGCATCAATCAGAGCCTGCCAGGGCACCGCTCGCCGGCGGGAGGGGCGACGAGAGCCGTTGGCCTGGGGACCGTTCGCCTGGGGAATAGAGGTCATAGTCGATTACAGTTACATCGTCTCAACGTCTTGACTCAGCCTGGGGTGCTGGCTCCATGGCCAGGGTGATTTGCCGTCAGGGCAAAGTGGGGCTAGCCCGTGTAAAGGTTCATCACCAGGGTCAGCAAAAACGTCAGCTGCGCCGCCAGCACAAACAAATAGATAATGGCACGGCCCTTAAAAACCGTCAGCAGCAGGCTGATGTTTTTGAGGTCGATCATGGGGCCAAACACCAAAAAGGCCAGCAGCGCGCCGCTGGTGAAGGTGGAGGCAAAGGATAGAGCAAAAAACGAGTCCACCGTAGAGCAGATCGACACCACCCAGGCCAGCACCATCATCGCCACGATGGAGGTGACCGGGCCCTGTCCCAGGCTCAAAATGATCTCCCGCGGCACGGCCACCTGCACGAAGGCGGCGATCGCGCTACCGATCACCAGCACGGCGCCCAACTCCCGCAGCTCCAGCACCATGTTGTCAACCATCATCCGCAGTCGGTCCACCAGCGGCGGGGCGGCCGCCACCTGGGCCAGCACCTGGGCCGGGGGGGCATCGAGCTGCAGCACCTGTCCCGGCGACTGCATCAAAAAGGTGCCCGACTTGAGCAGCGGTGACACCTCGGGAGCCGCCACCGTCTCGACGGCAGGCTCCGGGCCCATGGCGCGGGTCAGGTTGTCCTGCAGAAAAGGCCGCACATCGGCCTGGGTGCTGAAGATCAAGGCGATGGTCACCGCCACAATCAGGGTGAAAATCACCCGCAAAAACACGATTTCGGGCTGGTCGCGGAAGGCAATCCAGGTGGCCCAAAACACGATCGGGTTCACCGTGGGCGCGGCCAGCAGATACCCAATCGCGACCGCCGTGGGGGCCCCCTTGGTGAGCAGCCGTCGGGCTACCGGAATGTTGCCGCACTCGCACACCGGAAACATAAAGCCAATCAAGCCACCTGCCAAAGCCGCCAGGACTGGGTTTTTGGGCATCATCGCCAGCAGCTTTTGCTCATCGACAAACAGCAGCAGCACGCTGGAAAAAATCACCCCCAGCAGCAGAAAGGGCATGGCTTCGACCAGCAGGCTAAAAAATAGCGTGATGCCGTTGTTGAGTTGGGTCATAGAACCAGCTACGGTGCAGGGAAGCAGCCTCGGTGGGTAAATCCCTCCAGGCCGAAGCACATTTTAACGGATCTCATTGCCTCCTGACTGTCGTCCGGGATCACTCCAAGCCGGGCGATCCCCGAATTTGGTCAGCCAGAACCGCAGGAGACGGCGGTACTACAGGAAAGCGATCGCCATCTGAACCGTAGTTTCCAGGCTCTGCTGGGGGTCAATGATGGACAAGTTTTCGCCCGTGTTCAGGGCATTGCGAGGGGCCGTCCAGGGTTCCAGGCAGTAGTAGTCTTTGCCCTGCACGGTCCAGAACACCAGCTTGGTGTAGTCGGCGCTCCAGGAGAGGGTGAGCTGTCGCCCCAGGTTGCGATCGGTGACCGTGGCGGTCGTCGCCGTCAGCCCTTGAAAGGCCAGATCGATCTCGGCCTGGTCGAAGTCGAATTGGCCATCAAAGCGCTCTACCCCGCCAGTCAGGTGGTTGCGAAACTCCGTTGAGGGAATCTCAAACGTCAGCTGAGATTTATCTTTGACTAGAAAATAAGGGTGCAGTCCGGTGGAAAAGGGCATCGACTGGGTCGACAGGTTGGTGAACCGCTGCTGTAGCTCCAGGCTGTGGCCCCGCAGCCGTAAGGTAAACGCCAGCCTGAACTCAAAGGGGTACTGGGCCAGGGTGGTCTCGCTGCTGGTCAGTTCCAGGGTGAGGCTGGCGGCCTCGGTGACGTCCTGGTGGGTGACCCGCCAGGGCAGATCGCGGGCAAAGCCGTGCTGCTTGAGGCTGTAGGTGCGATCGCCCAGGCGGTACTGGTGGTCGGGCAGGTTGCCGCAGATCGGGAACAGGATGGGAATCCCGCCCCGCACTGAGAGTTCGGGGTTGGCAAAGCGATCGCGATCAAAATAAAAAATATCCTGGCCCCCTATCTGCCAGCGGGTGGCCAAACCGCCGCGATCGGGCACCAGCTCCAGGCGGGCGTCGGCGTCGGTATCCGTCAGCAGGTAGGTGGACGGGGAATCTGCGTTTAGGGCAACGGCAAACACAAAGGCACCTCAGCGGCAGTATGCCTAGACGTTACCACGAGCCCCGTTCGCCCAGGACGGTTTGAGGCAGCGGGTTTCCGGCATCAGGGCAAAAGGGCATTGGGCATTAGGGAGTTTAGGCATGAATTGGTTAGGGCAAACGGCCGTTTGCCCCTAGGGGAGCGGTTGAATCTTTGCTGCATAGCCCTGTTCAGCAGTGCCGCTCTCTATCTCAGGCGGTGGGTCAATCGACAGCAGCAGGGGCCGCCTCCGACGTCGCTGCCGCTGGGGCAACGCTGACCGGGCTGGCGGGCACTGGATCGGCCCAGTCGGGTGTCGCCAGGGCCTTTTCCACCGATTTTGGCGGTGGGAGCAGAGCCGCAACGGACTCCTCACGGCCCAGGTTATGCTGGGGCGTCGAGATGGTCGAGATTTCGGTATGAGCCCCTGTTCCCCCCGATCGCTGGGGCGGTACGGGCTGAAACTCGCGCTGCTCGGGGGCTAGCTTCGGTCCCCACTCCAGCAGTTCTTCGTTAAACTCCACCTCCATCTCCGGCGGCACGGCAGAGTCGTCACCGGCCTCGGGCGAGACAGGGGATGCCGAGGGTGCAACCGGTTCGTTGCCCTTGTCTTCTGGGACGGTCAGCAGCTCGGGCTGGGGCTCAAACACCTCTTGCTCATCGGTCTGTTTGGGCGCTAGCTCCACCGGCAGGGTATCTTCGGCCTCAGGCGACACAAAGGGGCTGCTGGGGTCGCTGAGCGCTTCGGGGGGCACCTCTGGAGCCTTGAGATCCAGCACCACGGGGGACTTTAGCGGCTTATCGAAGTGGGATGAGGCCTGCTCAATGCGCTGCAGCACCTGCTGGTTGGCCTCGCCGCTGAGGGTTTTGGGCCGTGAGTCGCGCACCCGCACCGGCACCAGCTCTACCCGCATCTGCTCGTCTTTTAGGGATACCTTGAGAACGGCGGAGTCCTGGTTCTCGAGCGGCTCGTCGGGACGGAAGACAAAGTCCCCCAGGGAGTAGGCGATCGGTCGACCCTTATAGATCTCTCCCCCCTGAATCACCGTGGGGTGGTAGCCCACGACCACATCGGCGCCCTGGTCAATGGCCAGGCGGGCCAGGTTGGTCTGCATAAAGTTGGGCTGCTCGCTGAGGTGGTCCACCCAGCGGAAGTTCACCACAATCCAGTCCACCTCGCTGCGCAGCGCCTGAATGTCGGCCACGATTTCGGGCATCCCCTGGGCGTTGAAGCCAGCCCGATCCTTGAAGGCGGTGGCGGCTTTGAACGTTTCGACTTCCCTGGCGATCGCCTGGTCTTCGGCCCCCGCCCGTTCCTTGAGGACAGCGGTGTCGTGGGCGGCGTTGCTGCCCCCCATGGCATAGCTCAGGTAGGCGATCCGCTTGCCCTTGACATCGAGCACCTCGGGGCGGCGGGCCTCCAGGGCGTTGCGTCCGGCCCCAATCCGGTAGAGGCCCTTGCTGTCGAGGGTGGTCAGGGTTTCGTCGAGGCCTGCCGCCCCGTAGTCCATCAATCGGCTGTGGGTGAGGTTGACAATGTCGACCCCGCTGTTGACCAGCAGATCGACCGCATCGGCGCGGGTCCGTTGCCGCAGTCCCTCCTCCAGATTGGTCGCCGCCGTTGCCAGGGGCGTGGCCAGATTGACCAGGGCCAGATCGGCCTCCCCGTAGTCGGCGACATCGGCGAAGAAGCCTCCTGGGGTCGTCAGCGTGTCGGGGGCAATGTCTTCGAGGGAAATATCGCCGCCAAACAGGAGCGTAACGTCGTCGCTAGGGGCTGGGGTGAGGGTGGGATGGGTGATGACGCCCACGGGCTCCAGGGCCGCATCGACCACCGTAGGCCGATGGCTGTTGCCGCCAGGCGCACCCGATCGAGACGCAGGCGCACTGGACCGAGATGCGGGGGCGTTGACCAGGGCAGTGGCGGCGTCTCCGGCGTCCGCCGCTGGCCCCCCCCCCCCACGGTCTACTCGGCCCCACGCGCCCCCAGGTTGGACCTCCGACTGGGCCGAAAACTGGGGCAGGCTGGGGGAGGGGGCCGAGATAATCACCTCCAGCAGGCAGCCCATGACAAAGGCCGCCACCGCCGAGCCTGATAGGACAAAGGTCCGTAGCGTTTGCAGGCTTTGCCGCGAGAGCTTTTGGGCCGGACGGGGCCCCCGGATTTGAGCGGGCAGCGGTGAGGCTTTGGGGCGACTGGGCTTGGTGCTGCGATCGGCCTGCAGCCGCTTGAGGGCGGGGGTGACAATCTTGATCCGCTGCTGCCAGAGGATTTGACGATGTCCCAGGGGCCGCGCCACCACGCAGATTCCCTCGATCAGCTCAGAGTTGAGCAGCCAGACTCGGTGGCACAAAAACCGCAGCAGCCGATCGCGGATGGGCGGTCGCTGAAACTCCACCACCAGCTTCAGGCAACCCGGGCGATCGGCCTGCACCTGGACAAAAATGCCCTGGGTTGCCAGGGGCTGGTTTAGCCACAGGGCAATGTCGCGAAAATAGCCCGCTGCCGCCCGCTCTCGCACGGTGAGGGGCTGCGCCAACGGTTCCAGGGAAACCAGCCGAGGCTGAGGGGGAACGACCGCACTAATCATAGGAATGCAAACACAGGTAAAACGGCATTGGCAGAGTGGCCCGATCGCGCCCCAAACCCCAGAGCCAGAGTCCCCAAGTCAGAGGCCGAAACCGCCACGGCAAACGCATTGCCCCAATCATAGTGCAGACTTGAAAGGGCGGCACATCCATCCTTTTACCGATCCCAATTACCGATCCCCAGGGCCTGACGCTGGGGTTCTGCCCCTGCCGATACAGACCGGCACAGGGCTATCCCAATAATGTTGCTCTAGTATATTTTGTCTGCTAATTGGGTACAGTTGGCCCCTACAGCAGCGCGATCGCCCGCTGTGCCCGCCGTGGGTTTGCTTCGATGTAGCCCACCAACACCTTTAAATCCTGGTGCCCTGTAATCGACTGCAGGGTTTTCAGGTCTACCCCCTTTTCAGACAGCCGCGTGATCAGTGTGCGTCTGAAGCTGTGGGTGCTGTAGCCCTTATGGTCTAGCCCGGCCCGCTCCAGGGCCCGGCGCAAAAAGTTGTCGCAGGCCTGAAACGACATCGGCCCCAGGTCGCCGGGGAACAGTGGACCGGCATACGTGGGGGCTTAATGAAAACGCTTTATCAATTTAACGTTATTCTGTCGGATCTATCTAGCCAGATGGGTACAAACGCACCCCTCTTTATAGAAGCGCGATCGCCCGCTGCGCTCGCCGGGGGTTTGCTTCCACATACCCCACCAAAACCTTTAAATCCTGATGCCCTGTGATCGACTGCAAGGTCTTCAGGTCGACCCCCTTTTCAGAGAGCCGTGTGATCAGTGTTCGCCTGAAGCTATGGGTGCTGTAGCCCTTGTGATCCAACCCGGCTCGCTCCAACGCTCGCCGCAAAAAGTTGTCGCAGGCCTGGAACGACATTGGCCCCAGCTCACCTGGGAACAGTGGCCCATCAATAGGCGGCTCGTAGGCCGTCAGGAGCTCTCCCAGGGTTGGGTGTGTAGGGCACTCCCGAGTTCTGCGCACACCTCCCGGCGTAGCCTTTCGAGTTCTGGCCCTGAAGGTGATAAACGCCCTGGGCCTGCCATGCAGATCGTAAACGTCGGAAACCTGGAGCTGTCGAACGGCTCCCATGCGCTCCCCAGTCCATCGGGCAATGTCGAACATTAGCCGGTGCTTTGGATTCTCTATTTGTTTACGCAGCTTAACTAAATCGGCGTCAGTGAAGATCGAAGCTTTGCCGTGGCGATTGTTTTTTGCCAATTTTTAGATTCTGTCTTTTTGATAGTTAACCCTGCTAACAGGAAAAGCATCAAAGAACAGCCTCATAAACTACCTGCAATTATGCCCACAATCCTTGAAGGGTGGCTATTACAGGAGTTTCAATAATTAATTTCTTTTACCCAAAAGCTCATCTTGCCGCCCTAGGCGCGATCGGCCTAGAACTGGTCTAGTTTCTCCTAGCAAAAATCATGGTCGATTTCAACCGAGCTACCGACATGCCCGCCGCGATCAACACATTAGAGCGCTACGTTGCCCATGGCGTCCTCACCCTAAACAACCTGTTCAGTGCCTTGACCTATCAGGAGCTGCCGGGCGCGTTGCTGGAGCGGGTCTGTGATGTGAACATTGTCACCGCTGCCGACGGCACTACCCGGCTGATCGCCCGCATAAGCCTACCCCTCGACCCCGCTTATATCACCTCAACAACTCAAAAGCTCTGGACGTTTGCCCAGGAGTTCAAAGAGGCCACTATCCCCGCCGCTTATAAGGTGGATTAGTGAGCGTCTCAAGCATGTATACCTGGCTTGAGACAACCACAGGAATGAGGTTGCCGACAGCCCAAACCCACACCCCTGCCAGCACTCCAGCAGCAGGCGGGGGCAGTGGCGGTGTCTACCGCGTCAACACTGCCCCGCCTGCTGCCCCGGTCAATCGGGGCTCTCCATTGCCTACAGGTCGGTTAAAACCCAGCTTTAACGCAGATCCTTTCGTCAGCTATCAGCCAGGCTACGAACCGTCCTACAGCCGCCTGACGCCTCAATCGGCGGCCAACCCGGCAATTACTCCTAACCGGCCTGCGGTGTCTCCGGCCAGGCCCCCGGCCTCGACCTACGCAAACGCTCAACCCGTGGTCAACCGTGCCTACACCCCCGGCGCAAACTACCGACCAGGTGGATCAGGCATCGCGGCGAAAAATGCCGCCGCTGCCGCCGGTGCTACAGGCGCTCAGGCAGCAGCAGCTGCTCGCGCTGCTGCCCCTCGCGTTGTGTCCCCCGCCATGGCAGCGCGTGGCTCCTTGAGTGGTGCCCCCCTGATTGGCGCTGTCATGTCCGGGCCAGTATCAGCCGGGTTCGTTAAAGCCGCTGGCGGTAGCTGGTGGGAAGCTACAGGTGCTGGTGTGGGCGCTACGGTGGGGACGGTCTTAGGTCAAGCTGGCGGGGCTGCTGCAGGCGCTGCAGCCACAGTCAACCCCGCCGGGGTTGTCGTGGGTTCATACGCTGGCGGTACAGCTGGCGGCCTGGCCGGTGCTGCTTTCGGTCGCCGGATCGGCGGTGGGCTTGGGCGGCTGCCCATGGCCCGCCCTGTCGGTGCTGCGGTGGCGGGCTATCTCCAGGGTGGAGCCGTCGGCGCAGCTGGCCGCCTGTTCGGCAATGCTACATATGATGGGTTCCTGCAGGGGGACGATGTAGCCGGGCCCGCGATCGCCCAACCGGAGGATGGCTTACCTCAACCGGCAACAAACGGTCTAAGCTGGCCCGCTAATTTAGGCAGCTTTTTCCATCGTCCCAGCGGCTCAAACGGTATCCCTACAACCATCTGCGGCAAAGTTCTAAACCCGGAAATTTTCTTCAGGGCCGACAATAACTTTTTTTTGAGCGGGAATATTCAGTACCAGGCAACGCCTGACGCCCCAATTCAAACTATGACAGTTTGGCGCAACCTGAATTGGAATGGTCCCGGCGGTGGTGTAAACATCACCATTGCAAGCTGCAACACTCCGGATTATTCGACACCCGGCACCAACTCTCAACCACCCAACCGCCCCACCGATCGCCCTCAACGCGCACTCCCATGAACACGGTCACGGGGAGCACCATCGCGATCCCACGGCCAGCGCCACCCGCAACCTGCCTGCGATCGAGCAGTTGATCACCCAGGCGAACCTGCCCGATCGCGCCCAGCGATGGAGTCTGGCCGTTTTTCAAACCTTGGCTAGGGCCGAGGCCGCCGTCCACGGCATCGCCATCGATCAGGTGCACTTCCACGAAGTGGGGGCCATTGATGCCATTGTTGATATTGTGGGCGCTTGCCTGGGGTTTGACTATTTAAATATTGACACTCTGGTCTGCTCTCCCCTGCCCACCGGACGAGGGCGCGTCAGGGCCGCCCACGGCTGGCTCCCCGTGCCTGCTCCCGCCGTGCTCAAGCTGCTGGAGCAGCACCGGGTCCCCCTCTACAGCAACGGGCTCGACGGCGAACTGGTCACCCCCACCGGGGCCGCGATCGCCACCACCCTGGCCCACCACTTTGGCGACCCACCGGCCATGACCCTGCACCGCACCGGGTTGGGGGCCGGGGGCAAAACGCTCCCCGTAGCCAACGCGCTGCGCCTGTGGATTGGTGTCGCCGAGGCTGGGCCCGCCTCATCCCCCACAGCTCCGTCCCCAACCCGACCCCTGGCCACCCAGCCCCAGCCACCAACCCCAGAACAGCGCGGCCAGCCTCCCGATATCGAGGTAGCCTACGATCGCGACACCGTCATCCTGCTAGAAACCCAGGTGGATGACCTCGTTCCCCAGGCCATCGGCTACCTCTACGATCGCCTCTTTGCGGTTGGAGCCCTGGACGTCTTTACCCAGCCTGTATCGATGAAAAAATCGCGACCGGGCCTGCTCCTCACCGTTATTTGCCGCCCTGACCATGAACCCCGCTGCACGGATATCCTCTTTGCTGAGACCTCTACCCTGGGTATTCGTCGCCAGCCTCAGCAGCGGTGGGTGCTGCCCCGCTCCCTGCAAACCCTAGAAACCCCCTACGGCCCCATCAGCCTCAAATTGGCCTACCATCCCCAAACCCAGTCCGTCCTGAACGCCCAGCCCGAATACGAAGACTGCGCAGCCGCGGCCCGCGATCGGGGCATCCCCTGGCAGGTGGTGTACCACGCAGCGCTGAGCACCTGGTACTGTCAACCCTCTCGCTCTCCTGAGCTGTCCTCCGACTGAGGTTGACTGGCCTCTAGATCAGAGCCTAGCTCAAAGCGACCCTCCGACAAACCCGGTGATAGCTCTTCCTGGATCCACGCCTCAGCCACCTCAGGCGGGTTTTTGTAAACCATGCCTTCCATAATCGGTGTTGAGGTGGCTAAGACCTCAATTCTTTGCTGTGCCGTCGACAGTCACAGCATCCCCGGCGACCTGGCCCAATTTGCCCGGTCCTACACCCCGGTAACCCTGCTCAGCAATCTAAGCGGCGTGCAGACGCTGTTAGAGCTGGGCGATATCTACGTGCTGGAACCAACCGGCGACTACTCCAAAATCTGGATCGATACCCTCAAGTCCAACGGTAAAACCGTGCTCAGGGTCAATCCTAAGCGAGTTACGGCCCTAAAAGCCTACTCCGGCGTAGCCAACAAAACCGACCGTTACGACGCGGCCTTTCTGGCCCTCTACGGTGCCCTAAATCTGGATAAGGCATCGGCATTCCTGAGCGACTTCGCCGAAGACTTGCGGGCGGCTACCCTGCACCATCAGTTTCTTACCCGCATGACCGGAAACCATCAGCGGCGGCTGTGGCAGCTGCTCAGCCACGAATGGCCGGAGGTGTGCCGCACGGCCTCCGGCAAAAAGCCTCAGCAGAATCGAGACTGGCTCTACCCCAAACCCCCGGCCCTGTGGCGCTTTATTGCGGGCCAGCCAACCAACACGACCGCCCGCCGCCAGGCCCAGCTCGACGCTACCATCGGCACCGGCCTTACCGATCTAAGCCGAGCCCTGGCCGCTCAGATCTGTGAGCTGGAGCGGCAGCAGCTTCCCTACGAGGAAAAAATTAGCGCCCTGCTGGAGTCGTCTCAGTTCAAGCCCTATCACGCCGTCTTCAACGCCTTCGGGTTTGGTGAGATGACGCGCGCCGTCATCCTCAGCCGCATTTACCCCCTAAGCCAATTTCTAGGGGAAGACGGTCAGCCCATCAAAACCAAAGCACCCAGCGAAAAGGGTCGCTATCACCGCCGAAACCGAAGCCTGGGCGCGTTCCGCCTGGCCCTGGGCCTTGGCACCCAGGCCTACCAATCCGGCCAAGAGCGCCGCCACAAGCCCGCAGGCTCAAAGGTCCCACCACCGCGATGGGCGTAGCGGCCCGGCTGCTGGCGGTGGCGGTGGCCACCGTGGCGATCGTGGTCATTTTCGACGATTAGCCCGCCGCCCGGCCCGCCAGCCGTCGATCATCGCCAGTACATCAGCGTGCGATCGCCTCTCGACGTGAACCGCCTGGTGAACCCGGTAGGCTCGGTTGGCCACTACTAACCTAGTCAGCGCCCCGCCGGGGATGTGACGCACGCCTTCAAGCTTCCAGCCCCTACCCCAGCGATAGCGGTAGTAGGTTTTGCCCTTGCTGGTGTAGGGGCCGCACTCTGACCAGAAATCGCTAGAACGTCGAGAATTGGCTATGTCGGAAGCACAGTCGGCGATCGCAACCGGATTCCGACATAAGACCCGATCCTCTATGTCGGAAATGTCGTCAAAATCGCTGAAACCCCCTGAAATCAGTATGTCGGAAACGCTGTCGGAATTTTCGATAGCAGGGGCCGCGATCGAGGGCCTATTACAGGAGAGCAGCGCCAAAATCAAAGGCTGGGCCAACACCGACGGCCAGGACATGAAACAGATCTTCGCTGAACTCCTTCACGCCGCTGCCATCATTCGCGCCGTGTTCTGGCGCAAGCTCGACACCAAAGGCGACTTTAAAACCCAGGTCGACAAAATTGTCAAAGACCAAAGCGGGTTTGTTGACGACCTGGCCGAAACTCCCCCCAAAGGGAAGGAATCCGACTGGAAAGAGTATCTAGAGGCCGTCCAGAAAGGTTTTAGCGACCTGACCAAAGACCGAACCCCCTACGGCCGCGATAGCAGCGAACGCCCTGTAATTAAAGACCTCAACCCCAACCCAGGGAACAATGATTGATCATGCCCTTAACTCTGCGAGTAGACCAGCTTTATAGCCGTCGCGGCAACCTACTGAACCGGGTCCAGTCCGCTGGACAGACTCTGCTAGACAACCTCCGCGACGCAGCCGGGCGGGTGATCAAGGCCCTAACCTGGGGCAACATTCGCGGCTTTCTGGTAGGGGCCGTGCTGGCCCAAATTCCCTCCATGCTGTGGAGCCTGACCGGGCTGTGGAGCGTCTTTACCAATGCCGCCATTGAGTTGTACTACTTTGACTGGAATATCCCCGACGACAACCTAGACCGCATGGCGCAGCAGCGGTGGAACTCCTTTGGGGGCATTGCTGGTGGCACAGTCGGCAGCGCGATCGGTTACTTTGCCTGCGGCATCGTTCCGGCTACCTCCCTAATGGCCTTTGATGAACGCCTGGCCGCCCACGTTCTGAGAGAAGTGGGGGAAGAGGCCTGGGAAGAAGTGAGTTTTCAGTTTACCTTTGCCCTACGCATGGCCGTTCGCAATATGTTCCGGCAGACGGCGGGCTGGCTGTACAAAGGTGCCCGCCGATGGCTAAAGCAGCCCGGCAACCCGGTAGCGCGAGCTATCTTTGGCAATCGCCTGGAAGCCGTGCAGCAGAAGTGGGGCGAGGCCGAGGGCCAGGCCTGGAGCTTTGCCCAGGCCGTCGACGAGCAAGTAGAACGCATCCCCTCCCAGTTTTGGCAAAATTTTACTGAAGAGGTGATTGAAGAAGCTATTGATAGCTGCATCGAAGCCGGGTACGTGCTGCTGAGCAGCGTAGAGGGCTACTACGCTGCTCAGAAAGCGGCACAGCTGCTGATAGCGGAAGAAACTAAGGTTGTCGAGATCATCCCCAACGGAGCCAACGACAGCGAAGCGATTGTGCTGGCAGGCCCTGAGAGCGAGATCCGGGGGCAGATTCCTGCCGTGCTGGCCCACCACCAGCTGATCGAAAGCCGCGACGTGGGCCAGCTAGTGGGACAACCCTTTGATGACTACGTGCGGGCCCGGCCCTTCGAGGGTTTCCGTCTGCAATTTGCCCTGTACTCCAAACCGGCCCCGCCCTACGCCGGGACCGAGCGCGATCGCCTGGTGCGTGTTGCCGTGCAGGTGAGCGACGTAGACCGAACCAAAATCGACTGGGAACGCCTAATTTTGTGCTGTGGGGGGCGCAATGGCTATCTGTGGGGCCGGTTTCGCGCCCATGCGGTGCTGACGAATAACCGCCCGCTGACCGTCTACGGTGGTACCCCCGCCGAAGCCGAAGGCAGGCTGAAGGCCTTCTTGACCCTCACCAACAGTGAAATCCGTACTATATCGGTGACCGAGGAAAAGCGCGAGGGCAGCCGCCTGAAGAACCCCAAAATGTACAAAGAGACTACGCGGGTGTACCCAGGCCACCTAACCATCATCAATCGTGAACGGCTGGAAACCTTCGACCGGGGGCAGCGTAGCCTAGATGGCAATTACTTCGACAAAAAAGCTCGGATTGACCTATGGAGGGAAACCAGGCCCGCAGACTTTGAAGACACTATAAGGGAGCTGCTCCGTCGCTCAGCGCTTTAAGCTTTTTGTGCAAAGACACTAAATCATCAAAAACACGCTCAACAGGGCTACTTGTTTCGCGTGACAGCCGCCTGCAAAGGGTAATTCTTGGCCGGTATTCGTAGGAGCGACCAAAGGCGGCTTTCTGCCTCCTAATGGCTCTCCGTGAGCGAGTCGATAGTAAAGAAAAGAGACGTTCTTCTTGGGGCGTCAGCATACAAAATAATCCTCTGTGCTAAGCACAAACACAATGGGGTTTACTGTTAGCACAGTAGGCCCAAACCCTAGTAAATACCGGGGGTTGACGTTTCGTGAAGGGGCGCTACTGTTGGGTTTATGACCTGTTAAAGGCGCGTACATGGCGACGATTACTCCCGGGGGCGGCGGCACAATCAAGAGCACAACCGCAGAGGGACAATTGATGGAGGTTCTCTCCTTCATCTCCCTAAACCAAGCCATTGCTGCCAGAAACCCGGCTGGGGTTACCAATGTGACCGGGACCCACAACCAACAGTCCTTGATCTACTCGGGAACTTATCGCTTTGATGTTACCCAGACCATCAACAGCGCGGGTCACCTAGAACTAGAGGCCCAACCGTTCCTGGTGGGGGCCAATTTCCAGGTAGGCAGCAGCGGCACCTTTAAGGGCAATTCTCCTGAGAAGTATGCCCTAGAAGTGCTGATGTACCTCCAAAACCTGGAGAACACCCCAGGGTTAAACCCTCAAAACCGAAACTTTGTTTCGGGCACCTACAACAGTGACAACCAACGGTATGAGGGCAGTTTCTCTATCCCTGTGACCTTCAGCCTAAACCCTACCACCGGCGTCATTTCCTACGGCGCCAACCCCTATCTTCTTTAGGAGAACCCTCCCATGCCTGCTTATATCCGTGGTTCAGTCCGTGAAACTCTTACGTTTGTAGCGATCAATCCCATCTTTTTCTATGGTTGGAAGGCCCCCGACTTGGCCGCCCGTGTCGGCGTTTCAGCCGCTGACCTGGTGAGCGACCTGGGCCACATGGATGCCCTGCAAGCCCAGGCCGTTCCGAGCGCCATTCTAGTGACTGGAGCAAACAGCCCCAAACCAGGGCGGGTTGTGAAACGTGATCGCACCGCTCCCCTCTCCCAGGTGGGTAGCACCAGCACGTTCATTGCCTACGACAAACTTGCCATGGCCACCGCTGCCGGGTGGACCCTGGCCAAGCAGGGCCGGGGGGTGAAGCTGACCGCCTCGACTGCCCCCGTGCGGAAGGTGACGGCGGTGGCCACCCTGTCTAACGGCATCAAGTACGCCTTCCCGATGGACAAGCCCGACTTCACCAACTTTGGCGGAGAACTGGGCCTGGAGTCTGCCGAACAGATGAACACTGTCAACGAGCGCCGTCGCCTGGTGACGGGCAGCCGCACCAAGCCGGGGCGCTGCACTCGCCGCCAGGGCGCAGGTGACTTCCAGTCGTTCTTCTCCACCGGCAGCGAGGACGCTGTGGTGGCCAACGGCTTCAACATCGACCGTTTTGAGTTCATCGAATTTGCTTAAAGCCTTTCCCAGCCAGCCGCCCACCTGGTGGCTGGCTGAGCCTCTCTCAGGTAATGACCATGGAAGACGATGATGTAGGGCTGATTTTGCCAGGTACCGTGGCCTACGCGGTGGCCCTGACCGAAATTCCCCCGGTGCCCACCTGGCGGGCCGAAGCGGGCCAGGAAAAGACCTACATGATTTGCCGGGCCGGGCAGCAGGGCCTGATGGAGTCGGTGACCTACAAAGAGTGGGCGGATTATGTCTACGGCGGCGAGCTGGACGAACGGCAAGAGGAAATCGACACTTTAGACGATGAGCTGGAAGGCCTCATCCTGGCCGCATGACCTGGCGCGACATGGGCACCGTGACCCCCATTAACCTGGGGCAGTGGATGACCTTCCCGGTCCCCACCGCCTTTGCCGAAGCCGATGTGAGCCCGACCTACAAAATTGCCTGCACCAACGTCACCCCCTCCGAGCGATTTCGCACCTTCTGTTGGTTTCGATTCCTCTTCTATGACCCCTCCAGTGAGGCGTTGTTGCCCCTCCCGGCCTTCAAGGTTTACCCTTCCGACGAACCGCTGGTGAGGGTGATTGAAGTGCCGCAAACGCTCAAGGATGCTGGGGCGATCGTCTGGCTCCCCCAGATTCAAAAGCGGTCCACCCGGCGCAATCTGGCGGGAACGACTTCAGAACCGCCCTGGGGCATCAACTTGCAGGAGTGGCGCACAGCGGCCAACCCGCTCCCAAACCTTCCCCCTATCCCTATTTGAGCCATGGCTATTCTGCCCAACCCAACTCCGTTCCTGCTGCGCTTGGTGGGTGGGTGGCCCTCAATCGCCGCCCAGGTGGACACTATCGCCCGCGATCGCGCCTGGCCCACCTACAGCGAGGCCCCCACCCGCTACCGCTTTTCTGGCTGGGGTACCGTGGGCTTTCCCCCGGCGCTGGCCTGCAATGTCTACTACTTCCCGGTTGATGGCCCCATGGTGGACATGGGGCGGGTGGTGGGGTAACTATGGACCTCCAGCAACTGACGGCGATCGCTGCGGCATCCCTGGCTACCCTACTGGTCATTGGGGGCCTGGCCCTGGCGGGCGATCGCGACAAGTTTCCGAAGCGTCGCCAGGGCGGGGGCAGCCATGGCGAAACTATCGATCAGGTTGAACCGTACCGTCGGGGCAACTGCAGTCCCCTGGGGGTCGCGAAGCAGAGAATTGACAACGTAGATCGGCAGCAGATGGCCGTCTTTGCGGTAGACCTCAAACTCCCCTTCCCAGTAGCCCCTCTCCTCCACCGTCTGGAGGATGGCCTGCGCCTGAGTTTGGTCCTCCCCAGGAACCAGCACCTCCACGATATTTTTGCCGATGGTTTCCGCCGCAGTCCATTGGTACATGACCTCGGCGTACCGGTTCCAGTGGACAATGTTGCCGTCTAGATCGGTGGCAACAACGCCATTTTTGACCTGGTGCAGCAGCGAGGCCTGAAAGGATACCTGCTTGGCGATTGGGTGGGTTGTGGGCTGGGTCAAGCCGCAGTCCTCCGGCCTGGGCTGACTCAAACCCGAGCAGGGCACCGAATCGAGGGCAGTTTTAAGCCACTGGTTTTCCCATTCCAGGGCCTGAAGCCGCTTTTCCCGCTGGGCGGCGTTTAAGATACGTTGTAAAACCAGGGTCAGCTGAGGCGGCGAAAGATGGTCTGAGCTGAAGTAGTCCCAGGGGCTTTGGGGCATCCAGGGGCCGGGCCCGTCGGGCACCTGGCCATTGGTTAAAACGACCCAGTAGGGAATGGGGCGATCGCGCGGGCGCCAGGCCGTGACCCCCAGGGTTTCTCCGGCCTGGAGGGGAAGAAAAACAATGTCGTAGGCAGCGAGGGCGGCGGCGGGCAGGGGAGCACCAGGAACCGGACGACTCTCAAAGTGATCGAGAGCGGTCAGGGCGGCGATCGCGTGCTTAAATTCAGAGCCCTCCCAGCCGTCAGCCTCTAAAAACAGAATTTTCATCGCCAAAACTGACCTTTGGGTTTCCCGTTCGCTAACAAATAAACGCTTTGCATTCCTGAGGCTCTGGTTCCCCTCCCTGTGCGATCCAGATTTTTCTTTACTCCCTGATAATGTTGTTTTTCACATCACCAAATCCGGGAATTTGCCGAACTTTTTGACTTGCAATATCACTCAGTATTCCTACAGGGGGAATTGCCCGAACATCTCCTTCACCGTTCTTCACCACAGCGAGGGGATAGTTAACAGTGCCCAAAAAGCCTTTAAAGCGAACCAGAACGCAAACACGTTCTCCCTAGGGTGGGCTTAACCCGTTACCAAGAGACTGCTATGGCTTCATTCCCCAGGCCGAAGGCTGCTGCCCAGGCCAACCCTCCCCGGCGAGTTGTCCCACCCGCAGCCGATACGGCCCCCCCCTCCCCCCCCGCTGAGGCTATGGCACAACCCATGGCCATAGGCTACCTATTTCGGCTGGCCAGGGTGGTGGGCTACGGTCTGCTGCTGATCTCGTTCATTGATTTTCTCTATATTCTGATCCCTGCTAAGTTCATGGACCCGGTGTGGGAATACCAGTTTGTCGGCAACCTGATTCGGCTGGTGCCGGTGCCGCTGCTGGCCCTTGTGCTGGTGTTTGGCGGCGACGGAACGGAGCGCCAACCGATTGAATGGCCGCTACTCAAGTTTTTTTCCTGGCTGACGCTGGTATTGAGCGTGATTCTGTTTTTGTTAATTCCGCTAACGGTGGCAAACACCCTGCGAATTCATCAGTTCAACAACGAGCAGATAGCCACTCAGACAAATCAGCAGCGTCAGCAGCTTGAGGCCAATTGGGCTGAACTGGAGCAGGCCACCCCCCAGCAATTGCAAAGCCTGCTCTCGTCTCCCAATTCCGCGCTCAGCCCCGAAGATGCCCGCGCCCAAATTTTAGAGAACGTCACCAAAGCGAAGGAGCAGGCTGACACCAGGGCCAATCAAGCCCGCGCCAATGTGAAGCAAAATCTGATTAAAAACAGCTTGAAGCTGGTTTCGGAAAGCTTTTTGGGCAGCTTTTTGTTCCTCTATGCCTGGTTGATCAGCGGCTGGGCGCGCCGGGGGCAGGGGGCCCTGACCACCGACAACAGGCCCCAGGTCAACCCGGCTACGGTTTTTGGTCGTCGCATCAGCCGCCTGCTGGGCCGCCGTCCCAAGCGAATGCAGCACCGGATTCGCTAGTGCTCTGCTGAACAGTGCCGCCATGGTGCTGGCGGCCTGACTATTTTCTGTTGTTGCCTATCTGGCGTGCTGGCATGCTCAAGTCCCTCCTGCCCTGGTTTTCGGTTTCGAGTTCGTTGGCAGGCTCTCGCCCCCTCTGGCCGATGGGCCTGGGGCTGATGGGTCTGCATTTGGCTTTGATTGTGGCGGTGACAGGGAACCTGGATCAGGCGGTGCTGAGCCTGCTGTTCTGGGCGGCGATCGCGGCCCAGGTGCGCCAGCAGGGGGTTGACCGGCTGGGGCGATCGCCTCAGTGGCTGGGGGTCGTCGCGATCGGGCTGGTTGGCCTGGTGGCCTGGCCCCTGCTGGGTTCAGACCCGGCGATCGCGAGGGCGGTGGTGCGGCTGTTTCCCATCCTGACCTGGGCCAGTTGGTGCCTGCTGGGGCGGCGGTGGCAGGGCCAAGGGCCAGTCTGGGCGCTGGTGCTGGCGATGTCGGTGCCGCCCCGGGCTCTGCCGCTGCTGCTGGAGACGGTTGTGGACTTGCCCCTGCGGGTGACGACGGCGGCGATCGCGGCCTTTGGCCTCCACTACCTGGGGTTTGAGGTGGTGCAGACAGACAGCCTCATTCAACTGCCCACCGGCACGGTCAACGTGGAGTTTGCCTGTACGGACCAGATTGGTGCTGATGGTCAGGTCGCTGTGGTCGGGAAACTGCCGTTGCCAGGCCACCAGCTGACGGCAGGCCGTCTGCAGCACCCAGCGATCGAGGGGGGCAATCAACCCCGTTTCTTCCGCCAGGGGAATAAATTTGTCGGGGGAGATAAAGCCCCGAGTCGGGTGTTGCCAGCGCACCAGGGCTTCGAACCCACTGACGCGGTGGCGCTGGATGTCGATAATCGGCTGGTAGTAGACCACCAGTTCTTCGTTGACCAGGGCGTTGCGCAGGTCCTGCTCCAGCTGCAGGCGCTCCAGGGCATAGACATGCATGGCTTCGTTGAACAGGGCGTACTGGTTTCTGCCTTGACCTTTGGCCCGGTACAGGGCGATATCGGCATCGCGGAGAATCTCGGCGGCGGTCTGGTAGGCGGCAGGCCCCACTACCAGGCCGATGCTGGTTTTGACAAAGATTTCCCGCTCACCAATCGTCAACGGCTGCTGAAACGCCTGCAAAACCCGCTGGGCAAAGTCCGTCGGTGACTGGGCCTCGGTTACGGGGGGCAGCACCACGACAAATTCATCCCCGCCCAGGCGAGCCGCCAGTCCTGCCGGGGGGAGCAGGGCTTTGAGCTGGCGAGCTATTTGCACCAGCACCTGATCGCCGGCGGCGTGGCCGAGGCCCGGTCACCACATCGGGGTACAGGTCGTAGACCAGGGAGATGTAGGCGCTACCCCACAGCAGGCTGAGCAAAAAGCCGACCACCTGGACGTAGGGCGGTTCGCTGACGAATAGGGTAATATCGCCCCGATGGCGCGGCTGCCGCAGGTGCCAGGCGGTGTGCAGACAAAAGGCCAGGCTGCTGAGGGTGCGCCCCGCCATGCGGCGGGAGCGGTTGCGCAGAAAGTTGGAGCGGGTGATGTGAACCGGGCCTTTTGCTTCGGTGGCGGGGGCTTCGGCCACCTCAAAGGCGTAGCTGGGTTGCCCGGTGAACACCTGGACCTCAAACCCCTGCTGCCCCAGGTGGGTGGCCAGTTCGTCCATATACTGCCCGGTGGCGGCGAAGTCGGGGGGAAAGAACTGGGTCACAATCGACAGCCGAATGGGGCGATGGTCGGCATTGGCGTCTGGAGCAACTCCAGGATTACGGCGCAAGAGCTTGAGGGAGTACCGAGGGGCTATCTACACCCTCAATGAGGTTCACCTCTACTGAGCAACCCTGCATACATGAATACAACGAAGCCCCAGGGGTGCGATCGCACCCCTGGGGCTTCTGTTTGCCTATTCCTCGGGCAGGTTTTCACCTGATAACTGTTTAGCTAGGTCTTCGAGTTCGTCAAGGCGCTTCTGGGCTTTGGCGACCTCTCGCCTATACCAAATAACGCATTCCTCCATTTCGCCCAGCCGCTCCCTAGCGTCTTGAATCAGCCGGGCGATGATTCCCCCGACAACTGATGATTCGAGCGGGCTATCACTTCCAGGTAATCCGCCACAGATAGCCCCTGCTGAGCTGCATTCGCCTTCAACTTCTCCAATCCCGTAGGGGTCATGCGTTGTGGAGGTAGGCGATCGGTTTTCATCTCCCCCCACTTGGAGTGCTTCGCTTTGGGCATTGTCGTAGGCCATGACTTAACTAAGCTCCATTGTATAGCCAATAAAAGGCAAATCAAGATGCTGATTCTCCTCACATATTGACTATACATCTTGAATTATTGGATATACAATAGCCCGTGTGAAGCATCAAACGTCGGATCTCACGCCGGGGCTAACTCACCCCCGGCTTACCTGGCCAGTCTCGGCAGCCCGCCGCATGGCGGTGGCGGGTTCGACTCCCGCCCTGGCCACCCCTGACAATCAGAGTTTCGCCGGGGGCGATCGCCCCCGTTCCCTCTATGGAAATGGAAAAAGAGGAATACCCCATCCCGCTGTACTCGCTCGATTTAACTCTTAGGGAAGTGCATGCCCTAAAGGCTCTGCTTCTTGGTGGCATGTCACCAGCGCCTCTAGATGACGCTCCCTGCGTAGAAGAGTTTGATTTTGTAGAACGACTTGACGAGTTAATCGCCCTGGCCACTGGCGATGTCCAAACACGTCGAACAAAACCCGAGGAATAGCCCATGCCCACCCAACAAAAAAGCCCCGCCGTAGCGGAGCCATCCACGAGAGTGCAAGACACCCTGAGGGTACCCCGATTCCCCTGGCTAGTGGTCCACCGCGACCCGCGCACCCGCGTGCTCTCCCCGGTGGCCACCTTTGCCTACAAGTCTCACGCCGCGGCCCTAATCCGCCAGCTGGCCACCACCAACCCCGACGCCGGCGACCAATTCGAGGTGAGAGAAAACGACTACTGACTCCCACCGGCAAGGGCCACGGACCCGGGGCCAGGGCAACCACCCCACCGGATAGGTAAAAGTTTGGTGAGATGCGCTTGGCGAAATGCCGCCGACGTACAGCCCGCCTATAGGCCGAGCCAGGGGAGCATGGGATACCAGCCTACACAACTCCCCCCGCCCTGCTAACAGAGAACACAGAACCACAGAACCCGTGCTCACGGCCCCCCTCGGGGGGCCACCCCCAACCTAACCCAAAAGGAAACCCTCTATGACCGCAGGACGACCCTACATCCTCCCCCCCTGGAGCGCTGACGCTATCCGCGAACTGCTCGACACCCTCAACTGCCTCAACAACGGCCTGTATGAGAGCCCCAAAGACCTCTCCGACTGCCTCCACGCCACCGCCGAGTCTATTCGCCTGGTGCTCGACCCGGCGGAATTTGAGAACGACACGCCCCGGCTGCTGGACGCGATCGCCGTTCTCTACATCGCCCTGCAGCTGGCCGCCAATGAAGCCGCCCTGTTCCATCCCTACCCCCAGGACCACGCCGATACCTTCGAGCGCTGGGCCAAAAGCGCGATCGACACCGTGATCAATACCCCCGGTGACCAGCTGCGCGACCTCATCACCGGCACGCTGGCCCGGGTGGCGCAGCTGCGGGCCGAGCTGCACCACCCGGCGCCCCCGGTCGTTACCTATGTCGAGTTCCCAGAACGTGGGACTGGCCGCGTGACTGGTGCTTCACCGTCTACCACCGTGCTGCCCCCATGGCCCGCCTGGCTTCCCCCTTCCCCCGACGACATCCCCACCGCTGCTGACCCCGACTATGAGGAGCTTCATGAGCACTATTAACGGCATCCCCACCGAAGTTCTCGACTGTATCGCCGCCCACCTGCTGGCGGTTGAGTGGCTGGCCGATGAAGTTCAGGACCTGGGCCCCTGGGCTGAGTTGAGCCGAGACGAGCTGATTGCCGAAGCTCGTCGCCAGGGTTTCAACCGCTACCGCGATACTCCACCGGAGGGAATCGCCGCGATCGCTGCCCAGGCCCTGGCCGACTACCAGGCGATCGCCGCCCAGGTCGACTCCCACACTACTGAGGACGTAAACCTATGACACCCAAAGAAATCATCGATCGCCTTGTTCACTCTGAGCAGCCGATTGAGTTCTACACCACCCCAGCCCGCGCCTTCATGCTCATTGCCAATCTACAGCTCGCCCTTCGCCACCCTGAGAACAAAGGCCTCAGCACTGAGCTCGTCAGGGACATGATCGCCAACCTCTCCACCGCGATCGCCACCGTCACTGAAATGCCTGAAGTGATTGTCCTGGTAGCCCAGGGCTATCAACCCGAGTTTGACCTCACCAACGAGCAAGCCGATGAGTATTTTGGTCAGCGCTCCCGACCGGAGCGATCGCTAAATATCTCCCTCGACCTGGCGGAGAACTGCGACCTCGAAGCGATCGGCCAGGCCCTGGCCATGCTCATGCAGCAGACCCCTGACCCCCAGGCCGCCTTCCAGCAGTGGCAAGACGCCCTGGCCAAGGCCAAGATTGAGCCCATTTTTCCCGCCTGATGAGTCCTGAAGGACGAAACGGCCCGCCGTGGCCGTCGCGGGATAGCTTGCATGGGTAGGGGGGCCGCAATCCCTCTATTCTCTAGACCGCCTCTGGGCCGGAGTTTTATAAATGTTGCTGTTTTTCGGCTACGGAACGTTGCTAAACGGCCCTTAGCCCCACGCTCATTTAACGTTGCTAAACGGCCCTCTGTACGGGACAGCGAATCTAAGAATGACGTGCTAAACAGCGCCGATTCTTCGGCCTGGAGCTTTTGGAACAACGATTGAGCTGATTTCCCATGTCTACCAAAATAGTCGGAGTGGAGGTAGCTAAAACCTCCATCGTTTGCTGTTGTCTAGAGGTCGAAAACCTCCCCCGAGACTACGGCCAATTTGCCCGTAGCTACACCCCACAAACCCTGCTCCCTAACATCAGTGGTGTTCAAACCCTATTGGAGCTGGGCGACGTGTTTGTCATCGAGCCCACCGGCGACTACTCAAAAATCTGGATTGACCTGCTCAAGGCCAATGAACGGCGGGTACTCAGGGTCAACCCCAAGCGGGTTAAAGCCTTGAAGGAATACCACGGACTGATGTCGAAGACAGACCGCTACGACGGCGCTTTTCTAGCCCTCTATGGCGCTGAAAATCTCGACAACCCCGCCGCCTTTCTTAGCGACTACGCCGAAGACTTGAGAGAGGCCCTGCTGCAGCACACCTTTCTGTCTCGAATGGCGGGGAACCACCAGCGCCGCCTGTGGCAGCTGCTGGCCCGCGAATGGCCGGAGGTGTGCCGGAGTCGCGGCGGTGGCAAGCCCCGCCAGGTCAGAGAGTTTATGGAGCCATCCCCCCCGGGCCTATGGCGCTTCATTGCCGGAGAACAGTACACCCAGGCCGCCAGCCGCCAGCGGTCGCTAGATGAGACGATCGGGTGTGGGCTGTCGGAGTTGGCTCGAACCCTGGCCGCCCAAATCTGCGAATTGGAGCGCAAGCAGTTTGCCATGGAGGAGCGGGTGCAGGCCCTGGCGGCCGCCCCGGAGTTTGCCCCCTATCATTCTGTCTTCGACAGTTTTGGGTTTGGCCCTCTGACCCGCGCAGCGGTCCTGAGCCGGGTCTACCCCTTCCAGCAGTTTATGGGGCCTGACGGCCGCCCTATCAAGCTCCGGGTGCCCTCCACCAGGGGCGATCATCTCCACCGGCGAAACAAATCGCTAGGGGCCTTCCGCCTCAGTCTGGGCAATGGCACCAAAACCTACCAATCTGGCCAGCTTCAGACCGAAAAGGCCGCGGGTCCAAAGTACGCCCGCGTCTCACTATTCCTGCACGTCCGCTCTCAGGTGGTTCTGAGGGGCAATGCCCCAGGCCAGGCCCCCAAGTACCTCAAAAAGCACCGAGATATGTACCAGGCCCTGCCCCCAATGCCCCATAACAAAGCGGTGTCTAAGGTAATCTCTCGGGTCGTGAAGGACCTCTACAGAGAGCTGCTGGCCAACCTGTAGGCCGTTCCATAGCCGATGGACCACAGCCCCCTGGGATTCCCAGGGGGGCTTTTTTGGCGCGCCGGTTATAAATGCTCCTTCACTCGCTCGCCCCATTGCGATCGCTGGTGGGTTACGCGATCTGCCTGTGGGGCTCTCTCGTTACGGAACATTTATAAACACTTGTCAAGGTCACCGGCCGCCAGGGTCGCCTCCTCAGGCGTCGGATCCGAGACTCCCGCAGCAGGGTTGAGCAGGCGCTTGAGGCGCTGTTTCAGAATCGACCAGTTGATGGGTTTGGTAATGTAGTCCGTAGCTCCGGCATCAAAGGCGCGCTCAACCGAACTGTCGTCATCAAGGGCGGTAATCATCAGGATCGGAAAGTCCCCGGCGGGGGCTGACAGGGCGGGGGGAACCGGGCCCTCAGCGGATACAACCTGGGCCACCTGCAACAGCCGAATTTGGCGACAGCAGGCAAAGCCATTCATCTCCGGCATCATGGCATCGAGCAACACCAGATCGGGGGACTCCCGTTGGTAAAGCTCCAGCGCTTCTCGGCCGTTGGCCGCTTCGATGGTGCGATAGCCCGACTGTTTGATGGCCATGGTCAGCAATTTGCGGAGCGATCGATCGTCATCGACCACCAGCACCAGGGGAGAATCGACCGCGTGGGGCAGGGCAGGGGTGGTTGGCACAGGCTCGAGCAAAAAGGAAAAGGGGTTGTGGTGCGCTAGAAACCGGGTGATGCTCGCAGCCGGCTCGGGCCTTGAAAAGCCATAGCCCTGCCCGTAGGCAATGCCCATTTCACGGGTGCGGCGGTGCTGAAAGGCGGTTTCTATGCCCATGGCAACCAGGGTGATCTGGAGGTCGGAGGCTATGACAATCAAGCTCTTGAGCCACTCCGCCAGCTTGGTGTCAATATCTAAGCGATTGATGGTTTTAGCCTCAATTTTGAGGCTGCTGACCGGAAACCGATGCAGAAAACTGAGGGACGTGTAGTTGCTGCCGATATCGTCGATACAGACCCGAACCCCCCGCGCCTGGAGCTGCATCCACAGCCCGGTGGTGGCGGCGGTATCAACCATGATGGTGTGGTCTTTGATTTCCAGCACCAGGTCGTCTCCCCGCAGGTTGTGGGCCATCAGCGCCTGGTCCAGGCGGGAGATCAGTTCGGGATGGAGAAATTGCTGGGTGCCCAGGTTAACACTGACGCGGCAGCGCTTTTCGGGAAATTGTGAACGCCATTCCGAAAGCTGGCGGCAGGCCTGATCCAGCACCCACCAGCCCAAGGGGATGATCAAGTCGGTGTCCTTCGCCGCATGGATAAACTCGCTCGGTTCCAGCAGGCCCCGCTGGGGATGGTGCCACCGCACCAGGGCTTCAACGGTATCGATGCGGCCATTGCCCAGGTTGACAATGGGCTGGTAGTAGAGCTCAAATTCGTTGTTGTCCAACGCCCGGTAGAGGTCAACGTTTTTGACCACGGCCCGCTGAATCAGCCGGTAGTACTGGCGGCTAATGGCCTGCACCGTGAAGTTTTCTCGAATAAATCGGTGCCCGGAGAAGCCCAGCTGCTGGGTTGTTTCTCCGTCCTTCATCAGGTAGCGAATGAAGCTGGCCAATCCCTGGCTGTCGCCGTTGATAAAGGCGGCTCCGCTATTGGCCTGGGACACCAACCCCCGCAGGTAGGAGTGGCGTTCGCAGATGACGGCTACGGGTTTGCCCGAGGACAGGGCCGAGTAAAACTTGCTGGGGGCCACCAGCCCTTCCATGTCGGTGTCGATGCTGATCAAGTGCAGGTCGCAGGCGGTGAGCGACTGGGGCAGCAGAGCTTTGTCCTGGTAGGGCAAAAAGCGGCAGTTGGTCAGGCCCAGGCTCTCCACCTGCTGCTGGGTGGCCTTCCGCTTTGGCCCCCCGCCAATGAACAAGAACTGAACCGGCTCGTCGGCCAGGGCCTGGGCCGCGCCGATGATCGTCTCCATGTCGTGGCAGCGGCCCATATTGCCGGAGTAGAGGATGGTAAACCGGTCCTGAATCCCCTGTTCCTGGGCAAAGGGGTTGTCGGCCTTGGCCAGAGGCTTGATGGACTCTGGATCGGACCAGTTGTGGATGACGGTGATGTGGTCGGCCAGGTGCGGGTGCTTGGCCACAATGCGGGCTTTCATGGTTTCGCAGGGCACGATGATCGCCTCGGCCCGCTGCCACACCCGGCGGTTAATGGCATCCCACAGGCGCACAACCCAGTGGTGCGGGGGCAGCATGCCCAACCCGGTCACCACATCGGGGTACAGGTCGTAGACCAGGGAGATGTAGGCGCTACCCCACAGCAGGCTGAGCAAAAAGCCGACCACCTGGACGTAGGGCGGTTCGCTGACGAATAGGGTAATATCGCCCCGATGGCGCGGCTGCCGCAGGTGCCAGGCGGTGTGCAGACAAAAGGCCAGGCTGCTGAGGGTGCGCCCCGCCATGCGGCGGGAGCGGTTGCGCAGAAAGTTGGAGCGGGTGATGTGAACCGGGCCTTTTGCTTCGGTGGCGGGGGCTTCGGCCACCTCAAAGGCGTAGCTGGGTTGCCCGGTGAACACCTGGACCTCAAACCCCTGCTGCCCCAGGTGGGTGGCCAGTTCGTCCATATACTGCCCGGTGGCGGCGAAGTCGGGGGGAAAGAACTGGGTCACAATCGACAGCCGAATGGGGCGATGGTCGGCATTGGCGTCTGGAGCAACTCCAGGATTACGGCGCAAGAGCTTGAGCATGGTTAAGACCGCTGAGAAGGAATAGGAAAAGCCTGAGCTATCGGAGAGGTTAGCTGCTGATCTTGAGACTACTGAGGCGGGGTCTGCGTTTGAGTCTGCGTTTGTTTGAGTTTGCGGCTGGCAGGGGGAGGCGATCGCAACAGCTTTGGGAAAGAGGCTCAGCACACAGCAGTAGTAGCTCATAAACAGAGCGCCGACGAAGAGTTGTCCGCCGATGGAACCGTGCCAAAATTCAAACGCGTCTGTGCCCCAGTAGACCGCTGCCAGGGCCATCAGCACCAGCCGAGGAATATTGAAAAGCAACGCCAGAGCAACGCCCAGGCCGCTCAACTGGACAATTTTGGGCCAGGGGAAGTTCAGGTATAGGCCCAGCCCGAGACTGGCCCCTATCATGGCCAGGGCGATATCGAAACCGCTACAGCCCCAGCTAACGTTAACCGTGTGGTCGGGGAAGCGCATGGCTGAACCCGACGCCACTACGGGGTGCCCCAGCCACTGCAAAACCGTGGCGGACACCGCGGCCATGGGGGTTTCTAAAACCTGGGCCGGCAGCAGCGTTTGCCACAGCGTACCGATAATATGACCAGGGTTGGGATAGGCGCTGAGGGTAAAGGCCCAGGCCATAGCGGGATATTGGCTAAAGAACGCCATGCCCCAGCAGCTGATCGCCGTACCCGCCAAAATCAGCAGCCACAGCAGGGCCTGGGGCCAGAGGGAAAAACGGCAAAACGGAAACAACACAATGCCCGTCACAATCAGCAGATGGCCCAGCCAGCGATCGGCCAGCAGGGGCTGGGTCGCCGCCAGCTGCGGCCAGTGACGCCAGAGCTTCACCGCCCCCACCGCCACCAGGCAGAGGGCGAGAATAAAGCTGCCGGAACCGTTAGCCGTATTTTGGTACAGGAGAAACCGCACCCAACTGGGCAAGTAGCAGAGCCCCACGAATAACCCCAGGCTGACGATCGCCCCATGGGGGGTGTCGAGGGCGGCGCGGTAGGGTGGCCTCATCATCCGACTTGCCGCAGGGAAAATCGGCGTTTTTGGGAGAGTGACAGGCTTTGCAGCAGGCCAAGGCGACCGATGCTGAGCAATCCGACACCCATCAGCAGGAGGTTTCCAGCCGAGGAAATGAGGGTTTTCATCGCCCCTGTCTGGGTCTCCTGGATCAGCGATGCGGCTTGACTATCGACCGTTTGCAGCGCCTCTGAGAAGGCCTCGGGGGAAATTTGCTGGCTCAGGGCGGCGTCCTCCTGGCCCTGCTCAATCCGGTTGCGGAGTTCAGCGGCCTGGGTGTTGATGGTGGCGATCGCCTGCTCCTGCAGGGTCAGGGTGTCTTGAATCACCAGCAGGCTGGATAACCCCAGCAAAAGACCGATCGCCAGACAGGCTATGGATAGGGTTTTCAAGGACTGGAGGCGGTTCTCCAACTGGCTATAGATCAGCAGCACAGTGCCGATCAGCAGCAGCAGGCTGCGCTCGGCAACCTGCTGGAGAAAGTTGAGCCGCCACTGGGGCGCCAGGGGGTTGGGGGGGAAGCCAATCACCAGAATGTCAATCAGAAATCCAATTAGGCAAAGGCAGCCAATGGTAAGCGCCAAACGCTGGGAGAGCACATCGTACGGCTTCGGCAGAGGGTTTGAGAGGTTGGCCATGGAAGATAAGGTGAAGCGGTGAATAGTGGGCTTGAGCCATCAACGGGGCGATCGCGACAGGGGCGCGTACAGGGCTATTTGACCTAAAGCCACCAGGCCTAAGCCCGCCAGCAAGAGGCTGAAAAAGGTTCTGATAGCTGTTTTTTGAATGCCGATTTTTGCCCTCGCTTCCAGCGCCTGAGCACTTTCGCCCAGGCGTTCGATCGCGCGCGCTTTTTGGGCCGCATCGACGTTCAAATTCAGGGGTGAATTCGGCTGGGGGGCGAAGGTTTGAATGCGCTGCTCCAGATTTTGCGTTTGGGTGGCCAGGTTCGCGATCGCCAGGCTGCTAAACTGAACGCTGTCTCGCAGGTAGAAAAAACTGCTCAGGCTCAGGCAGAGCCCCAGCCCGCAACAGGCCCAGGCCAAGCGCTTTAGCCCCCTGGGCCTGGGCTGAAAGCCGTGGCACAGCAACCCGCCTGCAAACAGCAGAATGACGCAGCGTTCCCCCACCTGCTGCATGTACCCCATCCGCCATTCGAGGGAAGCCTGTAGGGGACTGAGGCTCAGGGCGAGCAGGTCCAAGCTAACGCCGACCAGGCAGATCAGGCCAGTGATCAGGGCCAGGGTGTAGACGAGGCGCTGGGGCTGGGGTAGGGCACCGCTGGGTTGGGACAACCTCATGGCTATTTCCCCCAGACTTTACGCCGTTCCGCTGACCCTGGGGAGCGACGGTTCTGCTGACGCCAGACGGCCACACCAAGGCCCAAAATACCGGGAATCAGGAGGGGCGAGGGAACGTCAGTGGTGCTGGTGGTTTGAGTGCTGGCCAGCCTGAGCGAGGCGACGCTAAAGTTTTCATCGCCGTTTTGGGTGGCCATAAACCGGATGGTGGCGATCGCCACGTCGGTCACAAAGCCCCAGTTTTTCGTGCCGTTGGGCACCGCCACCACCTGGGTAATGCCATCAATGCCGGTGATGGCGATCTGCGTATTTTTAGTAAACGCACTGGAGGTAAAGTCCAGAAATAATCCTTGAACAGCTTCCGGAAAGGTCCACTGCACGGCAATACTCTGCTTGCCGGTGTTGCCGTAGCTGACGCTATAGCCGCTGCCGTCAATGCCGTGTTTGGTCAGGGTGGTGGGGGTCAGGGTGGCGTCTGGATCGCTCAGCACGCCGTTGATACTCAACTGACTGGTGATGCCGGTATTGCAAAAATTACCCAGGGTGACGTAGTTGCCGCCGTTGCTGTAGGGGGCACAGTCCAACCCGGCCAGGCTGCGGTTTTGCAGAGAAAAATCGGTGCCGCTGCCAGTCAGGGCATCTTGCCAGGCACTGGCATCGGTGAAGGTGCCCGAGACGGTGAGGGCCTGGGCTGGGGAGGTGGCCAACAGCAGCGATGCCGTTGACACCATGGCTGTCTTGAGTAGCGTTTTGAGAGTCATGTCTGAGCTGGGGTTTGGGTTAATTCAAAACTACGGTTGGCCGCCGTCGGGGGCGGCGGCGTAAGAGAACAATGGCCGCGATCGCCAGCAGGCCCAGGGCGCTGTGCATTTCAAAGGGCACGTCTTGGATCTCGGCAGCAGAGTATGGATCGTTGCTCGTACCACCGGTCGTCTCAAAGACCGTTTGGGTGGCGGTGTTGTCGCCTGTCACATCGCTGCTATTGGTCTCACCGCCCCCTGGCAGAGCCAGGGAACCGGCGGAGGTGGTGGCGTCGGTGACGGGATCAGAGTTCGTCAGGGTGAAATCACTGTCTGAGGTGCTGGCGCTGAGGTCGCCGCCGCTGGCGATCTGGGAGCCGCCGCTTTGGGTTTCTCCCTCGATTTCCAGTAGGGAAACGCTGTCGCTGAGTTGCAGGGAGGGGTCGCCGGTGTAGAGAATGCTGTCGGCGTTGGGGTCGCTGCTGTACAGGGTGATGCCCCCGGTGGTGGACGCCATATCGGTGCTGGCCATGGGGGCCAGGTAGCCGTCGCCGTCGCTGTAGAGGCTGGTGAAGCCCTCCAGCCCCGAACCGGCGGTGGTCTGGTCGTCGAGGCTGCTGGTATCCACCAGCCAGAGGTTGCTGCCTGTCAGGGTCAGCGCGTTGCTGTCCTGGGTGCCCAGATCGCTATATTCAACTTGTTCAAGCTCGGTAGAGTAGGTGTCGATGGTGCCAACGGAAAGAGACATGATGATTACGGGGTAACGACGACGGGTAGGGGGAGAAGCGGTGGAACCGCTCTCCCAGGGATGCTACTGGGTACACACAAGTCTGGTTTGGCCTTATCTCCCCCGACTTGGCCCCCCAAATCCCCCAATTCTGGGGGACTTTGAAGTCCGACCCCCCCGATTTCGGGGCCAGGGCGGCCAAAATCGACGGCGGTTCGCGAGATGGGTGTACTTAGTCGCCCTGGGGCGAAGGGCAGGGGTGAGGGCAAACGGTCGGGCGGTCATTCTGGAGGCCGCTAAGGCGACTTCTGGAAAACTTTCTCCCTAATGGTGGGCAGTGCCCACCCTAGGGTGGTTGTAGCCGCTGGATAGAGCAGGGATTTTCTTTTTCAGAAACCTCCTAAACGTTGCGGATGGCTGCACCGCTCCAGCCGGTGGCCAGCCAGATCCAGGAGCGCACCATGTCGCGGCCAATGCGGAAGGGGGATTCTGCTGGCCGGGTGGAGGGGGTGACCACGGGGGTAAAGGCGATCCGGTGACTGCCCAGGATGATGGTGGCAATCGCCCGAGCCCTGGCCATGTGGTAGTCGGAGGTGACCAGGTAGAGGTGATGGACATTCTGGTGCTGGAAGGTTTTCACCAGGGTGGTGAAGTTGGTGACGGTATCGACCGCCTGGTAGTCGAGGGTGATGCGATCGCGGCTCACCCCAAGGGCATCAAAGATGGGATAGGCCTGGTCTGGACCGAGGCCGGAGGACAACCAGACCGGCAGACCGGGGCGCAGGCTGGCCAGGCGGGCGGCGGTGCCCTCGCGATCGCGCTGTCCGCCCAGGATCAAAATGCCGTCGGGCTGGGGCCACAGCCAGTGGGCGATCGCCAGGTTGATCGGACCATAGAGCAGCAGCAGACAGGTGCTGCTGAGCAGGAACCGCCAGAGAAACCGTCTCCAGCGCCGCCACAGCCCCAGACCTGGTCGAGAAGCAGAGGGACTCATCGTTTGCATTGAGGCATCCAGGGACGAGACAACAACCTGTTTCTACTGTTGGGCAGGCGGGGTTGCGATCGCGGTTGCGCTGGTGTCTAACTTATTCGGGCTGGGCAAACTGGGTCAAAAAGGCGGCGGCGGCCTCGGCAGGCAGCGGCGGGGCAAACAGGTAGCCCTGGGCGCGATCACAGTTTAGTCGCTTGAGGTACTGCAGCTGAGCCTCGGTCTCTACCCCTTCGGCGATGATCTTCAGGCCCAGGCGATTGCTGAGGGTGATGATCGTCTTGACAATTTCGGCATTTTTGCCGCCCGGCGTCATGTGCATGACAAAGGAGCGATCGATCTTGAACGCGTTGACCGGCAGCCGGTGCAGGTAGCTGAGGGACGAGTAGCCGGTGCCAAAGTCGTCGATGCTGACGCGAATGCCTCGGCTCTGCAGCTTTTCGAGCACTTGCACCATGGGTTGCAGCTGCTCGATCAGCATACTTTCGGTGATCTCCAAGGCCAGGTGCCGTCCGTCCAGCCCGGTTTCGGCCAGAATGCGATCGATGCTACTCAGCAGATCGGGGTAGATCAAATCGGTCACCACCAGATTGGTGCTGATGGTCAGGTCGCTGTGGTCGGGAAACTGCCGTTGCCAGGCCACCAGCTGACGGCAGGCCGTCTGCAGCACCCAGCGATCGAGGGGGGCAATCAACCCCGTTTCTTCCGCCAGGGGAATAAATTTGTCGGGGGAGATAAAGCCCCGAGTCGGGTGTTGCCAGCGCACCAGGGCTTCGAACCCACTGACGCGGTGGCGCTGGATGTCGATAATCGGCTGGTAGTAGACCACCAGTTCTTCGTTGACCAGGGCGTTGCGCAGGTCCTGCTCCAGCTGCAGGCGCTCCAGGGCATAGACATGCATGGCTTCGTTGAACAGGGCGTACTGGTTTCTGCCTTGACCTTTGGCCCGGTACAGGGCGATATCGGCATCGCGGAGAATCTCGGCGGCGGTCTGGTAGGCGGCAGGCCCCACTACCAGGCCGATGCTGGTTTTGACAAAGATTTCCCGCTCACCAATCGTCAACGGCTGCTGAAACGCCTGCAAAACCCGCTGGGCAAAGTCCGTCGGTGACTGGGCCTCGGTTACGGGGGGCAGCACCACGACAAATTCATCCCCGCCCAGGCGAGCCGCCAGTCCTGCCGGGGGGAGCAGGGCTTTGAGCTGGCGAGCTATTTGCACCAGCACCTGATCGCCGGCGGCGTGGCCGAGGCTGTCGTTGATCACTTTGAAGTGGTCAAGATCGAGATACAGCACGGCAAACTCGGCCTGCCCAGGGGTTTGCCCCTGCTGGAGAATGCAGTCGAGCTGCTGGGTTAACAGGTCGCGGTTGGGCAAGTCGGTGAGGCTGTCGTGCAGGCTGTTGTAGCGCAGCTGGTCTTCGCTGCGTTTGCGATCGCTGACATCGCGAAACACCACTACTCCCCCCATCGATCGCTGGGCGGCGTCCCGCAGGGGCCGACCCGACACCTCCAGGTAGCGCCCCTCGGGGCAGTGCTGATGGCGCATAACAATTTCGACCCGGTCAAAGGCTTCCCCCTGCACAGCCCGCCAGAGGGGCACTTGATCGGGTGGGCAGGGCTGGTTGTCGGGCAAAAAGAGGCCCCAGTGGGTTTGCCAGTCCATTGGCTCCACCGGGGGAGGCTGCTCGATTTGGGTGATTTGCCGACCCGCCGGGTTATAGAGCATGATCTCGCCCGCCTGGTTGGCCACCATCACGCCATCGCCCATACCGTTAAGAATCGTCTCCAGTAGGGTGGCCTGGTTGCGGAGTTCGGTGGTGCGCTGCTGTACCACCCACTCCAGATCGTCGTTGAGCTTTTGCAGGGCCAGTTCGGCCTGTTTACGCCCGCTCACATCGGCTACGTATCCCACTATTTCTACCGGGTTGCCCTGGTCGTCACGGATTAGTCGGAGTTCATCGTGGACCCAGTAGTAGTGGCCAGCCTTGTGCCGCAGGCGATACTCGTGGGCGTAGGTGCCGAAGCTAGACAGGGTCTCTAGCCCCTGCAAGACCTGCTCAGCATCGTCTGGGTGCAGGCAGCGAACCCAAAAGTCTGGTTCAGCCAGCCATTCCGCTGGGGTATAGCCCAAAATTCGCTCGATATTTTCGCTGATGTAGGTACAGGAGAAGTCCCCGGCAGGCTCACAGGTGTAAATGATGGCTGGGCTGGCCGACAGCAAAAACTGAAGGCGCTCCCGCAGCCGCTGCATTTCTCGCTCTGCCTGCTGGCGATCGCTGATGTCGCGAAAAATGCTCTGGGCCATGGGCTGGCCGTTAATTTCGATGATTGCAGCGGTGACCTCTACGGGCCGCAGCTGGCCATCTTTGCGGAGCACCTGGGTGAGCATGGGCGGAGCATTGCGGTGCGTCAGGAGATCGGTAAAGGTAGCGGTATCTCGCTCCAGCGACTCGGGGGGATGCAGCTGGAAGACGTGCATGCCCAGCAGCTCGTCGTAGCTGTAGCCCAGCAGCGCCAGCGCTTTTTGGTTGACATCCACCACAATGCCCTCGCGGCTGGCCATGATGATGGCGTCACTGGCACCGTCCATCAGGCGGCGGTAGCGAGCCTCACTCTGGCGCAGTGCTGCTTCGGTTCGCTTGCGATCGCTAATGTTGCGCACCACTACCAGGGCTTCATCGGCACTGATCGCCCCGATCCGGACTTCCTCGTAGACAATGCGCCCCTCTCGTTCGAGCTGGTGCTCGTAGACCTGGAGATCTCGGGTGGCGATCGCCTGCCGAACCGCCGCCAGCTGCCGCCGCAGCAAGGGCTCCGCCAGAACCTCGGACAGGTGGCGAGTAATTGGGAAGAACTGCCCCGAGACATGGGGAGAGCAAATCACAGCCCGGCAGTCGCCACTGGTCGTGACGCGCAGCAGCAGGTCGGGCAGGGCATCGATCACCATCCGCATTTGGGCCTCGCTCTCCCGCAGCGCCGCCTCGGCCCGTTTGCGATCGGTAATGTCAAAATTGACGCCAATGGCCCGGGTGACCTCCCCCTCAGGGGTGCGTTCGTAAAAGCCATAGGCCTTCAGGTGGCGAATGTCGCCGTTGGGGTGGACCACCCGAAATTCGGTGTCGTAGGGCCGCTCTCCCCGAACGCCCTGGTCAGACCTGGCCTTGGCCCCGGCCAGGTCCTCGGGGTGAATCCGTTGCTCCCAGTCCGTTATCGAGCCGCCAAAGTCTGCGACGGCAATGCCGTAAAGCTCGCACATGCGATCGTCCCAGATCAGCTGGTTTTGGGCGACGTTGTACTCCCAAATGCCAAACCGCCCCGACTGCACCGCCAGGGACAGGCGCTGGGAGAGTTGTTCCAGCTGGGCCTCTTTTTGCTTCAGGTCGGTGATGTCGCTCAGAATGCCGCCGAAAGCCACGGGTTCGCCCGTCTCGGGGTGAGTGATGACAAAGGCATTGTGGGTGGTGGGAATGGCTGCCCCGGTCTGAAAATGCCGCAGATTGACCTCCCCCTGCCAGGTGCCACCCCGGCGCAGGGGCGGCAGCACGGTTTGTTCTAACCAGGGCCAGTCGGCGGGGAAATGGAAGTCGGCAAGGGCATAGCGACGGATATCCGCCGTTTCGGGGAGGCCCACCAGCTGCCGTCCGGCCCGGTTGAGGTAGGTGATGTGGCCGTCCAGGTTAGCGGTAATGATAAAGTTCGTGCTGTGTTCCACCAGGGCGGCCAGCCGTTGCCGTTCCGCCAGGGATTGCTGCAGCTGAAAGTTGGCCTGCTGGAGTTCGGCGGTGCGGGCGGCAACCTGGCTTTCCAGGGTTTGGTTCAGCGTCTGAAGGGCATCGGTGGTGGCCTGGCGATCGAGCTCGGCGGCCACCCGGGCGGCAAACACCCGCAGAATGTTTGTGGCCCGGCCCAGATTGTGGATCGGCTTGTCATCCAAAACGCACAGGCTACCGATGCTGTCGCCAGTTGAGTTGGTCAGTCTGACTCCGACGTGGGCCTCCGCGCCCAGATCTTTGAGCAACGCCTGGTCGGGAAACTGCTGCTGGAGGTCTTGGGCGCAGGCAAACAAGCCTTCCCGAATGGCTACCCCACAGGGGCTATTGGTCAGGGATCCAGAAATATTGGGTTGAATTTGGCCATCGGCCCAGAAGGCGTAGGTGGTGAAGGCTTCCCCCAATTGTTTAGAGATGATGACATAGCGGATTTGCAGAGCCGCCGCCAGGTAGGCCGCCAGGGCCGGGAAAAAGTCCTGGCCGGTGACGGCGGCTGCCCCCTCCACCAAATCGTGCAGAGCCCACTCAGCCTGCTTGCGGGCGGTAATATCTTCGACGGTGGCAATAAAGCAGGGGTCTGACTGGGTGCCATCGCGCATGATGGTGACGCTGAGGCTGCCCCAGACCACGGCTCTGTCTTTGCGGATGTAGCGTTTTTCGAGGGTAAACGTCGAGTGTTTTTGTTGAAGCAGCTGGTGGACTCCCCTGAGAAAGAGGTCTAAATCGTCGGGATGGGTGACCGCCTGAACCGTGCGAGCTAACAATTCCTCCTGGGTATACCCCAGGAATCGACAGAGCTGCTGGTTGGCCTGCAAAAACTGCCCTTCCAAAGAAATTCGGCCGATGCCGACCGTCGCCTGCTCAAAGATGGCCCGAAAGCGCGCTTCGCTTTCCCGCAGGGCTTCGTCGCTCCGCTGCTGCTCAATGGCCAGCCCGGCCAGCTTAGTGGCGGTATCGATCAGCGCCCAGTCCTGGGCATTGGGTTTGCGGGGTTCCCGGTAATACTGGGCGAAGGTGCCCAACACCTGGCCGGTGCGGGAGACGATCGGCACGGACCAGCAGGCTCTTAGGCCGTGGTCTAGAGGCAGATGCTTGCTGGTCTCCCAAAGAGGGTCGGTGGCAATGTCGGCCACAACAACGGGTTCTTTGCGGTAAGCGGCGGTGCCGCAGGAGCCAACCTGCGGACCTATCCGTAAACCATTTACAGCCTGCTGATAGGCTTCAGGCAAACTGGGAGCCGCGCCGTGCCAGAGCTGCTGGTCGTGCAGCAGCAGCACCGAGCCCACCATGCCCTGGGTTTGAGCTTCTAGAAACGTCACCAGCTGGTCAAGCACCTCGGGCAGGGGGTTGCCCAGGGCAATCAGTTCCAGTATTTTCTGCTGGCCCGCCAGCAGACTGGCCTGGCGGTTGCGATCGGCCTCCAAACGGCGGCGATCGCTGATGTCGATGCTGACCCCGGCAAACCCAACTGCAGTCCCCTGGGGGTCGCGAAGCAGAGAATTGACAACGTAGATCGGCAGCAGATGGCCGTCTTTGCGGTAGACCTCAAACTCCCCTTCCCAGTAGCCCCTCTCCTCCACCGTCTGGAGGATGGCCTGCGCCTGAGTTTGGTCCTCCCCAGGAACCAGCACCTCCACGATATTTTTGCCGATGGTTTCCGCCGCAGTCCATTGGTACATGACCTCGGCGTACCGGTTCCAGTGGACAATGTTGCCGTCTAGATCGGTGGCAACAACGCCATTTTTGACCTGGTGCAGCAGCGAGGCCTGAAAGGATACCTGCTTGGCGATTGGGTGGGTTGTGGGCTGGGTCAAGCCGCAGTCCTCCGGCCTGGGCTGACTCAAACCCGAGCAGGGCACCGAATCGAGGGCAGTTTTAAGCCACTGGTTTTCCCATTCCAGGGCCTGAAGCCGCTTTTCCCGCTGGGCGGCGTTTAAGATACGTTGTAAAACCAGGGTCAGCTGAGGCGGCGAAAGATGGTCTGAGCTGAAGTAGTCCCAGGGGCTTTGGGGCATCCAGGGGCCGGGCCCGTCGGGCACCTGGCCATTGGTTAAAACGACCCAGTAGGGAATGGGGCGATCGCGCGGGCGCCAGGCCGTGACCCCCAGGGTTTCTCCGGCCTGGAGGGGAAGAAAAACAATGTCGTAGGCAGCGAGGGCGGCGGCGGGCAGGGGAGCACCAGGAACCGGACGACTCTCAAAGTGATCGAGAGCGGTCAGGGCGGCGATCGCGTGCTTAAATTCAGAGCCCTCCCAGCCGTCAGCCTCTAAAAACAGAATTTTCATCGCCAAAACTGACCTTTGGGTTTCCCGTTCGCTAACAAATAAACGCTTTGCATTCCTGAGGCTCTGGTTCCCCTCCCTGTGCGATCCAGATTTTTCTTTACTCCCTGATAATGTTGTTTTTCACATCACCAAATCCGGGAATTTGCCGAACTTTTTGACTTGCAATATCACTCAGTATTCCTACAGGGGGAATTGCCCGAACATCTCCTTCACCGTTCTTCACCACAGCGAGGGGATAGTTAACAGTGCCCAAAAAGCCTTTAAAGCGAACCAGAACGCAAACACGTTCTCCCTAGGGTGGGCTTAACCCGTTACCAAGAGACTGCTATGGCTTCATTCCCCAGGCCGAAGGCTGCTGCCCAGGCCAACCCTCCCCGGCGAGTTGTCCCACCCGCAGCCGATACGGCCCCCCCCTCCCCCCCCGCTGAGGCTATGGCACAACCCATGGCCATAGGCTACCTATTTCGGCTGGCCAGGGTGGTGGGCTACGGTCTGCTGCTGATCTCGTTCATTGATTTTCTCTATATTCTGATCCCTGCTAAGTTCATGGACCCGGTGTGGGAATACCAGTTTGTCGGCAACCTGATTCGGCTGGTGCCGGTGCCGCTGCTGGCCCTTGTGCTGGTGTTTGGCGGCGACGGAACGGAGCGCCAACCGATTGAATGGCCGCTACTCAAGTTTTTTTCCTGGCTGACGCTGGTATTGAGCGTGATTCTGTTTTTGTTAATTCCGCTAACGGTGGCAAACACCCTGCGAATTCATCAGTTCAACAACGAGCAGATAGCCACTCAGACAAATCAGCAGCGTCAGCAGCTTGAGGCCAATTGGGCTGAACTGGAGCAGGCCACCCCCCAGCAATTGCAAAGCCTGCTCTCGTCTCCCAATTCCGCGCTCAGCCCCGAAGATGCCCGCGCCCAAATTTTAGAGAACGTCACCAAAGCGAAGGAGCAGGCTGACACCAGGGCCAATCAAGCCCGCGCCAATGTGAAGCAAAATCTGATTAAAAACAGCTTGAAGCTGGTTTCGGAAAGCTTTTTGGGCAGCTTTTTGTTCCTCTATGCCTGGTTGATCAGCGGCTGGGCGCGCCGGGGGCAGGGGGCCCTGACCACCGACAACAGGCCCCAGGTCAACCCGGCTACGGTTTTTGGTCGTCGCATCAGCCGCCTGCTGGGCCGCCGTCCCAAGCGAATGCAGCACCGGATTCGCTAGTGCTCTGCTGAACAGTGCCGCCATGGTGCTGGCGGCCTGACTATTTTCTGTTGTTGCCTATCTGGCGTGCTGGCATGCTCAAGTCCCTCCTGCCCTGGTTTTCGGTTTCGAGTTCGTTGGCAGGCTCTCGCCCCCTCTGGCCGATGGGCCTGGGGCTGATGGGTCTGCATTTGGCTTTGATTGTGGCGGTGACAGGGAACCTGGATCAGGCGGTGCTGAGCCTGCTGTTCTGGGCGGCGATCGCGGCCCAGGTGCGCCAGCAGGGGGTTGACCGGCTGGGGCGATCGCCTCAGTGGCTGGGGGTCGTCGCGATCGGGCTGGTTGGCCTGGTGGCCTGGCCCCTGCTGGGTTCAGACCCGGCGATCGCGAGGGCGGTGGTGCGGCTGTTTCCCATCCTGACCTGGGCCAGTTGGTGCCTGCTGGGGCGGCGGTGGCAGGGCCAAGGGCCAGTCTGGGCGCTGGTGCTGGCGATGTCGGTGCCGCCCCGGGCTCTGCCGCTGCTGCTGGAGACGGTTGTGGACTTGCCCCTGCGGGTGACGACGGCGGCGATCGCGGCCTTTGGCCTCCACTACCTGGGGTTTGAGGTGGTGCAGACAGACAGCCTCATTCAACTGCCCACCGGCACGGTCAACGTGGAGTTTGCCTGTACGGGCGCGGCGCTGCTGGGCCTGCTGCTCCAGGTGTCGGTGCTGCTGGCGGCGATCACCCACTGGCAGAGGCTGCCTGCACTGGGGGGCTGGTCGGTGGCGATCGCCGCCCTGCTCAGCGTTGTGCGGGTGGCGATCATGGCCGCCGTGGTCGGCGATGGGGCGGCCTTTCAGTTTTGGCACGGCCCCAGCGGGGGGCAGATCTTTACCCTGGTGGCGCTGGCGGTGCTGAGCTATCGGGGGTTGGGGCGATCGGGGGTGGGTGGGGGGTGGGGTGGCGGGTGAGAGGTGGCGGGTGGCGGGTATGAGGACAAACTTTGGGCGTTGCTGAATTGAGTAATGAATTTGTAAACTTGACATCCTTGCATCGCCCCCTTAAATCCCCGAGTTCTGGGGGATTTTGAGCTTTCTACTCCCCCCAGGATTTGGGGGGTTAGGGGGCCATACCATCCCGCTGACCAGCAACATCCCAAACGTGAACCCTGAAACCCCAAACCAAAAACCGTAAACCGTGAACCGTAAACCGTGAACCGTAAACCGCAACCCACCCCCCTCCTCAAGCCGACTTAGCGTAGAAATCCACCTCATAGTTCTTCACTTTGTTCACCACCAGCCCGACCACCGGCACGCGGGCGATCTGCATACGCTCCAGGGTGCGTTTGAGGGCATCGGCAATGTTGCGGCGACCGAGGGAGGTGACCAGCAAAACGCCGTCGGTCTTGGCCGCCACCAGCCCCACATCAGCCAGCCCCATCAGCGGGGGCATGGTGTAGACCACCAGGTCAAAGTTTTTCTCCATCCGCGCCATCAGGTCTTTCATGCGGGAGGACGACAGCAGACGGGTGGGGTCCAGGGCGGCGGTGCCGGAGCTGATGGCAAACAGGTTGGCTTCCCAGGAGAGGCGCTGGGTGATGTCGTTGAGGGTGGCGGTGCCGTTGATGTAGTTGCTGAGGCCGGGTTCTGACCCGATGCCCAGCAGCGAACTCAGGCGGGTGCCGCCCCGGCGGAACTGGCCATCCACCAGCAGCACTTTGCGCTCCATGGCGGCGGCGGCCTGAACCAGGTGGACGGCGACGGTGGTGGCCCCCTCACCGGGCAGGGCCGAGGTTATAACCAGCGATCGCAGCGAAAAGGTTCCCAGATTGGCATTGAGTGCCCGAAACGCCTCCAAAAACCCGTAGCTGTCGTACTCCATCAGCCAGCGCTCGGCGGGGGAGTTGGCCTCGGGGGCAACGGGCTGGTGGCCATTGGTGCCCTGGTCACTGGTGTCCTGGCCATTGCTGGCTGGGTCACCAATGGCCAGGGCCGCCGGGTTGGTGGTTTTGGCCTGCAAAACGTAGTCCTGCCAGTTGCTCAGCTTGGGGCTGATCATGGTCTTGAGCTGGGTTTTCAGGGCCTCTGCATCGGCGGATAGGGAGGTGGCGGCAGGCCCAGCGCGGAGATCGACCACGTGGGCATCGGGGGCGGCATCGATCAGCTCTGGGTGTAGCGGAATCGCGCCCAGAATGGGGAGGGGTACCCGCTTTTTGAGGTCGTCGAGGGTGTAGTAGGTGTTGGCCAGTTTTTCGATCAGGTAGCCCAGGGCCAGCCCCAGCACCGCCCCCATCAAAAAGCCGCTCACCAGCGACTTGACCGGGCTGGTGCCCGGCTTGCGGCGGGCATTGGCGGGGGGGGTGATCAGCTCCCAGGGAATTTCGTTTTGGGAGGCCTGAATCTGCAAGACCTCCTTGGTTTCGCGAAAGCGGGTGAGGCTGTTGGTGGCCAGCAGCAGCTCGCGCTGGAGTTCCTGGTAGCGGCGAGACACACTGGGCACCGCCTGGAGCTGCTGCTGGAGGGCGTTCTCCCGGCGGGCTAACTCCTGGTCCTGGGCCGAGATCACCTCCATCGCATCCGTCAGCTGGGCGATCTGCCCCTGAATCACCCGTTCGGCCTCCTCAAACAGCAGGGGGGCCAGGTTGCTCTGCTGCCGCTGAATCAGCTGAATGGTGGGGCTGTTGGGGCCAAACCGGGCCGACTCCACGGCCAGCTGCTGGCGCAGCACCTGGTACTCCTGGCGCAGGGTTTCGTAGGCCTCGGACTGGCGCAGGGCGGCCGAAACGCTGGCCTGATCGAGCAGGGCGTTGTACTGCGATTCCAGGGCGATAAACTCGTCCCGCAGCCCCTGGCGGGTCTGATCAATTTGGGCCGTCTGTTTGAACAGCTCATTGGCGAAGTCGTCGGGTTCCAAAAATTGGTAGTTCTGCTGGAGGTCCTGAATTTCCTGGTGCAGACTGTTGACTCGATTTTCAATCAGCGGCAGCCGCTCATCGACAAAGGCGATGCCCTGGAGCAGCTGCGATCGCTGGGACTCCAGGCTGTATTTCAGGTAGCCCTGGGCGATCGCCTCCAGCACCGCTTTGACCTTTTCGGGGTTGCTGTTGGTGTACTGCACCTCCAAAATTTTGGTTTCCCCCAGGCGGTACACGTTGAGCTGGCCAATCACCCCGTCGTAGGTGGCTTCGGGGTAGCGCTTTTGGGCCTCGGCCAGAATGGGGGTCAGGGTTTCGGGGCTGAGCAGCACCTCCACCTGGGTGATGTAGTCCAGCTCCTGGGGTTTAGTGCCCTGCTGGGTGTCGGTGAGGCGGGAGAGATTGCGCTGCTCGCGCACCGGCTCCACCAGCAGGCGAAAGCTGCTCTGGTAGACCGGCACCACCTGGGCGTTTTTGACCACCGACAGGGCACTGGCGACCAGCCCCAGGGCCAGCATCAGCCAGAGCTTGCGGCGCACGACCCCCAGCACAATGCCCACGGTAGAGCCCGGATCGCCCTCCAGCGCCGGGGGAGAAGCGGGGGCGGCGGGGGGAGAATTGGCGGTGATGTCTAGGTTTTGAGTCATGGTAGATGGTGCACCCAAGGGGTGAATTATCGAAGCAGGAGGAAGGGCAAAAAGAGGTTGAGCAGGGAGGACGCGTCGGACAGCGGTTGCAGCACGGTGCCGATGGAGTCGCCGAGGGCTGCCGACCAGTTGCGGCCCACCAAAATCACATCGCGGTCTTGCAGCAGGGGGTTGGTTTCGTCGTTGATGGCGCTGGCAAAGTCCACGGGCAGCGATCGCTGAGTCACCGTACCGTCGGGGTTGAGGCGCAGCAGCTGCACATCCACCCGCCGCGATCGCCGGGTAAAGCTGCCCGCTAGCAGCAGCGCCTCGGAGACCGAGGTGTCGGGGGGCACTTCGATCACGCCGGGGGAGGCAATCTCGCCGACGATGTTGACCCGCATCGCCCCGCCCGAAAACGTAGACCCGGCCAGCTCGCGGACGGTGGCCACGGTGACGGCCTCCGCCTGAGGCACCACAATGGTGTCGCCATCGCGCAAAGGAATGTCCTGGCTGCGATCGCCCTGGGTGAGCAGATCCCACAGGCTGACGGTGATGGTGGTTTCCTGCCGGTTATCGGGGTTGACCCGCCGCACCTGGATAGATCGCAAGTCGGTGCGTTGGGTAATGCCGCCCGCCGCATCCAGGGCCATAGCCAGGGTGGGCAGCCGCCCCTGCTCGGGCGATAGCGAGTAAGCTCCGGGCTGGCCCACTTCGCCAATGACGGCGATCCGCAGCGGACTGAGCTGCGACAGGGTGACGGTAATGCGCGGCTCCACCAAGATCTCGGCGGTGGCATAGCCCTCGGTGATCGCTTGCTCAACGTCGGTCAGGGTTTTGCCCCAGGCCTCCACACGCCCCAGCACGGGCAGGTTGAGCGAGCCGTCGGGCATGACCTGAAAGGTGCCGCTGTAGTCGGGCACATTGGCGACGATCACATAGACAATGTCGCCCACGGTCAGGCGATAGGCATCCAGAGGGTACACCAGGGGCGGCTGGGGCTGGCCGGGCAGCAGCTCCGGAGCTGAACGGCTGGGGTTGAGGGGCTGGCTTGGGAATGTGGCGGCCTCCATGGTGGTAGCGAGACTGGCGGAGGAGAGGCCACCGCCCCAGGCCACGGCCACCCCCAGCGATAGGGCCAGCCAGCGGCGCTGAGGGTGGGAGGTGAAGGGAAGAGAAGGCATGAATACTGATGGGGCTGATGGCTCTCTTCCCTTTTCTCAAAAGGCGATCCTAAATCCGCTCAAATCCTTGAATTTCAGTAGATTCGCGGAGACAACTGGAGCGTAATTAAACCGATTTTGAACGTGGACTTTAGCGCAGACGCGATCGCAATCATCCCCCTTCCACCGTAGGACTAGATTCCTCTCCCGGCCCCTTCCTATGCGTGACCCCTCTGCCGAACTTGTAATTGCCGCTGGCCGCACCCAGCGCCAGTACTGGCAAGACCTCTGGCGCTACCGAGAACTGTTCTATTTTTTGGCCTGGCGCGATATTTTAGTGCGCTACAAGCAGACGGCCATTGGCATTATCTGGGCCTTAATTCGCCCATTTTTGACCATGGTGGTCTTTACCGTGGTGTTTGGCAAAATTGCCCAGCTGCCCTCCGACGGCGTGCCCTACCCAATTTTGGTGTTTGCGGGTATGCTGCCCTGGCAATTTTTTGCCAACGCCCTAGCCGAGTGCAGCAACAGCCTAATTTCCAACGCCAATTTAATTTCTAAGGTGTATTTTCCCCGCCTGGTGGTGCCCACCAGCGCCGTAATTGTCAGCCTGGTCGATTTTTTCATCTCTGGCATTATTCTGCTGGGGCTGATGGTGGTCTACGACTTTGTGCCCAGCTGGCGGATTATTACCCTGCCCTTTTTCATCGCCATTGCCTTCGCCGCCGCCATGGGGGCAGGTCTGCTGCTGGCCACCCTCAACGTCAAATACCGCGACTTTCGCTACGTGGTGCCCTTCATTTTGCAGTTTGGCCTCTACATTTCCCCGGTCGGCTTCAGCAGCTCGGTAGTGCCCGAGCAGTGGCGCTGGCTCTACTCCCTCAACCCCATGGTGGGGGTGATCGACGGCTTCCGCTGGGCCATCCTCGGCGACTCGTCCCTCTACCTGCCCGGCTTTAGCCTGTCCGTGGGCCTGGTGCTGTTCCTACTCTGGTATGGCATCCGCTACTTCCGCGCCTACGAACGCACGTTTGCCGATGTGATTTGAGGACGGGGAAAGGTATCAGCTGCAAGGTGCAAGGTGTCGGCCTTCAACCTGAAGCCCTCAACCCGTAACCCAATACCCGCAACCTAAAACCCTATTCATCCCAAACCCATTCAGGGCAGACACATGGGTCTGCCCCTACGCATTCCCCATCCACCCATCCACCCATCCACCCATCCACCCATCCACCCATCCACCCATCCACCCATCCACCCATCCACCCATCCACCCACCCACCCATCCACCCATCCACCCATCCACCCATCCACCCATCCACCCACCCACCCATCCACCCATCCACCCACCCACCCATCCACTCCCCATCCCCCCATGTCCTACCCCGTCATCCAAGTCGAAAACCTGAGCAAACGCTACGTCCTGGGCCGCTCCCAGGGGGAAAAGTACCAGTCGCTGCGGGACACCCTCAGCCGGGGTGGCCGCCACCTGCGGCAGCGGTTGTCGCCGCGCCGTCGCCGTGCCGCTGAGCCCGAGGAAGCCTTTTGGGCCTTGCAGGATGTGTCCTTTGAAATCAACCAGGGCGATCGCGTCGGCATTGTCGGGCGCAACGGCGCTGGCAAATCCACCCTGTTGAAAATCCTCAGCCGGATTACGGAACCCACGGCGGGGCAGATTCGCATGCGGGGCCGGGTGGCCAGTCTGCTGGAGGTGGGTACCGGCTTTCACCCCGAGCTGACCGGGCGGGAGAATATCTTTCTCAACGGGGCCATTCTGGGCATGGGCAAGGCCGAGATTCGCCGCAAGTTTGACGAGATTGTCGCCTTTGCCGAGGTGGAGCGGTTTCTCGATACTCCGGTCAAGCGCTACTCCTCAGGTATGTACGTGCGGCTGGCCTTTGCGGTAGCGGCCCACCTGGAGCCCGAAATTTTGATTGTGGATGAGGTGCTGGCGGTGGGCGATGCCCAGTTCCAGAACAAGTGCCTGGGCAAGATGCAGGATGTGGCCCACAGCGGTCGCACGGTGCTATTTGTCAGCCACAACATGGCGGCGGTGCGGCAGTTGTGCACCTCGGCTCTCTACATGCAGCAGGGCGAACTGCTGCTGGCGGGCAGCGCCGAGCAGGTGGTGAGCCGCTACCTGAATGCCGCTCCGGTGGCGAGCAGCCAGCTGGGGCAAGTGAGCCGCCACGGCATTTCGCTGGTGGATATGGCTTTGCAAGATGCCGAGGGCGTTCGCACCCAGGCTCCGGTGTTCGATCGCGACTACCGGCTGCGGCTGGTGTTTCGCGCCCAGCAGCCGATGGCCGATGCCGCCGTAGTCGTCCGCATCTATGACGCCCTGGGCATCTTGATTTCCAGCATTTGCAGCCCCGAGGAGGGGATTGATCCCTTCCCGATTCAGTCGATGGTGGAGGTCACCTTCAACCTGGATCGCTTGCAGCTGCTGCCCGGTCAGTATCGGGCCAGCGTCTTTATGTTTCGCGCCAACGACCCGGAAACCTACCTGGAAGCTGAGGATGTGTTCAGCTTTGAGGTGCATCCGGCCATTGTGCACCGGGCGATGGCGGCCTACCGCCCCGACCACGGCATTGTTCGCGTTTCCCAGTCCGGTACCCTCGTTACCTATTGAGCCCGCTATGAAAATTGCCTTTATCAGCTACGAATATCCCCCCGATACGGCCTTTGGCGGCATTGCCACCTACGTGCGCCAGGCGGCCACCATGCTCAGCCAGCGGGGCCACCAGGTGGAGGTGTTTGCCGGGGGCCGCGCCACCGACGGCCCCCTGACCACCCACACCACCCTGGAGGGAGGGGTGATGGTGCACCGGCTCCAGGGGGTAGACCGCCACGGGTTTCCAGAGCGGGTGGGGCGGGTGTTTTGCGATCGCCACCGCGTCCTTGAGTTTGATGTGCTAGAAGGGCCAGACTGCGGGGCCGAGGCCGCCGTGGCCCTCCGCTACGTGCCCGACATTCCCTTGGTGCTGAAGCTGCACACCCCCCAGTACGTGCTGGAGATGCTGGGCAACCCGCTGCAAACCTGGCAGGCCAAAACCCGCATGACCCTGGGAGCCCTGCGCCGGGGCCAGTGGCCCAAGCGTCGCCCCCCCTACGACCCCGCCGCCGACCCAGAATGTCGCCACGCCCACGAGGCCGACGAAATCGCGGCTCCCTCCCAGGCGATCGGCCAGCGCATTCTCACTGACTGGAAGCTAGATCCGGCTCTAGTGGCGTCAGTGCCCTACCCCTATCTGCCCAGCCCCGATCTGCTGGCTATTCCTCTCGATACCGATACCCAGGTGGTGACCTTTCTGGGTCGCTTAGAGCTGCGCAAGGGAGTGGTGGAGCTGGGTAAAGCCATTCCCGCCATCCTTCGCCGCCATCCCCAGGTGAAATTTCGGTTTGTGGGGCCAGCCTGGAACTCGCCCCGGCCCGGCTTGAACATGCAGCAGTACCTAGAGCGCACCCTGCCCCGCCACCGCCAGGCCCTAGAGTTTACCGGCGGGGTGCCCCTCGATCGCATTCCCCACTACCTGGCCACCACCGATATCTGCGTCTTCCCCAGCCGCTGGGAGAGCTTTGGCCTGGTGTGCACCGAGGCCATGGCCGCAGGCCGCGGCATTGTGGCCAGCTCAGCGGGGGGCATGGCCGAACTGCTGGATCAGGGCCGGGTGGGCCGCCTGGTGCCGCCCCGCCGCCCCGCCCCCCTGGCCCAGGCTGTGATCGACCTGCTCGATCATCCCCAGCAGCGCCAGGAGCTGGGCCGCGCCGCCCGCGATCGCGTTCTCAGCCACTACTCCCTGGAGCCGATCGGGGCAACCCAAGAGGCCAGCTACCGGCGGGCGATTGCCCGCCGGCAGGCCCTCGGGGCGCGATCGGTGAGCGATCGCGCCATTGGCGAAGGGGGCAGGCTGAATGCGATCGCCATCCCCAACCCGTCCCCCTCACTCCAAGGACTCTAGGCCACCGCCATGGCGCATCAACTCACCGTCATTCTCTGCACCCACAACCCCCGTGCCGACTACCTGGAGCGGGTGTTGGCGGCACTCCAGGGGCAAACCCTGGCCCTCAGCCAGTGGGAGCTGATTGTCATCGACAACGCCAGCACCCCGCCCCTCGCCCCCCGTCTAGACTTAAGCTGGCATCCCCAGGGCCGCGTGGTGCTCGAACCCCACCTGGGCCTCACCCGGGCCCGCCAGCGGGGGTTTCGGGAGGCCCAGGCCGAAGTTCTCGTCTACGTGGACGACGACAACGTGCTCGCTGCCGATTACCTGGAGCAGGTCCAGCAGGCCTTTAGCCAATATCCCCAGCTGGGGGTGGCCGCCGGGAAAGCCCTGCCCGAGTTTGAAGCGGCTCCCCCCGCCTGGCTGCCCGAGTTTTACTCCATGCTGGCCCTGCGCGACTTCGGCGATACGGCCACCCTGATCCCCGGCGGTAGCCCCTGCCAGCACTACCCCGACCAGGCCCCAGCCGGAGCGGGCATGGCGCTGCGGCTGGCCGCCTTTGCCGACTACTGGGCCAGCCTGGGGGATGACGCCGCCCGGCTGGGGTTGGGGCGCACGGGGCAAAACCTGGTGTCTGGGGAAGATAACGACATCGTACTGACCCTGCTCAACCGGGGCTGGGATGGGGCCTATCTACCTCAGCTTCAGCTCATCCACCTGATTGCGGCCAGGCGGCTACAGCCCGACTACCTGGCCCGCCTCAACTTTGCCGCCAGCCAATCCTGGGTCCAGGTGCTGGATCTGCATGGCATTCGGCTGTGGCCCGCCATTGCCCCCTGGACGGTGGGCCTGCGCCAGGCGCAGGCCTGGCTGCGGCTGCGGCCCTGGCAAAGTGCGGCGGCCTACGTGCGCTGGCGCGGCATCTGCGGCATTTTGGCCGGGCAGGCCCGTTTATCCTCATCCCAGTCCTAACTTTGGTAGCGCTATGACCTCGTTAACTTCCCACGCCAGCCACTGGGCCAAGCAGTTGGGCCTGGGGGTGGCCCTTTACCGCCTGTATCACCAGCCGCGCCAATTTGTGCAGCGCTGGCGCAGGGTGGGGCTGAGCCGCCTGGCCGATCTGGCCCATGCCCAGCGGCAGATGGAGCGGGCCGCCGCCGCCCTGCCACCCCTGGCCCCCCGCTCTGGGCCACCGCTGGAGGTCTACTACCTCAGCGGGCGCAAATTCTGGTACCAGACCGTGTTTTGCTTTTATTCGCTGGCGTTGCAGACCGATCTCAATGTGCAGCTGGTGGTGGTAGACGATGGCACTCTGTCCCGTCGCTATCAAACCTTGATTCGGCAGGTTTGTCCTACGGTCAGGTTTGTGCTGGCCACCGAAATTGAAACTCGGCTGAATGCGGTGCTGCCCTGGGAGCGGTATCCAACTCTGCGATCGCGCCGTGAAGAATACCCCAACCTGCGCAAACTCACTGATATCCACGCCGGTACCACTGGCTGGAAGCTGGTGCTCGACTCAGATATGCTCTTCTTTCGCCCGCCCACGGCCCTGCTGGGCTGGCTGCAAAATCCCCAAACCCCCTGCCACATGGTGGATGTGGAAACCTCCTACGGCTATTCCCCGGAGCTGATGGAGCAGCTGGCGGGGGTGCCCATTCCAGAGCAGATCAACGTCGGCATCACCGGATTGCAGAGCGACGCCCTCGACTGGGACGAGCTAGAGCACTGGTGCCGCACCCAGATCGAGCAGGTGGGCTCCCACTACTACCAGGAGCAGGGGCTAATCGCCATGGTGATGGCCCAATCGGACTGCTGCGTGATGCCCGCTAAGGACTATGTGGTCATGCCCAGCGAGGCGGAAGTTATTGATCCGCAAGCCCAAATGCACCACTACGTCGCCGACTCCAAACCCTGGTACTTCCGCTACGGCTGGCGGCACATTTTGAAGGGGTAGGCGATTTCTCAAAAAGGGCATCTCTGCAAGGGGCAAACAGCCATTTGCCTCTACGGAAGAACATTTCGGTGTGGGGCAAACAACCGTTTGCCCCACACCAAATTAGAAACGGAGTTGAGGAGATCGCTTCAGACATCGCATACATCTTTTCCTCGGTTCTTATACAGGTTCGCCAACCCGGTGGGGTCACGGTAAGAACAGTCAACTAGACCGCATCCAGCCACCTAACACCCTAGAGACCGCCGTGCCTGGGCTGGCTTGCATACGCCGTATATCTGCAATGGCATACCGATGAAACCCCTCGTTTCCATACTCATTCCCAGCCACAACGCCGCGCCCTGGCTGGCCGCAACGCTAGACTCGGCCCTGGGGCAGACCTGGCCCCAGCTCGAAGTCATTCTGGTGGACGACGGCTCGACCGACGAAAGCCTGACCGTAGCCAGCCAGTTCGACCATCCCAACCTGCGGATTGTGGCCCAGCGCAACCGGGGGGCCGCCGCCGCCCGCAACTGTGCGCTGGAGATGGCCCAGGGCGATGTGATTCAGTTCCTCGATGCCGATGACCTGCTGGCCCCCGACAAGATTGAGCGGCAGATGGCGCTGCTGGAGACCCACCCCGACTGTCTGATCGCCGGGGCCTGGGCCCGGTTTCGCCACCAGCCCGAGACGGCCATCTTTACCCCGGAACCGCCGTGGCAGGATATGGACCCGGTGGACTGGTTGGTCTGTGCCTGGTCGGGCCACTGGATGATGCACCCCGCCGCCTGGCTGGTGCCGCGCCGCCTGATTCAAGCCGCTGGCCCCTGGCAGGAGTCGCTGTCGCTGAACGACGATGGCGAATACTTTGCCCGGGTGGTGCTGGCCAGCCGGGGGGTGCGCTTTTGTGCCACCGCCCGCAGCTACTACCGATCGGGCAACGACGGCAGCCTCAGCGGTCGCAAAACGGCTGAGGCCTGGGCTTCGCAGTATCGAGCGATTGCCTCCCAGTGCCAGCATCTGCTGGCGGCAGAGGACAGCGATCGCACCCGGCAGGTCTGCGCCAATCTGATGCAGCGCTTTATCTACGAGGTGTTTCCGGCGGTGCCGTCGCTGCGCAATCTGGCCGCCCGCCAGGTGCGCCAGCTGGGAGGAGCCACCGAACGACCAATGGGTGGCCCCTGCTTTCAGCTGGCGGCCCGGTGGTTGGGGTGGCAGCAAGCCCGCTACGCTCAGCTCTTCATTAACCAGTGGGGCTATCGCCGGGTGGCCTTGGGGCGCATGGTGCCGAAACCAGACCGCGAAGAGAGCGTACCCCAACTGGAGAAGCCCCAATGGCAAGAATCCTGATTTTGATTGGGGGCCACTGCTGCACCGCCCCCCGACCACAAAAGGAGGCCGACACCCTGGCCGCCGCTGGTCACAAGGTGACGGTGGCCGGGGTCTGGTTTGACCCAGACCTGGTGCGCCGGGACCAGGATTTGCTGCAGGACAGGGCCTGGACGTTCTGCCCGGTGCTGGATTTTCGCCCCGGACGGCGCAGCCGCCTGGGGGTGCGGTTGCAGGCCAACCTGGCCCGACGGTTGTTTGGCCGCTTTGGCCTCGCTACCCCAGCGCTGCTGGGCTATGGTGCTCGGCGGATGCTGCAATTCGCCCAGACCCACCGAGCGGATCTGACCATTGTGCATTCCGAAGCGGGGCTATGGGTGGGGCAGCAGCTCCTGCGTCAGGGCTACGCCGTGGGGGTCGATTTTGAGGACTGGTTTTCTCACGATCTGCTGCCCGCCGCCCGCCAGCAGCGCCCCCTTCAGTGGCTGGGCGAGTTGGAAGCGGACCTGCTGCGCCACTGCGGCTACCGCCTGACAACGTCCCAGGCCATGGCCGAGGCGATCGCCCGTCACTACGACGTTACCCCGCCGACGGTGGTGTACAACGTTTTCCCCCAGGTGAAGCTTGAGCAGCCCCAGGTTCGCACCTATAGCAACCTGCGATTGCACTGGTTTTCTCAAACCATTGGGCCAGGGCGGGGGCTAGAGCTGCTGTTTGAGGCGCTGCCCCATTTGACGATGCTGGTGGAGGTGCACCTGCGCGGCACCTGTTCGTCCGCCAACCAGACCTGGCTAGCCCACCAGATTCCGCTGGGCTGGGCCAATCACGTCCATATTCATCCCACGGTGCCCAATGACGAGCTGCCCATCCGCATCGCCGAAAACGACATCGGCCTGGCCCTGGAGCAGGTCGATCCGCCCAGCCGCGACCTGACGGTGACCAACAAGCTGTTTCAGTACCTCCAGGCCGGGCTGGCGGTGATTGCCACCGACACTGCCGGTCAGCGAGAGGTGTTTCAGCAGGCCCCAGCGATCGGGCATCTAGTGGCAGTAGGAGACGGGCAAGCCCTGGCCACCGCCATTGAGGATCTGGTGTGCAATCCTGCCCGTCTCCAGGCGGCGAAGGCAGCAGCCCGCCATGCAGCCCAATCCCGCTTTAGCTGGGAGGTCGAAGAGAAAACGTTACTGGCTGCCGCCGAGATGGCCTTGCCCCCAGCCCCATCTGACGTCAACCAGCCAGCACCAGCACTCATACCAAATCCAAATCACATAACCCCGCTTCCAACCAGGCGGATTGCCTAGCGACATACGGTGTTTGCCCCATACCCCATACCCCACCACCCCTTCACCCCTTCACCCCTCACCCATCCACCCATCCACCCCCCACCCATCCACCCATCCACCCCTCACCCATCCACCCATCCACCCCCCACCCATCCACCCATCCACCCATCCACCCATGAACATCCTCCTCACCGCCGACCCCGAACTCCCCGTCCCCCCCACCCTCTACGGGGGCATTGAACGCATCATCGATCTGCTGGTAGAGGGCCTGCGGCAGCGCGGCCACCGGGTGGGTCTGGTGGCCCACCGCGACTCGACCTGCCCGGTGGATGCCTTCTACCCCTGGCCGGGGTTGAGTTCCCAGTCCCCTGGGGACACCCTGCGTAACACAATGGCCCTGTGGCAGGCGGTGCAGCGGTTTCAGCCGGATGTGCTGCACAGTTTCTCGCGGTTGCAGTACTTGCTGCCGCTGCTGCCGACAGCACTGCCGAAAATTATGTCGTACCAACGGCAGCCCACTGGGCGCACGGTGCGCTGGGCGGCTCAGTTGGCGGGCCGCAGCCTCACCTTTACCGGTTGTAGTGAGCACATCTGCCGCCAGGGCCGGGCTGCGGGGGGGCAGTGGCAGCCAATCCACAACTGCGTGCAGCTGGAGAAGTTTACCTTCCAGCCCCAGGTGGCCGAGGATGCGCCGCTGGTGTTTCTCAGCCGATTGGACCCGATTAAGGGAGCCCACAATGCGATCGCAGCCGCCCAGAAAGCCCACCGCCGCCTGCTGATTGCGGGCAATCGCATCGATACCCCAGCCGGTAACACCTATTGGGAAAGCCAAATCGCGCCCCACCTGGGCAAAGACGGCATCGAGTACGTTGGCCCAGTGGATGACCGCCAGAAGAACGAGTTGCTGGGCCGGGCCGCCGCCATGATCGTACCCATCGAGTGGGATGAGCCGTTTGGGATTGTGTTTGCCGAGGCCCTGGCCTGCGGCACGCCGGTCATTTCCACGCCGCGCGGGTCGCTGCCCGAGATTGTGCGGCCTGGGGTCGATGGCTTTCTGGTCAATTCCGTCGCTGAGGCGGTGGGGGCAATTGGGCAACTGCCTGCGATCGATCGCCACCACTGCCGCCAGCGGGTCGAAAGCCATTTTTCCGCCGAGGCAGTTGTGAGTCAGTACGAAAGGCTTTACCAGGCGCAATGTCGTGCTGGGGCAACGGCGATCGCGGTGGCTTAAGTTATCCATGAGCCTTAGGATTGCGGATTAAGTAGGTGACATGAATAAACGTACTTCTGTCATGTCGAGCGGAGCGAAGTGAAGTCGAGACATCTAGGTCTTTGGCGGAGACCGAGATTCCTCCCTTTGGTCGGAATGACAGCAATTAATTTTGTCCACCTACTTAAAACGGGTGAGGTGACTTCTGGAAAAGAGTTTCCCAAATGGGAGGCACTGCCCACCCAGCCTTGTCAATATGGCCAAACTATTCCCGAAATGCTCATAGGGGCTAAGGGACTCCGGCTACGACCACCAGGGAGAGTGAACTCCCTGGCTCACCACAAAAGTCTGCTAAAGCAGACTGGAGAACTTGGCTCCCAATCCTCTTCAGAGGATTTTGGCTTTGAGCCTTGGACTTCTAGTCCTGGGCTCTCTCCGCAGACGCGATCGCAAACACCGACCCCCCACGCTGGGAATAACGTTGCATCGGTGCTGCCCATGCCTGCTGTCTCCCCCCGGCCCATTTCCCTAGCTTCTGTAGACATGAATGCGCCCCGATCGCCCCGGCGGCGGGTGCTGCTGGTCAGCCCCCACTTTCCGCCCGTCAATGCGCCCGACCATCAGCGCCTGCGCACGGCCCTCCCCTACCTGGAGGCGTTGGGTTGGGAGGCCGAAATTCTCACGGTCAACCCCGAGGACGTGCCCCACCCCCAGGACGAGTGGCTGATGCAGACGCTGCCCCCGGCCCTGCCCATTCACCGGGCCGGGGCGCTACCCAAATCGATCACCCGCTGGGTGGGGTTGGGCCACGTGGGCTGGCGGTGTCTGCCCTACCTGGCCCGGCTGGGCGATCGCCTGCTGGCCGGGCAGTCCTTCGACCTGGTCTTTTTCTCCACCACCCTTTTTCCGGTGATGATTCTCGGCCCCTACTGGCAGCGGCGGTTTGGCGTTCCCTTCGCGGTCGATTTTCAAGATCCCTGGCGGGTGGATGCCGCCCCGGCGGGTCAGCATCGCCCCGGTGGCCGCCTCAAGTACGGCCTCGATAAGGCCCTGGCCGCCTTCTGGGAGCCCCGGGTGATGGCGGGGGTGAGCCAGGTGATGGCGGTGTCGGCGGCCTACACCCAGACCTTGCAGGCCCGCTATCCCTGGCTGCGACCGGAGCAGTTCACCGTGCTGCCCTTTGGGGCACCGGAGGCCGACTTTGCCCAGCTGGCCCACTGGCCCATACAGCAGACCCACTTTGACCCCAGCGATGGCCGCCAGCACTGGGTCTACGTGGGCCGAGGCGGGCCGGATATGGCGTTAGCGGTGCAGGGGTTGCTGCTGGGATTGCAGCAGGTGCGATCGCAGCAACCCGACCTAGCCGACCGGGTCCACCTCCACTTCATCGGCACCAGCTATGCCCCCGCCGGACGAGCGCTCAAAACCATCGAACCCATTGCCACCGCCTGCGGGGTCGCTGACTTGGTCACCGAGCACCCCCAGCGGGTGCCCTACTTCGAGGCACAGAAGCTGCTGACTGATAGCGACGCCGTGCTGCTGATCGGCTCCAGCGACCCCCAGTACACGGCCTCCAAGCTGTACCCGGCGGTGCTGGCCAAAAAGCCGATCCTCGCTGTCTTCCACACCGCCAGTTCGGTTGTGGATATTCTGCACCAGACCCAGGCAGGCACCGCCGTCACCTTCGACGCCCACACCTCCCCAGTGCAGCTCGCCCGCCAGCTCGCTGCCCCCCTGCACACCCTGCTGGCCCAGCCGAAACCTAGCCCGCCCACCACCGACTGGGACGCCTTTGCCCCCTACACCGCCCGCGCCATGACCCAAACTCTCTGCCAGGTATTCGATCGCTGTGTCCGCTCTCCCTAGGCCTAGAAGTTAGTTAACTCTGACTTTGTAGGTTGAGTGGCACGATAGCAAACCCAACCACCTTTAGGTAATTTCCAGAAAACAGTTTCCCCCGTGGTGGGCAGTGCCCACCCTACGGCTCTTTTACCCCCTCACCCATCCACCCATCCACCCATCAACCCCCTCACCCACCCACCACCCATGTCCACCCCCGGTCAAAAATCCGAAGCCATGACCCTCCTGTTCTGGGCCGGGATGGCGGCGCTGCTGTTCTCCAATCTGGACAGTTTGCGCAGTTCGCCCCAGGAGACTGCGATCGGTGCCCTGCTGATTGGGGTGGCCAGCATGTACCCGGTGTACCTGTGGTGCGCGGGGCAGGTGCAGGGGCTGCCGGTGTTCCCTTTTTTTTCGCTGACCTACCTGTGGACCTTTTGTCTGCCGCTGCTGAGTGCCAACCCCAACGTGCTGTCCTACAGCCCAGAGGCTCAGCTGCGGGGGGCGCTGACGACGGTGCTGTTTTTGGCCAGCGGCATTCTCGTCTGGCTGCAGATTGTCAGAACGCCAAGAACCGTTAAAAAGCCCTTCCGCGCCCTCAAAACCGCCACCGCCGACAACGTTTTCATCGCCGTCGTGGCGGCGGGGGCATTTTTGAACATGTATGTTGTGGGGGGCTGGAGCGGCATCCCCGACAAGCTGTTTACCATCGTGCGGGGCATCATTCTGGGCCTGAGTTTTTTGGGTATTTTTGTGCTGGCCTACCGGGCCGGACAAAACTCCATGCCGCGCCCGAAGCAGTACATCTTTTTTTGGGCCCTGGTGGCCAACATCGTCACCGCCGCCGCTGGGCTGATTCTAAAGACATCGCTCACGCTGTTTTTGCTATCGGTGATGGCTTTTGTCATCGGCGGTCGGCGGCTACCGATTGTGGGCCTGCTGATGGGGATTTTTCTGCTGCTGCCGCTGCACTACGGCAAACACGAAATGCGGCACAAATATTGGGAAGGAGATACTCCCCACTTTGTGCAGCCCTGGCAGTATGCTGCCTGGTTTCAGGAGTGGCAGGGCTATGCGGAGGAAAACAAAAATCATGTGCCCCAGCGATGGGAAAAGGTGGAAGAAAAAGAGTCCTTTGTGGAGCGTTCCAGCGTCATCCACATGCTGATGATGGCCCAGGCCAAAATTCCAGAACCCTACCCCTACCTGGAGGGCAAAACCTACGCCATCATTCCCGGTCTGATCGTGCCAAGGATCCTCAACCCCAACAAACTGCGCAGCCATGAGGGTACCCACATGTTGAACGTCCACGTGCGGCGACAGACCTATGAGCAGACCTGGAAAACGACCATTGCCTGGGGGTTATTGCCTGAGGCCTACGCCAATTTTGGCTACTTTGGCTGCATCTTAATTGGCGGCATTATGGGGGCCTTCTACGGAACGATCACCATAGCGGCCATTGGCACGCCCCCCTTCTCGGCTCGCATGATGTTTTGTGTGTTGATTATGAGTCTGGCCCTGGCCTCAACGGAATGGACCGCCGGGGTCTATGCTGCGACGCTGTTTCAGTCGTCGGTGCCGATCGTCGGCATCAAGTATGCGTTTATGAAAATCTATCGGCCTAAAACGGCAGGCAGTTGGTCTGGAAAATCAGCTTTTGAGGGACAGGCCTACCCCTATTTAGTGCAGCCCAAAATCTCCCCAGAGCGATCGACGAACTGACTTAGTTAGATAGACATTAACAAAAGTAGTTCTGTCATGTCGAGCGAAGCGAAGCGAAGTCAAGACATCTCGATCTTTGGCGAAGTCCAGAGATTCCTCCCTTTGGTCGAAATGACAGCATTTAATTATGTTTACCTACTTCATAGTTGCCTAAGGCTTCTCTGCGGTGCATTGCTTCGCGAATACACCCTACAGTTGGACGGGGTTCTTGATCACAACTATTTATCCAAAAACAAGTTATTTAAAACCAGAGGAAAATCATGCTTCGTCTCGCCATTATTACCTCCCACCCTATTCAATACTATGCCCCCTGGTTTCAGCATCTAAGCGCTACGGCGGGCCTTAACCTGCGGGTATTTTATCTCTGGGATTTTGGCATTACCCAGCAGGCCGATCGCCAGTTTAATCAGGCGATTCAGTGGGATATTCCGCTGCTGGAGGGGTATGACCATGAGTTTGTGCCCAACACCAGCAAGCGACCGGGTACCAGCCACTTTTGGGGCCTGCAAAACCCAACGCTGATAGCCCGGGTGCGGGCTTTTCAACCCGATGCGGTGCTGACGATGAACTATAACTATGCCAGCCTCTACCGATTTTTGTGGACCTGGCGCGATACCCCACTGCTGTTTCGGGGAGATTCCCATCGGTTAGTGCCTGAAACGGGCTTGAAAGCGGCCTTAAAACGGGGTTGGATTACGCAACTCTACAAAAACTTTGACGCCTGCCTCTATGTCGGCCAAGCCAACCGCGAGTATTTTAGGTACCACGGTGTAGGGGACGATCGCCTGTTTTTCTCACCCCATGCGATCGACAACAGCCGGTTTATGGCGCAGACGGCCGCTGCCGATCGCGAGGCCGCCGTTTGGAAACGCGATCTGGGCATTCCGGCAGATCACAGGGTGGTTTTGTTTGCCGGAAAGCTGATTCCCAAAAAGCGACCACTGGATCTGCTAGAAGCGTTTTTACGGGCCGATTTGCCCCAGGTTTCTCTACTCTTTGTTGGCTCTGGCAGTTTAGAGGAGGCTGTTAGAGAGCAGGCCCAGGCATCGGGTCATGGCTACATCTACTTTGCTCCGTTTCAAAACCAGAGTCAGATGCCGCGCACCTACGCCGCTGGCGATGTGCTGGTGCTGCCGAGCTATGGCTCGGGTGAAACCTGGGGTCTGGCTGTCAACGAAGCCCTCTGTCTGGGAACGCCGGTGATTGTCAGCGATCGCGTAGGCTGTGCCGCCGATCTGGTCAAACCCGGCGAAACGGGGCTGGTTTTTGCGGCGGGGGATGTCGATGCGCTAACGAACTGCCTGAAACAGGCGTTTGACGGCCAAGCCCAGTTGCTACCGAACTGGGGAAAAGCAGGCCAACAACACATTCAGCGCTACAGCTACAACGAGGCCACCCAGGGGTTGTGGGGGGCTTTGTCCGCTCAAAATAAAGTTTGGAAACCTCGTTTTCAACCGCAGATTTCCGTTGGCTAAAGCGCTAATCTGTGCCGATCAATGTATACGGTGTTAGCTCTGATCGCTGGGAAGTTGTACATCTAAAAAAACTATCCCCGACGCGATCGCAAACTTCGCCCCTCGAAACTGAGAACTATCCAATCTCCTTACAAGACAAGACTCATGTTTCCATGGATAGTTCCCGGGGTTGCGGCCCTGACGGTAGTGGGCCTGACCCCACTGGTACAAAAAATCGGGTTGCGGTTCGGCTACATCGATCAACCCAATGCCCGCAAAATTCATCGCCAGCCCATTGTGCGCATCGGTGGAGCAGGCATTTTTGTTGGCACTTGTGTGAGCTGGATTGTGGCCAGCCAATGGGTGCCAGCAGGGACTGAAAACCACATTTTTTTGGCCCTTTTGCTGGGTGGTCTGGGCTTTTTTGCCACGGGCTTCTTAGATGACCTATTTAATTTGTCCCCCTTTGTCCGTCTGGGCATGCAGGCCCTGCTATCTGCCGGGGTGTGGAGCCTGGGAATTCGCCTAGACACCCTACCCCTGCCCGGCCTGACCGACACAATGCCCGCCTGGCTGAGCCTGCTGGTCACCTTCCTCTGGCTGGCCGGTATGGCCAACGCCATCAACTGGCTCGACGGCATGGATGGCCTGGCCGCAGGCACTGCCACTGTCGCCGCTGGGGTCCTGGCCGTTGGGGGCTGGGCAGTTCAGCCCGCGATCGCCTGTATGGCCCTGGGGCTGGCTGGAGCCACGCTGGGATTTCTCCGCTACAACGCCGCCCCGGCCCGCATCTTTATGGGGGATGGCGGCTCCTACTTTCTGGGGTTTTCCCTGGCTGCGATCGCAGCGGTCGGCCTGCCCAGCGACGGCTCGTTCACCACGGCGCTGCTGCCCTTCGCCGTGCTGCTGGTGCCCATGCTGGACATGACCCTGGTGATCGGAGCCCGGCTGAGCGATCGCAAGTCCCCCTTCTTCCCCGATCAGCGCCACATCCACCACCGCCTGATGCACGCCAATTTTCCCAAATCCACGGTGGTCTGGTGCATTTACAGCCTCACCCTGCTGTCTGGACTGAGTGCCCTGACCCTCCTGCACAGCCCCCTCGGCTGGTGGCTGCTCGGTGCCGATCTAGCGCTCTTCAGCCTCACTATGCGTTCCCTCTGGCTCCCAACAGCGACCCCAGCCCCAGTCATGGGCCAATAACCCACCCTCCTACCCTTCACCCTCCCACCCCTCACCCACCATGCCACCCACCCTCCACCTCTGGACCCCCGGCCTCTTCGACTTCAAAGGCGGCATCCAAACCTACTCTGGTTTTCTGCTGGAGGGTCTACAGACCGTGTTGCCCACCGCCCATATCCGCGTCTTTACCCTGCACGATCGCTCAACCACCCTGCCGCCCTCCGCCTCGCCCCGGCTCAGCTACCACACCACGGGCGATCGCCATCCCCGCCTGCGCACCGCCGCCTTTGCGGCCCAAACCTTCCAGGCCGCCCTGACCGATCGCCCCGACCTGATCATCACTACCCACGTCAACTTCACCCCCGTGGCCTATGAGCTGAAGCGATGGGCAAAGCTGCCCTACTGGGCGATCGCCCACGGGTTTGAGGCCTGGGAGGTGGAGAAGCCCCAGGTGCGGCGGGGCATGGCTAAGGCCGACCAAATCTTGGCGGTGAGCGAGTTTACCCGCGATCGCATCCGCCAGTCCCAGGGGCTCTCCAACCTCGGCGTTTTGCCGAACACCTTCGATGCCGACCGCTTCCGGGTTGCAGCCAAACCGCCCCACCTGCTCCAGCGCTACGGCCTACGGCCCGACCAACCCGTCATTCTCACCGTCAACCGGTTGGCTGCCGGGGAAGCGTTCCACAGCTACGACCAGATTTTGGCGGCGCTACCCGCCATTCGCCAGGCGCTGCCCGACGTCCACTACCTGATCGTCGGTAAAGGGGACGATCGCCCCCGCCTGGAGCAGCTGATCGCCGATCGCCACCTGGAGGACTGCGTCACCCTGGCCGGGTTTGTGCCCGATGCCGACCTGCCCGACCACTACGCCCTCTGCGACGTGTTTGCCATGCCCAGCCAGTTGGAGGGCTTTGGCATTGTCTACCTGGAGGCGATGGCCTGCGGCAAACCCATTGTGGCCGGCTTTGACGGCGGCCAGGATGCCCTCCAGCACGGTGCCCTGGGTGCCCTGGTCGACCCCCAGGCCATCGATGCCCTTGGCGAAACGCTGATCGCTATCCTCACCGGTCAGTATCCCAATCCGTTGATTTACCAACCCCAGGCCCTGCGGCAGAGTGCGATCGCCGCCTTCGGGTTCCAGACCTTCCAACACCTGTTGAGCGACCACCTGATCACTCAATTCACCACCGATCGGGCTGCCCCATTACCCACCCTTCAACCCTCACCCCAATGAGAATTCTTCACGTGATTCCCTCGCTGTCTCCCCTGCGGGGAGGGCCGAGTCAGGCTGTTTTAGAGATGGTGCAGGCCCAGCGCCAGCAGGGGCTTGACGCCGCGATCGCCGCCACCAATGACCACGGCGACGGCACCCTTAGCGCCCCCTACGCTCAGCCCATTTTCAGCGGTTCAATTCCGGAACTGACCGGCCCATCGGTGCCCGTGTACATCTTTCCTCGGGTGCTGTCCCAAATGACGGCCCTGCGGGAGTTTGCCGTGGCTCCAGCCCTTGCGCCCTGGCTGGGGCAACACCTGGCCGAGGTTGATCTGGTTCACGTCCACGCCATTTTCAACTACCCCACCACCGTGGCGATGGCGATGGCACAAGTGCGGAGAGTGCCCTACGTGGTGCGGCCCCTGGGCTCCCTGTGCCGCTGGTCCCTCGAACAGGGCAAGGGCAAAAAGCAGATTTATTTGCGAAGCGGTGGTCAGCGGCTATTGCAAAGCTGCGCTGCCCTGCACTTCACCACCCCCCAGGAGCGGCAGGAGGCCAGGGAGGCGGGCTTTGACGGAGCCAGTTTTGTGCTGCCCCACGGGGTACAGCTCCCGACCCCGATCGCCAATGCCCGCCAGCGCCTACGCCAGCAGCTGCAGATTCCCGTCGACCATCGGGTGCTGCTGTTTCTCTCGCGGCTGCATCCCAAAAAAGGCATCGAGCCGCTAATCGACGCCCTGGCCAGCCTGGGCGATGCGCCCTTCACCCTGGTGCTGGCGGGCAGCGGCGAAGCGGAGTACGAAACCGCGATCGCTCAGCGCATTCAGGCCGCAGGGCTAAGGCTACAGGTACGCCAGGTGGGCTTTGTCAGCGGCGAGCAAAAAAATACCCTCCTCCAGGGGGCCGACCTGTTTGTGCTGCCCTCCCATTCCGAAAACCTCGGCATTGCCCTGCTAGAGGCGATGGCGGCCGCCCTACCTGTGATCACCACGCCCGAGGTGGCGATCGCACCCCTAATCCAGCGCCACCAGACCGGCCACGTCACCCCGGCCCACCCCCCCGCCCTGGCCCTGGCCATTCAGCACTATCTGCAGCAGCCCACCGCCGCCCGCCAGGCCGGTCAACGCGGTCGCGCCCTGATGGAAGCCGAATTTAGCTGGCCCACCCAGGCCGCCCGGCTAATTGAACAATACGCCCGCCTATCCACCACCCCACCCCACCCCGCCCCCACCCCATCCCCCTTCTTCTAATCCCCCACCCCTCCACCCCTCCACCCCTCCACCCGCCCACCCCTTCACCCACACCTTCACCATGCTCACCCTCTCCCCACCCCACCCCACCCCGGCCATGCTGGCCGCCATCACACCCGTCATCCTTACCTACAACGAGGCCGCCAACATTGAGCGCACGCTACAGCAGCTCACCTGGGCCGACCGCATTGTGGTTGTAGACAGCTTCAGCACCGATGAGACCCTCGACATTCTGGCCCGCTACCCCCAGGTTGAGGTCCACCAGCGGGCGTTCGACACCCATGCCACCCAGTGGAACTACGGCCTGTCGCTGGTCACCACCGCCTGGGTGCTGTCCCTGGATGCTGACTATTGCCTCAGCGACGACCTTGTCGCGGAACTGGCCACCCTCGATCCCCTGGGGGCGGTAGACTGCTACAGCATTCCGTTTCAGTACTGTGTGTTTGGCAAACCCCTGCGGGGCAGCATTTTGCCCCCCCGCGCCGCCCTGTTTCGCCGGGCTCAGGCCACCTACGTTGACGACGGCCACACACAGTTGCTGCAGTGCTGGGGCACCGTGGCCACCCTCAAGCATCCAATCCACCACGACGATCGCAAGTCCCTGAACCGCTGGCTCTGGGCTCAAGATCGCTATGCCCTGCTGGAAGTGCAGAAGCAGCTGGAGAAAGGCCCGACGGATTTGGGCTGGAGCGATCGCATCCGTCGCGTCCCCGGACTTTCCGCCCCGATCATTCTGGTCTACTGCCTGATTCTTAAAGGCGGCATTTTAGACGGTTGGGCCGGTTGCTACTACGCCTTTCAGCGGATTGTAGCAGAGCTAATTCTGTCGATTCGGCTGATCGAGGCCAGATCGCACCAGTGATCCCAACGGCGAGGGGTGTAGCGCAGAGGTTTCCCTGGCGCTACACCCCTTGCCATCGGTACCCGGTGGCCGTCAACAGGGTTGACAATCCCGCAGCGTTGCCTCTAACTGGGCAATGGTAGAGTGCGCCTGGAGCAGTTCCTGGCTGAGCAGATGGGTCTGCAGAATGCGCTGCACCCGCTGGCGCAGCACGGCCCAGTGGATGGGTTTGGTCACATAGTCCACTGCGCCGACGGCAAAGGCCCGCTCCACAGAGGGGGTATCGGCCAGGGCGGTGATCATCAGAATAGGCGGACAGCGATCGCCGAAGGTAGCCCCCAGGGTGGTGCAGCAGGTAAAGCCGTCCATTTCCGGCATCATGGCATCCATCAAAATCAGATCGGGCAGATGCTGCTGGCAAAACCCCAGGCAGGCTTCGCCGTTGCTGGCGGTTTCAACCCGGTAGCCTTCGGTCGTCATGGCGTGGGTGAGCAGACGCCGCAGGTTGCGTTCGTCATCGACGATCAAAATCGAGGGTGGGACATAGCTGGGGTCAGACATGGGAATGGGTCGTAGTAGCAGACTGTAGCGCGGCCATCACTTCGGCAAAGGTGTGCTCGATGGTGACTAGTAGGGCCTGCTGGTCCGCCAATGACATCTGGTGATGGTAGGATTCCAGGTCTTGGCAGAGGGTGCTCAGCCGCAGGGCACCCAGATTCAAGCTCATCGATCGCAGCGCGTGGGCCTGGTGGCGAATTTGTTCAGAGGTTTGCTCAGCAATGGCCTGGTGTAGCTGTTGCAGACAGTGGGTGGCATCTTCCTGGTAATTTTGGACCAGCTCGGCCAGCAGGAGATCGGCTTCGGCCCCGGCCATATCATAAATGCTGGTGAGCATCGAGGGGTCGAGGAGGGGCTGGGCCGGGGGGGCCGCCTTCCCGGCGGAGTCATGGACCGCTGGCAGTAGGCCGGGGCCCAGGCGCTCGGAGTGGTAATTGCGCCCGTAGCGGATCAGGCAATCGCTCAGGGAGGACAGCACCACCGGCTTACTGAGAAAGTCGTTCATGCCAATCTGCAGCGATCGCTGATGATTCTCCTGGTTAGAGTGGGCGGTCATGGCCACAATCCAGGGCTGCTCGGGGGTGACCGAGGGCAGTTTGCGAATCAGTTCGGTCGTTTCGTACCCGTCCAGCCCCGGCATTTGCACATCCATGAACACCAGGTCGTAGGAGGTTTGCTGCACCATGTCAATGGCAGCTATGCCGTTGGCGGCGCAGTCAGGGGTGTACCCCAGCCGCTCCAGCATTTTGCTGGCCACTTTTTGATTCACCGTCAGGTCGTCCACGACCAAAATTTTGAGCGGCAGTTGGGCCGCCAGGGCCAACGGGGAAACGCCAGGCTGCGGGGGAGGGCTGCCGTCGGAGGGGTGGGCCGAGGCCGGCAGCAGGGGGGACGGAAGGGTGAACGAGAAGGTGGTGCCTACCCCCGGCTGGGTGGTAAAGCCGATTCTGCCTCCCATCGCCTCCACCAGCTTTTTGCAGATCGCCAGCCCCAGGCCCGTCCCGCCATAGCGCCTGGCCACCGACGCGTCGAGTTGGCTGAAGGCATCGAACAGGTCGCCGCAGTTTTCCTCCGGAATGCCAATGCCTGTGTCTGTGACGGAGAAATGCAGCTGGATGGTGTTGTCCAGGGGAATGGCGGAGGGTTGCCCATGCACCTCTACGGTGACCTGGCCCCGATGGGTAAATTTAACGCCGTTGCTGACCAAATTTAGAAGCACCTGCCGCAGCCGGGTGACGTCGCCCACCATCTGTTGAGGAACGTCGGGGTGAATGTGCGATCGCACGGTCAGTCCCTTCTCCTCGGCCAGGGGCTTCATCAGACTGGTGACCTCCTGCACGCAGCGGTGCAGATCAAAAACCCGCCGCTCTAGCTCCAGTTTGTTGGCCTCAATTTTTGAAAAGTCAAGAATGTCGTTGATTAGCGACAGCAGCATAGCGCCACTGTTGTGAATCGTATCGACAAAGTCCTGCTGCTCATCGTCCAGGTCGGTGAGCAGCAGCAGATCGGTCAGGCCAATAATGGCGTTGAGCGGGGTGCGAATTTCGTGGCTCATGGTGGCCAAAAATCTGGACTTGGCCCGGTTCGCCGCCTCAGCGGTCTGACTGGCCGCCTCAAGCTGCTGCTGGATTTGCTTGCGCTGGGTAATGTCGCGGTACTGCCACAGGTGCCCCTGGTAGTCGCCATCGATAAAAATAGGAATGTAGTCCCGCTCCAGCACGCGCCCATCCACCAGGTCGATCTCCTGCCCAATGCGCGGCTGTTGCCGCTGTAGCGTCACCTCAATATCGGCAACGACGGCCACGGGGTCGCAGAACAGCGAGGCCGCCTGCCGGAGCAGGGCGTCGCAGTCTGGCCCCTTCAGCAGGTCGGCGGCCATCGGCAGCTGAAAAATCTGGCAAAAGGTCTGATTGGCCAGCAACACGCGGCGATTTTCGTCCTCGACCAAAACGCCCGCCTCCAGGTTTTGAATCAGGGTTGTCAGGCGCGTGGTCACGGTGCGAAGCTGAAATTCGGCCCGCTTTTGCTCGGTGATATCGCGCACCAGCCCCAGACACCCCCTCACCGCTCCCGAGGGGTCAGTGAGGGGGCTGTAGCGAGCTTCAAAATACCCCTTCTGCCCGGTTCCTGGCACCGTAAAGGCTCGATTTTGAGCCACGACGGACTGGCCGGCCATGGCCAAAGACATCAGTTTGTCTTCTCCGGTGTCTTTGAGAAAGGGAAAGACTTCCCAGGCCACCCGCCCAATCACCTCTTTTTTGGACAGCCCGGAAATCTTTTCCATCGGTCCATTCCAGACCTGGTAGCGGTAGTTGGTGTCTAGAACAATGATGCCGTCCCCAGCGCTTTCGACCAGCCGGTCTGAAAATTGACGCAGCTGCATCTGGTGAATGGAGTGGAACAGATGCTGGGAAAGCTGTCGCAAAAAGGCCACCTCCAGCGGATTCCAGCGGCGCGGCCGACTCTGCTGAGCCATCAAAAGCCCCCACACCTGCAGGTCTTGGGGCTGGCTGGGCCAGGGGGAACCCTGCTGCCAATCCAGGCGTTGGTAAATGGGGACCAAAAGGCTGGCCTCAATACCCATAGATCCCAGGATTCGGCGCTCACAGGTCGAGAGGTTGGCCGTGGCAACCTTGTGGATCACCCGTGGCTGCAGGGAAGCCGCCTCCCCCAGCCATTGGTGCAAACAGGGGGACAGGTCGATGGATTGGTCCGGGAGAGATGGTAGGAGCGTATTTTCGGCGATCGCGATCGCCTGGGCCTCCTGCCTGGAGTTGAGCCGATAGATCACCACCCGATCGATGTCCAGCAGCCGCTGCACATCCGCAACTGTGTTTTGCAAAATGTCCTCCAGGTTGTCGGCCTGGTACAACCGCAGGGCTGTGATAGAGACCAAATCCAGGAAGTTGGATGTTCCCGACAGACTAGGCAAGCTCATACTGCACCTCTTCCCCAAACAGACATTGCTCAAAGGTCGCCACCGTGGCGGCGGCGAAGGTGCGGTTGTGGCGCAGACAGTCGACCAGCAGCCGCTGCATCCGGTAGTAGACGGCCAGCGATGGGGCGGAGGCTGTATCCAGTCCATTGACATCCCACTGGCGATCGGCGGCAATGGCATGCTGAAGCGCCGTGAACCAGGCCGCCCCGGCCTGAGCACACCAGGCGGCCAACTCGGCCTCGTCCCCCAGCGCATCGAGTAGTTGGGCCTGCAGTTGCTCCAGGGTGGTGGTCAGGCGATCTGCCAGGGCAAAGCGCGGCTTGAGGTCCAGGCCAAAAGCCAGATCAAAGCCGGTTTGCAGGGAGGGGTTGCGCAGCCACTGCTGACTCCGCTGTAGCAGATGAATCAGAGCCTGATCCAGGGCCAGACAGGGGGGGAGGTCAACCGCTAAACGGCTATCGAGGGCGGTCGCCAGGTCTAGCCCCTGGTCCAGCCGCAGCCCCAGGTAAAATCCCCTCAGGGCTACCGGGCTATAGGCCGCCGTTGACTGGTCAGCCTGGCGTTGGGCCCAGCGCAGCAGAGGCTGCAACTCGGGGTGATGGATCACGTAGCGCTGGCTGGCCTGCCACAGGGCCTGCCAGAGAGTCTCGGCCTGGGGCACCATCTCTACCGTCAGGCCAATCACTTCGTGCCAGCGGGCATCGGGCAGGTGGTCGGCCAGATCAGCCCAATCCTCGGGGCGGCGGATGGCCAGCGCGGCTAGGGCCCAGTGGCGGGCGGTGAGGTATTCCTGAAAACTGAGGTGGGCAAAGGCGTAGCTGCCCATTTCTCGTTCGCTGAGGATGCCGTAGTGCTCTATTAAAACCTGTACCAGGGTCTGGCTGTCGGCCCAGAGCTGCTCCGGGCTGTCGGACTGGTAGCCCCGGCGCACCAGGCTTTTGGCAATCAGGCCCAGTAGCTCGGCGGCCTCTAGTACCACCCGTCCCTGGGCAAAGCTACAGGCGGCGATTTCGCCCAGCAGGGCGCTGAGGTCGACACTGGAAACCTGGCGCAGGGGCTGGTGACGGTAAATACCGCGCTGCTGATCCCACTGGCCGAGCAACAGGTCGAGCGCCCGCTGGTACAGCTTGCTGCGCTGGCTGGGGAAGCCGCCGGAACTGTGAAAAACCAGGCAAATCAGATGCAGCAGGATGGGGGTCAACGCCATTTCCCGCAGGCGATCGTTTTCTGGATGGTTGAGGGCCTGCAAACAGTTCTGGGCCTGGGTTTCCCCCTGCTCCAGGCCGTTGGCGGTAAACCATTTGTGCACAAATGTGTTAATTTGCTGCGCTCCAAACTCCGCCAGTTCCAGGGTGACCAGTCCGTTGAGCTGGGGCATGGGGCCACCGCTACGACCTGAAATCAGCACTCGCAGCCCGGGGTAGGTGTCGAGCAGGGTCTGGACCTGCTGGGTGACAATGCGATGCTGCTCGGTGGGGAGTTCATCCCAGCCGTCCAGCAGCAGCCAGAGGTGCCCCTGCGGCCAAAGCTGGTCAATCTGGGGTTGGCTCAGCCCGGCCGCCAGCCAGCGCTGGCTGAGGTATGCCTGGAGATTAAGCTCGGCCGGAGGGACCAGGGCCAGTTGCCGCAGGCGCAGAAAGACCGGCAGGCAGGTCTGCCCGTTGCCCTGCAGACGGTTGGCCCCAATCTCCAGGGCCAGGTGCTGGAGTAGCGTGGTTTTTCCTGCCCCCGGTCGGCCCAAAACCAGCAGCCGCGAGTGGGGCTGTACGGCCGCGGTGGCCGGAGCTTTAGCCGCAGGTTGCGGGTGGCCCAGCCGCTGGTAAGGGCGCAGGTAGGCGTCGGTGTAGAGCTGGGCCAGGGTGATCGGCTGGTGCAGGTCGAGGGGCAGCTCTAGCAGCTGACACTGGGCCTGGGTCAGGGTCAGCAGGTGCGATCGCGCCGCCGAGAGGTCCTGTCCACTCTCCTGACCAGCCACGGGGGCATCGCCGTCGGGGGCCGCAGCCGTGGCGGTCGGGACCGTCGCCACCGGTTCGGATTCATTGGGCTCAAATGCCGCGCGATCGACAATGGTTTCCCAATCCAGGTCGAGGGTGAAACAGATATCGATAAAGATGTGGCGTTCCACCGGACGCCCTGAAAAAAACTTCCAGATGGACTGGCGGGTTTGCAATCCCACCTCAGCCGCCAGGTATTCCTGAGTCCATCCCCGGCGGTCGAAGGCTCGCTTAGCTTGGATGATGCCGGATTGGGAAGCTTGAAGCGATCGTTTTGCCATAACTCTATCCAGATCTTTTCAGCTCTCTAGGGCTGTTTTCTAGCTAAAACAATCTTCTAGTCGCAACGGTTCAAACCGGAAAGAAAGCTGGGGGAGAAGAAAGTTACGTGATTCCACCAGCCTGGAAACAAAATCAATTTTTTGAAGAAAATTCTGGCCCTTAATACCTAGGTGGAATCACGGAAAAACTAACCCCAAACGCCTGGAATTGTTGACTTATGTTGCGCTACCAGGGCCTTGATTTCTGCCGTCAAATCTGATTTTTTGATTCTTTCAACAGGTACATCCATTTATCAAAGTCGGGCGATCAAAATCGGGGCGAATCGTCTCAGTTTTGAAGCAGAATGGGAACTATTTAATTCTCTAGACTAGGTTCAGAATGGCAACCCCTCCGCCTCTACAATTGGCAAGATGTCTTGCCAACCAGGGCTCGAAACGGGAGTATGCCCGTGAAGTACGCCTGCCCACAACGGTAGCCAACCGGCCAGCGGTGGTGACACCGGCCGCTAAGGGGGTGGCGTCTATTGACCTACTGCAACTCAACAGCCCATGGGCCGATCGCCGCCGCCCTCCAGCGGAGGCATCGGCGGTCAACAGCAGTTGTCGTTCGACTTGGGCCGCCTAGGAGCTAAGGGTTAAGCTAAAGATTTAGACTGAATGGTGCTGAGGGCCTGAGCGTGGATAAATAAAATAGGCTGGGTCCCAGCTAGACGGGGGCCCATTAGTGCAGAGCGGTAACGTCAGATCGTTGATCCAGGTATGGCCAATCTAGCCCCATGCCTCAAAGTTTCAATCTATGGTGTCGTTGCTCTGCAGGTTAGTCAAAGGTAAAGGGGATGGCCGCGATCAGCAATAGCATCTGCACGCTAGGGAGTTGGGGCATGGCGCTGGCCCTGGCGTTGACCAATGGAGCCTGGCTAATCCAATCGATCCTGCGGGCTCGTCGCCGCTCGGCCACCTCGATGCCGGCCGACCCCGCGGTCACCGAACGCGCCCTGCAGGTCAGCGAGGCGCGCTACCGGGCGATCGTAGAAGACCAGACAGAGCTGATTTTCCGCTCTGCGGTCGATACCACCCTGCTGTTTGTGAATGGGGCCTTTTGCCGCTACTTCGGCCTCGATCGCGACGAGATTTTGGGCCAGAGCTACAACCCGGTGATCTACGAGCCCGATCGCGCCTGGGTAGCCCAGCGGCTCAGGCTGCTGGGCCCAGACAATCCCACCGTTACGGTGGAGAACCGAGTGGTGGTCAGGGGCGAGATTCGCTGGACCCAGTGGGTCAGCCGACTGCTGCTCGACAAGCAGGGCCACTGGAGCGAGGTGCAGTCGGTGGGGCGTGACATCACCGATTTGAAGCGGGCCGAGGAGGCGCTGAGGCAGAGCGAGAAGCGTTTGCTCGATGCCCAGCGCATTGCCCGCGTGGGGAGCTGGGCTTTTGAGATCGCCACTCAGGAGCTGTCCTGGTCGGAGGCGCTATTTCACATTTTTGGGCTCGACCCGACCCAGCCGCCGCCGACCTTCAGTGCCTACCTGCGGCTGATTCACCCGGACGATCGCAGGCGCCTGCAGCGGACGGCCCAGAGAGCGATCAGCACCGGCAACGCCTGCGAAATTGAGCATCGGATAGTTCAGCCGGGGGGGGCGGTACGCCACGTGCTGGGGCGGGCAGAAGTCCAGCGCGATGAGCGGGGTCGGGTGGTGCGGCTGATGGGTACCGCCCTCGACATCACCGATCGCAAGCGCATGGAAGCGGCGCTCCAGGAGAGTGAAGCCCGCTTTCACACCCTGATGGCCAACCTGCCGGGAATGATCTACCGCTACTGCCCCGGCAATCCGGAGACGGCGGGGCAGTTTACCTACGCCAGTGCCGGAGCCTATGACCTGCTGGAACTGACCCCAGCCCAGGTGCAGGCCGACGCCAGTGCCCTCTGGCGGCTGATCCACCCCGACGATCTGGTCGACCTGCAGGCGTCGGTGGGGAGCGCTGTTGAGGCCGGCACCGACTGGCACTGGGAAGGGCGGTTGACCACCCCCTCCGGCACGCTCAAGTGGATTCAGGGCCACTCGCGCCCTCAGCAGACCGACAGCGGCACGGTGTGGGACGGCCTGCTGATCGACATTAGCGATCGCAAGTTTGCAGAGCTAACCCTGCGTCAGTCGGAAGCCCGCTACCTGTCTATTCTGGAAGACCAGACCGAACTGATCACCCGCTTCCAGCCCGACGGCACCCTGGTCTTTGTCAACGATGCCTTCTGCCGCTACTACGATCTGCCCCGGGAGCAGCTGCTGGGGCAGAGCTACAAACCCCGCATCTACCCCGACGATCAGCCCCTGATCGATCGCTGCCTCGCCGCCCTGACCCCCGAAAACCCGATTGGGCAGGTGGAGCACCGCGTCTTTGCCAAGGGGATGGTGCGGTGGACCCAGTGGACCAATCAAATTATCTACAACGCCCAGGGCGAGTTTGTGGAGCTGCAGTCGGTGGGCCGAGACATCCACGACCGCAAACAGGCCGAGCTGGCCCTGCAGCAGAGCGAGCGGCGCTACGCCACCCTCACCAACGGTTCCCCGGTCGGCATTTTTCGCTTCAATCCGGCGGGGGAGTGCCTGTACGTCAATCCGCGCTGGTGCGAGATGACCGGCTACAGGGCGGCGGAGGGGTTTGGCCTGGGGTGGATGCGGACGATCCACCCCGACGATCGCGATCGCCTGTGGGCGGACTGGCAGGCCGTCCTCAACCAAAAGGCCAGTTTTCGGGGGGAAGGTCGCCATCTCACTCGCGCCGGGGAGGTGCGGTGGTTTGACTGCCAGGTGGTGCCCGAACTGGATGAGGGCGGCGACCTGCTCGGCTACATCGGCACAGTGTCGGACATTACCGATCGCAAACGGGCTGAGCTGGCTCTGCAACAGAGCGAAACCCGGTTTCAAAAACTAGCGTCCGCCTCCCCAGCGGTTATTTACACCGTGGTAGAAGGACCTAGGGGCGTTGTGCACTTTGACTACCTGAGCCCAGCCGCCGAGCAAATTCATGAAATTCCCCTGGACACCCTGCTCCAGCAGGGGCATCTCGTGTCGGATCAAATCCACCCCGATGACCGAGAGCCCTATGCCCAGACCTACCAGGCCTGCAGGCAGGCTATGGTTCCGTTCAGGTTCGAGTGGCGCATCGTCACCCCCTCGGGTCAGATCAAGTGGCTGAGGGCCAGCTCAGGGCCAGAAGCGCGGGCCGATGGCACGGTGGCCTGGCATGGCATTGTCCTGGATATCAGCGATCGCAAGCAGGCCGAAGCCCAGCTTCAGCAGGTGCAGGCGGCCCTGCTGGAGGCCCAGCGGATTGCCCACATCAGCAACTGGTCCTTCGATCTGGAGAGTCAGACTATCAGCTGGTCTCCCGAACTCTTTCGCATGTTTGGGCTGAAGCCCGACCAGGGAGAACCGAGCTACGGTGACTACCTGACCATGGTTCACCCCGACGATCGGGTCGTTTTGCAGCAGTCGATCGCCCGGGCGATTGAGGCCGGAACCCCCTACACCATCGACTATCGGGCGCTGCTGCCCGATGGCTCAATGCGATACCACGAGGGCCGGGGCGAAGTGGCCCGCAACGCCGAGGGAAAGGTGACGGGGCTGTTTGGCACCGCCCTGGATATTACCGAGCGCAAGCAGATTGAGCTGGCCCTGCAGGCCAGCGAGACCCGATTTCGCGCCATCTTTGAACAGGCGGCGGTGGGCATCAACCAGGCTGATGGTTCGGGCCGCTATGTGGAGGTCAACCAGTACTTCTGTGACCTGCTGGGCTACACCAAGGATGAACTGCTTGGCCTAAACTATGCTGACCTCTCCCATCCAGACGAGTTAGCCGAGCAGCAGCCTCTGTTTCGCAACCTGTTTCACCAAGACTCAGCAATCTTAGAACTAGAGAAGCGCTATCGCCACAAGCATGGTGAGTGGATCTGGACCAGCGTCACCCTCTCTGTGATCAGAGATGCCGACGGGCAGCCGATCGCAGACCTGGCGATTGTGATCGATATCCGCGATCGCAAGCGGGCTGAACAGGCCCTGGTACAGGCCAATCAGCGCATGGAAGCCATCCTGGCCGCCTTCCCAGACCTGATCTTTTACATCACGGCCGATGGCCGAGTTTACGACTTTCAGGTCAGAGACAACCGGGACCTCTACAGCGCCCCGGAGACCTTTCTCAACCAGACTATTCAGAGCATTCTGCCCCCGGATACTGGGGAGCGGCTCTACCAGGCGGTGCAAAAAACCCTGGCCGAACGCACCCTGGTCGCCATTGAATACGGTTTACCCCTACCCACTGGAGAAGCCTTCTTTGACGCCCGCATTATGCCCCTGGACGAAACCAGCGTGATTGCCGTCGTGCGCAACATCAGCGATCGCAAACAGGCCGAATTTGAGCTGCAGCGGCTGAACGAAGACCTGGAGCGGCGAGTTGAGCGGCGCACCCAGCAGCTGAGCCAGAGCGAGGAACGCCTGCGCCTGGCGCTGGCGGCCTCCCAGCAGGGCCTCTACGATCTCAACATCCAAACCGGAGAGGCGATCACCAGCCCCGAATATGCGCTCATGCTTGGGTACGACCCCGCCACCTTCAGCGAAACGCTTCAGCAGTGGCTGGAGCGGCTGCACCCCGACGACCAGGCCACGGTTGCCGCCACCTATGGGGCCTACATCGCCGGAGACATAAGCGAATACCAGGTGGAGTTTCGCCAGCGCACCCGCAGCGGCGACTGGAAATGGATTCTCTCCACGGGCAAAATTGTCGCCTGGGATGAAGCCGGGCAGCCGCTCCGCATGCTGGGCATTCACACCGATCTGACCAACCTCAAACAGGCCGAAACCGCGCTGCATCAGCTCAACGCCGAACTGGAGCAGCGCATCGAGGCGCGCACCTACGACCTCCAGCAGGCGGTAGAGGCTGCCGATGCGGCAAACCAGGCCAAGAGCCTGTTTTTGGCCAACATGAGCCACGAGCTGCGCACCCCGCTCAATGTCATTCTGGGCTTTACCCAGCTGATGCGCCACAACCGCGACCTCGACCCAGAGCAGCAGGACTACATCCGCATTATTCACCGCAGCGGCGATCACCTGCTGCACCTGATCAACGACATTCTGGACCTGTCCAAGATCGAGGCCAACCGAATTAGCCTGGAGGTAGACAGCATCGACCTGCTGGAACTGCTGGAAGACTTGTGCAGCATGTTTCAGGAGCGAGCCGACGAAAAAGCTCTGGCCTTCAGGCTCAAGCTTGCCCCTGACCTGCCTCAGCACATTCTCATCGACCCCAGCAAGCTGCGCCAGGTGTTGATCAACCTGCTCAGCAACGCCATCAAGTTCACCCAATCTGGCGAAGTGATCCTGGAGGCCACCCTAGTACACCAGGACTTAGCGCTGGAGCCAACCCTCGCCTTTGCGGTCCAAGATACGGGCATGGGCATCGCCCCCGACGAGCAGGCCAGTATTTTTGACGCCTTTACCCAGGCCAAGGCCGGGCGCATGTCCCTGGAGGGAACGGGGCTGGGCCTGGCCATCAGCCACAAAATTGTCAGCCTGATGGGCGGGCACCTCACCGTCTGCAGCAGGCTGGGCCAGGGCAGTCGCTTTCAGTTTGCTATTCCGCTGCGCCTGGCCCAGGTTAGCGATGTCCTGCCCAGTGCCAACTCCGGTGTGGTGATCGGGCTGGCGCCGGGGCAGCCCACCTACCGCATTCTGGTGGTAGACGACCAGCCCGACAACCGCCAACTGCTGGTTAAGCTGCTCTCTCAGATTGGGTTGTCGGTGCAGGCGGTTGGTAGCGGGGCGGAGGCGATCGCCCGCTGGCAGCGCTGGCAGCCCCACCTGATCTGGATGGACATGCGGATGCCCGGTATGGACGGCTATGAGACCACCCGGCGGATTCGGGCGGCGGTAGCCCAGCAGCCGGACCTGGGTACCGCCGCCCCCATTATCCTTGCCTTCACGGCCCAAGCCGCTAGCGACGCCCAGCGCCGGGCCCTGGAGGCCGGCTGCGACGATTTCCTCAGCAAGCCAATTCAGCTCGACTTGGTGTTGACGAAAATGGCCCAATACCTGGATCTTCGCTACCGCTACGATGTCCCTCCCCCCGTGGCAGCGGCCAGTCCAGCAGCCAGCCTGAACAGCCAGACGCTTCAGGTCATGCCCCCCGATTGGATCGCGGAGCTTCACCGGGCGGCCATTTACTGCGATAGTACCGATGTCGCCCGGCTGATTGAGCAAATTCCCGCCGATTTCTCTCCCCTGATCGATGGGCTCAACCGGCTTTTGCACGACTACAGGTTTGAGGTGATCATGGACCTGACCCAGCCCCAAACGTCCCCTGACTAACTCCTTTTGGCAGAACAGATGAGAATTTTACTGGTCGACGACGATGAACTGCTGGCCCAAACCCTGGCGGATTTTTTGATCTCGCAGCACTACGCTGTCGATTGGGTCACCGATGGCGAAATGGGCTGGGACTATGCTCAGGCGGCCACCTACGACCTGATCGTACTCGATGTCAATTTGCCTCAGGTTGACGGCGTGCGCCTTTGCCAGCAGCTGCGCCAGAGCCAGTACGGCGGCCCTATTTTGCTGCTGACGGCGAAGGGAGACAGCGCTGACAAAGTGATGGGTCTCGATGCCGGGGCCGATGACTACCTGGTTAAACCCTGCACCCTGGACGAGCTGTCGGCCCGCATTCGCGCCTTGCTGCGCCGTCCCACGGCGATCGCCAATCCGCTGCTGCAGTGGGGCGATCTCTGCCTCAACCCCGGCACCTGTGAGGTCAGCTACCGGGGGCAGCCGCTGGCCCTGTCGCCCAAGGAATACAGTCTGCTGGAGCTGTTTCTGCGGCATCCCCAGCAGGTGTTTAGCAGCAGCGTTATTCTCGAACACCTGTGGAGCTTTTCGGAGATCCCGGGGGAAGAAACGGTCAGAACCCACATCAAGCGGCTGCGGCGCAAACTAAAGGCGGTGGGGGCCGAGCAGGCGATCGACACAGTTTACGGCATGGGCTATCGCCTTCAGACGTTGCCAGATTCCCCGACCGCCCCTGACCCTGTACCCGTGGGAGACCAGGCTCGCCAGGCGGTTGTCTCCCTCTGGGAGACGCTGCGGGCTCCCATTCTCAAACGCCTGAGCAGTCTGGAGCAGGCGGTGGCGGCGCTGCAAACCGGCCCGCTAACTGACCCCCTCCGCCAAACCGCCGCGGTAGATGCTCACAAACTGTCCGGGTCCCTGGGCATGTTTGGGTTTGCTGAGGGCTCGCGCCTCAGCCAGGAGATAGAGCGCTGGCTGGCCACCCCCGAAGAGGATGAGGACGGTGACCAGCTGCGATCGCGGGTGGAGGCCCTGCGCCAGGAACTGGAGCGATCGCCCACCGCCCCGGTCACCCCTGTGTCCCAGCCGGTTGTCCTCCCTCTCACCCCACCCCCAGGGCCACGGCTGGGGGAACCACAACCGCCCTCTGGACCCAGCAAGGTGCTAGTCCTCGACGATGACGACACCATTTTAGCCACGGTCCAGCAGCTGCTAGCCCATTGGGGAATCCAGACTGTCATCCTCAATGACCCTCTGCAGTTGTGGCCAACGCTGGCTAGCGAGTTGCCCGATCTGCTGATTTTGGACGTGGACATGCCCCACCTCAACGGCATTGAGGTCTGTCAACTGCTGCGGGATGACGATACCTGGAACGGGCTGCCGATTCTGTTCCTGACCGCCCATCGCCACCCGGAGGTCATTCTCCAGCTCTACAGCGCGGGTGCCGACGACTATGTGGGCAAGCCCTTTACCGAACCCGAACTGGTGACCCGCATCTTCAACCGCATAGAGCGCAACCGCCTGCTCCAGGCCTGGCGAAAGCCCAGCCAGCCTCTTTCTAGCGGTCTGGATGGGGGCGGGGAATACTGACATGGGGTGGTTTAAACCCTGCTCCGCCGCAGGCCCTGCGGTCTGTCCATACGATATCCCTATGAAACAGATTTTAGTCATCGACGACGAAGCTGATATTCGTATCGTTACCCAGGTCAGCCTGCAGATCACCAAGCAGTGGCTGGTGCTGACCGCCGGTTCCGGAGAAGAGGGGATCGCGATCGCCACTGAAAAACAGCCCGACGCCATCCTGCTCGATGTGGTAATGCCCGATGTCGATGGGCTGATGACCCTCAGCGCCCTCAAGCGAACCCCGGCGACCCAAGGGATTCCGGTGATCATGCTCACCGCCACCGGAGGTATCGTGACCGAGCTAGAGTACGCTGAACTGGGAGCTCAGGCGATTGTGACAAAGCCCTTTGACCCGGCTATTTTAGGCGATCAGATTGCCACCGCCCTGCACTGGGACCAGGACTAGCGGTAGGCGGCAGGGACTGCCCCCAGACCAAAGTTATAGCGATGGCCATTGCGCTTAGGACATGGGCCTCTTCCAACAGCAAAAACCGGGGCGGCGCGATGGCCTATAGCCATCGCTTCAGGGGCATGGGTCATGTCCTAACAGTTCTGGCGATGACTATAACCGGGGAAAGTCCACGGTTGTCATCCTGACGCCATGCTGAGGAAAGCAGCGCCAGAAGGGCAAGGGAACGTGCAGAAAAAGGCCCAGAGAGCCGAGTTCAGGAATAATTCCTGTACACGTGGATGTCACATTTTTTACCTAAGCTTTGACCTAGATGGATTAGAGTCCACGCCGATTGGACCGATAACCTAGGCCCCCCTGACTCCGGGGCAGGCAAGGTAACTGGGTCGCCCCATCAAGGGCTAGGCCAGGTAAACCCAAACCCACCTGCAGCAGCGGCCATAGGTTGGGAAAATCCAATCTCGATTTTGTCCCCTCTGTTCAACCTGATTCTTGAAGAGAAATGGTTCCTTCCGTTGTCGACGAAAGCCTTGTTCAGCCCTTTAAATACTGGGATAAGACTATACAAAAGGGAATATTTTACAATCAGGAACTGTACATTCAGCTCAGGTCATTCGCTAAGGATGAACGGTTAAAGGCCTACGAAGCAGCCTTTGAACAGTCTCAACAGGGGGTGATCACCTGTATTTCAGTGTCGCCGAGTCATTACACCATCTGGCTCAGGTTGCGATCGCTCAATCAAAACCTAAAACTCAATCTACAGCCCGCTGAAATGAGCGCAAGGTAGACGAGCTATCCTATAAAATTCGTCGAAATTCTTCCCAGGGTGATCGAAAAACCAGGCCTTCAGTTACTTTAAAGTCCAGCTTCATTTGGTGCAGTATGCGTCTATCTCCGGCAACAACCTACTACATTCGAAATTTGCTGACCTCCTCAGTTAAGACTCAAGAATCTGCTGGCAATCAGAGTTTTTATCGCAGGGCTCTTCTCAATTTAGAAACCGCCTTAAAAGAACAACCTTTTCTTGACCATGGCTCTGAACTGATCCAAAGACTTGAAGATCTGGTGCTTCTGCACAAAACCCTTAACGCTCAGGCCATACTGTATGCCAGCTATAGCCAGGAATTGTCCATGCTAGAGCAAGAGATGTTCAAACTTTTAGAAGCCTGGGAAACCGTATGCTGATATTGCGACTGCACCAGCACCCGGCGATCGCGGGAGGGGAAGAGGTTGAGCCCCAAAGCAGCAAACCCCGCAGGGGTAAGGCCCTCTCCAGGGCGTTCTGACGAATGGGGGCAGGGTGAGCCGTCCTTTGCTCCAACAGACCCTGCGGCTTTACCGGCACTCATGCCGACAACAGGTCCTAATGAGTCGGGTGATTGGGTGGAGAGTGAGGACCGAGTTGATGGGAGCGTTGCCCGCTAGCCCACTGTTCCAGCAGCGGAGTGTAACACGATATGGGCAAGCCGTTTCCCGAGGGAGTAATCTTAGAGAATACTGAACAAAAAGCAGGGGGCAGTCCACTTAGGCCGATCCCAATCCTCAAAAAGACAAGTTCCATAACCCATGGCCTGGGCCCTGGCTATGATTTCCGGTGTCGGGTATAGCCGCCACACCAAACTGCCATCCCAGGAGTAGATCGGAAATTGATTAAGACTGAGGAGGAAGTCCTGGCAGCCAATCTAACCTGAGCCAAGATCTTGGTCCAAAGCTTTAGCTGTGTTCAATTGACGCTTCTCTTCCCATTGACTCGGCCCTAGTTTAAATGAATTCATCCCTAGATAATCACTCCAAAGGCAATATTCTGGTTGTTGATGACTCCCCCGACAATCTGCGGGTATTGTCTGCCAATTTGATTAAATTTGGGTACGAGGTTCGCTGCGTTACAAACGGCCATATGGCCCTGGTCAGTATTAGCCATCGCCTGCCCAACCTGATCTTGCTCGACATTAGGATGCCCGATTTAGACGGCTATGAAGTCTGCCGTAGACTGAAGGAAAATCCCAAAACCCAAGACATTCCAATTATTTTTCTGAGTGCGGCTGACGACATCAGCGCAAAGATAAAAGGATTTGAGCTGGGGGGAGCCGATTACATTACCAAGCCCTTTCATACCGAAGAAGTTTTAGCCCGGATTGCCCATCAGCTGACGATCCAGAAACTACAGAATCAACTAACTCTAAAGAATCAAAGTCTTCAGCAAGAGATAGAGGCTCATACTCAAACAGAGGCAGCGCTGCAGAGTGCTAAAGAGGCGGCTGAGGTGGCAAACTATGCCAAAAGCAAGTTTATAGCCAAAATGAGCCACGAGTTGCGTACGCCCTTAAACGCAATCTTAGGCTTTTCAGCACTGATGGAGCACGACCTATCCCTTACTGAGGAGCATAGGGAATACATTACAAGCATTAACCAGAGTGCTCAGTCTCTACTTCTGCTCATTAACCAAATTTTAGCCGTTACCAAAGACGAGTCCAGCCAAATTTCCCTGAACAACCGGAATTTTGACCTGCACGCTCTACTCAATACCCTGACCTTGACCTGGCAGACCAAAGCCCATCAAAAGGGGCTTGAGTTTGCTTTCTACCGGGCCTCAACGGTACCCAGGTATGTTTTTGCTGACGATGGAAAAATACAGCAGGTATTACTGAACTTGCTCAAAAATGCTGTTCAGTATACCTCTGTGGGAAAAATATCCATTCGGGTGACGAGGGGCGAGGGGACGGACTGGGATTTAGCGGGATCAGCGGCCGAAGACGTCGATCTTAAGCCGCTGATCCCGCTGTTTTTTGAGATCGAAGATACGGGGTCTGGGATTTCCGACGATGAAATTGAGAAACTGTTTGAGGCTTTTTCACAGACTGAAGCAGGCCAGCGGTCAGGGCAAGGGGCGGGGTTAGGCCTTTACATTAGTCGGCAGTATGTTCGAGTGATGGGAGGGGAGATGACCGTTACCAGTATCCCTGGTGTGGGTACAAAGGCTCGATTTTATAGTCTCTTTCAGATCGTTGCGGAAAAGCCAGATTCGCAAGATACACCCATGTTAGCTAAAGCAGTTGATCAGAGCGACTGCGACCGCCAAGACCTGTCCTTTTCGGTTGCCTCTGGGCTTTCGATGGATACGGCCACAGAGTTGATGATCAGTGCTACTGACTCAGGCCTCTCCAGGGACTGGGTCATTCGGCTGAATCGTTCGGCTAATCAAGGTTTAGATCGTCAGATCACAGCGCTGCTTAAGGATAATGATTTGGTAGGCCCTCCCTTAGCAAATATACTGGCTGAGTGGAATCGAAATTTCCAGTTTGACCAGATTTTAGCGGTTACTCAGCGGGTTTTAGATCAAAATCTTTAAGTTGGCCCTATGGAACGTTTGCTTGAGGCAGCCATTCAGCATCCCTTTTTAACGGCTTCGGCCGATGTCTCTGTGGACAATGCGATCGCGCTCCTCGGCCGGACAGAACAGTCCTGCCTGCTGGTGGTTGAGCCCCAGCACAAACAGCTGCTGGGGGTATTTACTAAGGGTGATGCACTGCGGTTAATGGCCGGTGGCATAGATTTGCGCTCTTTGACGCTGTCCGTCGTCTTGCCCCATACCTGCATCTCCCTTGAACGCAGTAAGTTGCGATCGCCTGGGGATCTGTTGCAGCTTTTCCACCGGCATTCGCTGACGATACTGCCCATTGTGGACGACCGGGGCTGCCCCGTTGGTCTGATCACCGCAGACACCCTGCTGCACAGTCTGCGGAGTCAAACGATGGCGGCTGACCCCGGCAACGCCGTGGACAAAGGGAAACTGGCGTCAATCCAGACCTCGATTCAAACCTCGTCAATTAAAACCAATCACCTCCTGGATTCTGAGGCCTTCCACCGAGATCTCGAGCAGGCAACCCTACGCGATTTGCGCCTGGCCGAAAAGCGATTGGAGCTGTTTTTTGCCCAATCCCTCGATGGTTTTTTCTTTATGATGCTGGATCAGCCCGTGGCCTGGAACGATGGAATTGATAAGCAAAGCGTCCTGGACTACGTGTTTGCCCACCAGCGCATTACTAAAATCAATGACGCCATGCTAGAGCAATATGGGGCGACCCGAGAGGAATTTGTCGGGCTTACTCCCAACGATCTATTTGCCCATGACTTAGCCCACGGTCGCCAGATATGGGGTCAGTTTTTCGGGAGCATGTCACCTTTGTAACCCAATGGCTCCATTGAGATAAGCACAACGATGGGCCAGCACCTGGGGAACATTGTCCTCATTCCACTGGGCCCCTGCATTGACCCCGAAGATTTGGCTGCCATCCGCCGCCTACAGCAAGAGTTCCAAGCCGAATTGGCCACCCTGCGCGGTCGTGTCGATGCTCTGGAAGCCGAAACCGCGACCCTGCGGGCTCAGCAGTTCTCGACTACCACCAAACTGCGCGGTGAGGCGGTATTCAACTTAATCACGCCCTTTGACACCCTGGCTCCCGAAACCAGCACCAGTGTTGCCTCTCGGGCTCGTCTGAACTTTGACACGAGTTTTTCCGGTCGCGATCGCCTGCGCATTCGTCTACAGGCCGGGGATGGTAACGCTATCACGGGTGGCCCCGGCAACCCTCTGGGCGGTCTAGCTACCGCTGCTGGCGGTGGCTTTAACGTCGATGTCACCACCTTCGCCTACAGCTTTCCCCTCGGCAACCGCATCAATGCTACTGTTTCTGCGCGAGGCAACGCTGGCAGGGACTGGGTAAACCCCGCTACCCGCCCCTTCGATGGCCCTTCCGTGGCCAACGCGGGTCGCGTTCAGTTCTATGACACCTTTGGCAGCACGTCTAACGGTGCTGGCGTTGGCCTGAACATCGCCTTCACCGACAACCTGATTCTGGACTTGGGCTACACCGCTTCGAATCCTGGCGGTGCTACCAACCCTGCCGTTGGTATTGCCGCTGCCCGAAACCAGAGCTACATCGCTCAGCTTAATCTGGTCAACGCTGGAATTCTCAATTTAGCGGCGGCCTATCTGCACAGTGATGGTGCGGCCGCTGGCTTTGCGGTTCCCACCGCCACCGATACCTTTGCAGGGCTGGTGAACCTCAACTTTGGCGGGTTCTTTATCGCTGGCCACGGGGCGTTTACCTCGTTCACCGGGGGAGACGACTTTAGCTGGACGGCGGGTCTCGGGATCAACAACTTCCTGGTGGAAGGCGCAAGATTTGGCGTGTACGGTGGTCAACTACCCACTGCCAGTCGTCCGCAATGTGCTGATTCCAGAGTCGCTGCCCGCCCTGGTGCTGGGCCTCACCCTGATGGTGATCAGCCTGATTGGCAACTCAGCCATGGCGGGGGTAGTCGGCGGCGGCGGGCTGGGCGATCTGGCCATTCGCTACGGCTTTCAGCGCTTTGATACGCGGGTGATGCTGTTCACCGTGGTGATTTCTAGAGTCTGCATGTCAGCCGGATCGCTCTCCTCGTAGAGCAATTGAGCGATTGCTGCGAGATGAGTTTTGAGTTGGGTGGCTTTCTCAGGGGTCATCAGTTAGGCCTTTAGGTCAACACTTGCATCCTCACCTGTTTCAGCCGACCTTGCAAACCTGACATGCTCCCAGTTTTTCGACGCTGGTAAGCTGCATGTTGAAACCCGAGAACGCAAACTGGACGGTACTCCCATCTGGATTGAGGGGGATTACATTTGCCTCTACGATGAGCAGGGCAATATTACGGGTCACTTTGGTGTTCAACGGGACGAAACTAGCCGCAAGCAGTCAGAAATTGCGTTGGCAAAACGAGAACGCTATCTGGCAGCCCTGGTAGAAATTCAGCAGCAACTGCTGCAAACTAAAACCCATCAATACCAGTACGATGAAATCTTAGCCCAACTTGGGTTGGCCTCTGGCGCTTCCCGAGTGTACCTGTTTGAACGTCATTGCGATCGGCAGGGTCAAATGCTCATGAGCCAGCGGGCCGAGTGGTGTGCCGCCGGTATCTCACCTCAACGGGACAATCTGCTGCTTCAAAACTTACCCTACCCAGACTTTCTCCCCCGCTGGGCTGCCGAACTGGATAGCGGCAACCGTATCCATGGCCTTGTGGCCGACCTACCTGAACCAGAGCGCCTGGTGCTAGAACCCCAGGGCATTTTGGCGATTTTAGTTTTGCCGCTGAGGGTCAAGAATCAACTGTTTGGGTTTATTGGCTTTGACAATTGCCAGGTAGCCTGTGAGTGGGACTCACTGGAAATCAACTTACTCAATGCCGCCGCCGCCGCGCTGGCCCTGCACCAGGAGCATCTCCAGCTGCATCGGGAACACCATCAGGCTGAACTGACGCTGCAGCGGCAGCAGGAATTCCTTCGCAACGTCATTGATACACCCACCAATTTGATTTTTGCCAAAGATTGGGAGGGCCGATTTGTGCTGGCCAACCAGGCGGTGGCTGAGCTCTACGGGACTACCGTGGAGAAACTGATTGGCAAAACCGACGCCAATTTTAACCCCAATGCTGCAGAAGTGGAGCTTTTTCTTCAGGCTGATCGCGATGTGATCAGCACCGGCAAGCCTCAAATCATTGAGGAGATGATAACTACTAAAGCGGGCAAACCTCGCGTTTTTAGAACAATAAAGAAGCCCTTAAAGACGATTGACGGGAAATCCGTGCTGGCCCTGGGGGTGGCTACCGACATCAGCGATTACAAGCAAATGGAGCAGGCCCTCCGTCTGATTGTGGAAGGGACGGCGGCTAAAACGGGCCAGGATTTTTTTCGATCGCTGGTGCGTTACCTAGCCGAGGTTTTGCAGGTTGACTATGCCTGTGTGACTGAGCTGATCGCGCCCCACAAAAGTAGGGCGTTTACCCTGGCTCTCTGGCAGGGGGAGACCTTTGGGGAGCCGTTTGAGTATGCCCTGGCGGGTAGTCCCTGTGAGAAAATTTTGGCGGGCGATATTGTCTACTACCGCGATTCTATTCAAACCCATTTTCCGACCCTGGAGCATTTGGCGGCGATGGGAGTCGAGAGCTATTTGGGGATTCCTCTAACCAATTCTGGGGGAGACATCATTGGGCACCTGATGGTTTTAGATCGCAAACCATTAGTAGATCAAGAGTTTTCCCAGCAAATTCTTCGAATTTTTGCGGCCCGGGCAGGGGCCGAACTAGAGCGCCAGCAAGCTGAAAATGCCGTCGCGACGCTCCTGCTTCAGACTCAGGAGCAGGCTTTAGCCCTAGAAAAAGCGAAGGAGGCGGCAGAAACCGCAAACCGAGCCAAAAGTGAGTTTTTGGCCAACATGAGCCACGAGCTTCGTACTCCGCTGAACGCCATTTTGGGGTTTACCCAAATTATCGACCGAGACTCCTATCTCAATTCAGAAACTCGAGAATACATTTCAATTATTGATCGCAGCGGACAGCACTTACTGACCTTAATTAACGATGTGCTAGAGATGTCAAAGATTGAAGCCGGTCGGCTCAAGCTTCAAACCACCGAGTTTGACCTCTATCACCTGCTTAATACTCTCTACGAAATGCTCTACCTCAAGGCCAGCGCCAAGCGCTTGAGCATGACCTTTAACCGATCTCCCCACCTGCCCCAGTATGTTTTTGCCGATGAAGGAAAGCTGCGACAGGTGCTGTTGAATCTGCTGGGGAATGCAATTAAGTTTACTGAGCATGGCGAGGTTACGCTGCGGGTAGATGCAGCGCCACAGCCTGACGGTAGCCTGGAGTCTATGCTGCTCCGGGTGGCGGTTGAGGATACGGGTTCTGGCATTGCCCCGGAGGATCTAAAACGGTTATTTTCTCCCTTTGTGCAGACCCGCCGGGGGCAACAGACAGGAGAAGGTACGGGCTTAGGTCTGACCATTAGCCAAAAATTTGTGCAGCTGATGGGTGGCACGATCACCGTAGAGAGTGAGGTTAATCGGGGCAGTCAATTTCAGTTTCAAATTCCGATTAGGGTTTCATCCCGCGGGAAGGATGTGACTGTCTATCCTGCTCGCAGGGTTGTGGGTTTGCACCCCAGACACTTACCCTGCCGATTGCTGATTGTCGAAGACCATTGGGAGAATCAGCAGGTTTTAATTCAGCTGTTGCGGCCCTTAGGCCTCGAAGTTCAGGTGGCTCAGAACGGTCGAGAGGGGGTCGAGCGATGGGCCCAGTGGCATCCCCAGATTATTTTGATGGATATGCGGATGCCGATTATGGATGGGTGTGAGGCGACTCGGCACATTCGAGATCAGGAGCAGCAGATGAAGGCTGTGGCAACCGGGGACTTTCAGGCGACCAAGATTATCGCGGTGACCAGCAGCGCGTTTGATGAAGAGCGCTCGATGATTTTGGCCGCCGGCTGTGATGATGTGATCAGTAAGCCTTTCCGGGAGCAGGAGGTGTTTGCCAAGTTGGCCCAGCATGCCGGATTGACCTACATCTATACAAGCGACATCGCCGCGGTGGCCCTGGGGGAGAGGGCGCCAGAGGCCCCGCAGGCGATCGCTGTCCCCACCATCCCGACTGCCGCCGAGCCTGGCGAGAACAGCGGCGATCCCGCCCTGGGCGATCTACCCGAGGACTGGGTTCTTCAACTGCACCAGGCCGCCATTCTGGGGAGCGATCGCCAAATTTTGGCATTGATCGACCAGTTGCCCAGCACCCATGATTCCCTGGCGCAGGGGCTGCGCGCCTGGGCCAATCGCTTTCAGTTTGAGGAAATCTTGGCGCTGACCAGGACAGCGGGCTATGAATAGACGTCGCAGCCCTGGGCTTTGGCGACTGTTGCCGGGCGTGCTGGCCGCCGTGGCGATCGGGCTGTTGCTGTGGAGCAATGGGTTTCAAGCCTTAGAACATATCATCTACACTGAGCTGTTTGAACTGCGTGGCCCCACGGCCATCGACGAGCGGCTGGTGATTGTGGCTATTGACGATGCCAGCCTTGCCCAGCTAGGGCGGTTTCCCTGGCCGCGTCGGTACTACACTCAGCTGCTCAATCAGCTGAGCCGCGATCGAGCCAGCGTGGTGGCCTTCAACTTACTCTGGTCAGAGCCCAGCCCAGAGGACGCTCAACTGGCGGAGGCGATCGCGCAGCAGAGGGCGGTGGTACTGGCCCAGGCATGGGATCCCAGGGGCGAAATGCTGACGCCGGTGCCGACCTTAAATGAGGCTGCGATCGCCACCGGTCATATTATGCGTCAGGAGGACAACGATGGCCTGGTACGTCGGCTCCAGCTCAATCGGCAGGGACAGCCCGCCCTGGCGATCGTGGCTCTGCAGGCCTACAGCTTGGTGGCAGCCCCGGCTACGCTGCCCGACGTTGCCGCTGCCTCCCTGTGGGTCAACTGGCCTGGCCCCGCCGACCAGTTCCAGACCTTTTCTTTCGCCGATGTTTTGCAGGGTAAGGTTCCAACCGCCGCTTTGCAAAACAAAATTGTGCTGGTTGGGGTAACGGCAGCCGGACTTGACCCCCTCATCACCCCCTTCGATCGCAACCCCCCGGCCAGTGGCCTGCATCTCCATGCCGCCGCTATTGATAACCTGCTCCACCCCAGGGCACTGAAGCCCCTGCAGTCCCCGCAGATTTGGCTGGTAATTCTGCTCACTGCGCCAGGGTTGAGCTGGTTTATGGCGGGTTGGAATACCCGTCAGCAGCTGATCACAATGGTTGGTCTGTGCGGCGGCTGGGGGTTGCTTAGCCTGGGGCTGTTTCACCTGCACTACTGGTTGCCTACGGCGGCTCCGGTGTCGTTGTTTGTGGCCACGGCGGCCGCTGTAGCCCTCAGCGATCGCCTCCGCGAAGACCATCTGCTCAGGCGGCAGGTCTCCTACCTGTGGGAACACTACCACCAGGACCTGATCCTGCCTCTGGAGCCAGGGCAGCCAGTCGCCAAAACCGCAGCCCTACCCCGACCCCGGGGAGCGGTGTCGCAGGTGGCGCAACTGGCCGATCTGGCGGAGCAGTTGGGGCGTTCCCAGGCCATGCAAACGGCGATCGCTCGTACCCTACCCATGGGGCTGCTGGCGGCCGACTGGGGCGGCACCATCTGGTTTTGTAATCCTGTCGCCCTTGACCTGCTGCAGGTCGCAGTGGGTAGTCCCATCGACCAGGCTCTGATCCCCCAATGGCTTAGTCCTGCCCAGTGGCAGGCCAGTCTGGCCACCCTTAGCCTGGGCTACCCCTTCCGCTATCACGACATCCAGTGGAACAACCGCTGGTTTGACCTTGTGTTGCAGCCGCTGCCTGCCTCCCCACTGATTTCTCATTCCCCCACCAGCTCAGCTGCGCCAAGCTTTTTGCTGGTTTTAGAAGAAACGACTGCCCACAAAGAGGCGGAGGCCAACCTGCAGCGCGCCAAGGAAGCCGCTCTGCGCGAGGCCGAGCGTAGTGAAGCCGCCAGCCGTGCCAAAGGAGACTTTTTGGCCAACATGAGCCACGAGTTGCGTACCCCGCTAAACGTAATTCTGGGTTTTACTCAGGTCATTAGCCACGATCAGTCGCTACAGATTGAGCACCGCAACCACCTCAAAATTATCAACCGCAGTGGTCAACACTTGCTGGGCTTGATCAACGACGTTTTAGAAATGTCTAAGATTGAGTCGGGTCGAGTTCAGCTCAATGAAACCAGTATCGATCTCTACGCTCTGCTCGCTGACTTAGAAGCCATGGTGCGCTTTAAAGCCGAAAGCAAGCACCTGAAACTAACTTTTAAACGCGCGGCTGAGCTACCCCAGTATGTCACCACTGACGAAAGCAAACTGCGCCAGGTCTTGCTCAATTTAGTTGGCAATGCGATCAAATTTACTGATGTGGGGGAGGTCAGCCTGCAGGTAAAATCCTGTGAAAATAGGTCAAATCGCCCCATCACCCTGACATTTCAGGTTGAAGATACCGGTTTGGGCATTGCGGCTGAGGAGCTTAACCACCTGTTTCAACCCTTCAGTCAGGTTGGTTCTAATCATCGTATCTCCGAGGGTACGGGTTTGGGTTTAGCTATTAGCCAAAAGTTCATTCGTCTGATGGGAGGCGACATCACTGCCCACAGCAGCCTAGGGAAAGGGAGTATTTTTCAGTTCTACATACAGGTTGCCCTGGCCGATAGAACTGAGCCCAAAGTTTTATGGTCAGAGGGACGGGCGATCGCCCTTGCGACTAACCAGCCCGAGTACCGCATTTTAATAGTCGAAGATCAGTGGGAAAATAGTCAACTACTCGTTAAACTCCTAGACCCCATTGGTTTTCAACTGCGGGAAGCCAGGCATGGTCAGGAAGGTGTTGAGATCTGGCAACAGTGGCATCCTCACCTGATCCTGATGGATTTACGCATGCCCGTCATGGATGGGGTAAAAGCGACCCAGGTCATCCGTTCTATCGAGTACGATCGCCAGCAGATTCTGTGCTTGAGCAACGCTACTCCCCCCAATGGAACAGAAGTCGATGCCGCACATCTCCCCCTTGATTTTCCGAACCGCACTAAAATTATTGCGCTAACCGCCAGCGTTTTTGAAGAGACAAAATCAAACGCAGCAGCAATCGGCTGTGATGATTTTTTGCGTAAACCACTCCAGGAAACCCTGCTACTGAGCAAAATATCAGAGCACCTTGGGGTACGCTATATCTACGAAAAAAATTGCTTACAGCCCGCTGATGAGCCGAATGTTAGTTTGGCTTCTGCTCAAGAACTGGCTGATCTGCTGGCGGAGATGCCCTCAGACTGGATTCAACAACTTCATGACTGTGCTATTCGAGGCATTGACAAAGTAATTTTGAGCTTGATCCAACAAATACCCGCGAACCTTGCTCCGTTGACCATAGCGCTGACCCACTGGGCAGAGAATTTCCTCTTCGACGAAATTATTTTCCTCACCCATTCGCAGCTTAAATAAACACACTTCATCGACCAACATTAACCCTTCTAAGATGCACCTCAGGCTGTTTCGATATCTAACCTTCAAGCAATCGCCTAAACTGCCACTTCGACTAATATTGGTGGTTCCCTTTGTTTCGCAGGTAGCTTTAGCGGTGGGTTTGACCGGTTGGTTCTCACTCCTGAATGGTGAAAAAGCCATTGCTGAACTTGTTACTCAACTACATCTTCACCTGGCCAGCCAAGTTACGCATCACCTTGAAGATCGTTTGGCTTTACCTATTTTGATTAATGAGCTAAATACAGATGCGATCAACACTGGCCGCTTAGATCTGAGTAACTTTGAACAGATCGAACAAACATTTCACCGCCAAATAAAATTGTTCGACGTAGGTTATATCAATTTTGCTAACCCTCAAGGAGAGTTCATTGGTATTGAGCGGTCGAGCAACGGTCAAATACTAATCAACGAAACGCGCCAACCGTTCTTATCCAGAATGTCTATTTACCAAACCGATGCAGAGGGGAACCGCATAGGGCTAATGGAGGTTAGCCATGATCAGCCTCCAGTGGTAGAGGAAGCCTGGTATGCTGACGCGATTGCGGCCCAAGCACCCGCCTGGAGTAGTATCTACCAGTGGGATGACAAACCTGAAATCATGTCTATTTCATCTAGCTATCCTATTTATGATGAGGACAATACTCTGCAGGGAGTAATTGGCGTCGACTTGCTGATTTCCGACTTAAACCAATTCTTGAGAGATTTAGATTCTGGTGGAGAAATATTTATTGTTGAGCGCAGTGGTTTGCTAGTAGCCAGCTCAAAACCAGAACCTTTTTTTGCTAATAATGCCGACAATAGTCGTTCTTATGCTGTTGAAAGCAAACATCTTCTAATCCAAAAGGCAGCGAAATGTTTGCTTAATAAATATGGCAGTTTTAGCGAGATTAAGTCTAGTCAGCAGTTTGACTTTCCCGTTTTAGGGAAGCGAGACTTTCTTCAGGTGACTCCTTGGCAGGATTCCTATGGCTTAGACTGGCTAATCGTAATTGTAGTGCCCAGATCAAATTTTATGGAGCAGATTAATGCCAATACGCGCACTACAGTGCTGCTGTGTTTGCTAGCTTTAATATCTGCTATTTTTCTGGGTCTGATAACTTCACGATGGATGAGCCAGTATATCCATCGTTTGGTGAAAGTTACCCAGGAGATTGCTGACGGAAATCTCGAGCAAACAGTTGATAGCCAACCTATCCAAGAGCTAGATGATTTAGCTCAGACCGTCAATCAAATGGCTCTGGAATTAAAGGAATCTTTTTTTGAACTTGAAGATCGAGTTGCCCAACGCACCGCTGAACTCTTAGAAGCAAAAAATACTGCTGAGATGGCTAGTCGTGCGAAAAGCGAGTTTTTGGAGTCTATCAGCCATGAGTTGAGAACCCCTCTCAATGCTATTTTAGGCGTTACCCAGGTGTTTCAGAGCAGTGATTCTCTCAGCCCTGAAGACCAGGAAAACTGGCAAATAATCTATCGAAACGGCAACCATTTGCTGGCACTAATTAATGACCTACTAGCAATCGCGAAAATTGGCAAATATCAAATGGAGCTAGCGAGCGATCGGTTTGACCAACGGTTGACGCCGCAGTTTTCCGATAGCGAACAATTGGACAAGCCACCTGTAGATCTAGACCTTAAAGGCTACCTGACGCAGATGTCCCCTGATTGGATTGATCAGCTTCACTGCGCTGCTATAAAGGGGCTTGATCACGATATCATTTATCTTATTAGTCAAATTCCAGCAGAACTTTCTTTGTTGGCTTTTAGCTTAACTGCCTGGGCCAAGGACTTTCGGTTTGAAAACATAATTGATTTAATTCAAAAAATAAAAGAAGATTATGAATAAGGTAGCCAACCTAAGCAGCTATTCTCAAGACAGCAAGAGAGTAGATATTTTACTCGTAGATGACACCCCGGACAATCTGCGAGTATTGTCTGCCATGTTAACAAACCAAGGGTATGAGGTTCGTAAGGCTTTAAGTGGGCAGCGGGCGATCGCCTCTGTCCAAGCCGACCCGCCAGATTTAATTTTGCTCGACATCAAAATGCCTGAAATGGATGGCTATAGGGTTTGTCAGCATTTGAAGGCAGACCCCAAAACCCGAGATGTACCCATTATTTTTATCAGTGCGCTAGACGATGCTACAGATAAGGTTAGGGCTTTTGCGGCGGGAGGGGTTGACTATGTTACCAAGCCTTTTCAAGAAATGGAGGTCCTAGCCCGAATTGAGCACCAGCTCTGTATTCAGAGACTACAGCAACAGTTGATAGAGCACAATCGAGAACTTGTTCGCTCCAATCGAGAGTTAGAGCAATTTGCCTATGTCGTTTCCCACGACCTGCAGCAGCCGCTGCAAGGCATTACTGGATTTGCAAAAATTATGCAGCTAACCTACCAAGAGACTCTGGATGAGGCAGCTTTAGACTATCTCAACCGGATCTACAACTCCGGTAGTCGAATGCAGATTCTAATCCAAGAGCTATTGTCCTACTCCAAGGTAGGGGTCGGAGATAAGGCGATGATTCCGGTTGATGTTAAAGAGGTTTTGAAGCAGGTCTTAGATAATCTTCACAGCGATATTATCCAGGGTGAAATTAGCGTTGACTATGAATCGCTTCCCACGGTGCTGGGTTATGAAGCTCAGCTAATTCAGTTGTTGCAAAATCTTATTAGCAACGCTATTAAATTTGTCCATCCTGGGACGCCCCCAAAAATTGAAATTTCTGTGCGGGAGGATGGTAATCACTGGCTATTTCAGATTCGCGATCATGGTATAGGTATTGAGTCCCATAACCTTGAAAAAGTTTTTGATATCTTTCGAAGAACCCAGGCTGCGGAACATTATCCAGGCACTGGCATTGGCCTAGCTACCTGTAAAAAAATTGTTGAGAACCACGGTGGACGAATTTGGGTTACGTCTCAGCCAGGCGTAGGAACGACGTTCTTTTTCACGCTGTTGCCCTGTTCAGGTTACGTTGGATGAACGCCCACCAGGCTTAGCAACGACCACCCCATTCAGGCTGCTGACTTAAGTTGGATTGCCAGAAGACCCCCAACGCCATGAATGGGGCCACGCGACAGTATGTGTTGGGAAACCCCTATGTCTCCGTATTTGATGTCCACAGGAATGCCACATTTGATGCATACACTTTAAAAGTGTACGTAACTCATCGAGAGGGGTATAGCCATCGCCAGAACCGTTAGGACATGACCAATGCCCCTGAAGCGATGGCTGTACGGCATCGCACCGCCCGAGTTTATGCCTTTGGAAGAGGCCAATATCCTAAGCGCAATGGCCATCGCTATAAGGGAAGTACCCGATTGGTCTAATTCTAAATACTTAGCCAATATCAGCAATCTTCACAGTCCTAGAAACACCTCAAAAGAGGTGTTTAGACTAGGCTAGATTGTTGTTCAAGGGTTAGCAACTCTATGTTGGGTTCGCAATCAGACTGACGACATAGCAAGGATTTCCGAAGTTAATTTGAACAGCCTGAGCCTTGAGATTATGCTTAGCAGGTCAGGATAGCTTCCAAAAAGCTAAGTGATATTGCCGATCTAAAACAACAATTTTATTTGCTATTAATTGGATGTTCTATAGCAATAAATAGCTGCCTGTCTTTTTTAGCTCAAAGAGTTTGTAAGCGTAACTTATAAAACGGAAAAGGAAATCCTGAGCACATTGGTGATACATTTTTTACATTGATGCGATGTTACAAAGCTTAAAAATGGAAAAAACTTCAACGGAAGTAGTTGATGGAAATGCCTGTGAAGTCGTTGCATCTAACCAAAGTAGTATTCAGGAATTAGAATACTACTCTAGAATTGGCAAGCCCAGTAGGCATGCATTGATCGTTTGCGATAGTAATACGATTCGGATTTTTCCCCTGGAAAAGGAAAAGCTAACCATTGGTCGCCATAATAGCAACGATATTGTTCTGCAGTATAAGGGGGTTTCTCGCCACCATGCCGTCATTCAGGCTATAGGTGAAACCTGCTGGATTGCCGATGGCAATGAGCAGGGAAAACCAAGTATGAATGGCCTGGCCATCAATGGTGTAGTGCGTAAGTCTCAACAGCTTCAGGATGGTGATCTAATTGTCATTTGTCGGGGTGTTTATTCACTATTTGTCAAACTTGAGGATGGCGATCGCAGTCCACTTGGTTATAAAAACTTTAAGAAGTTCCTGCTTGCCTGCATGCATCAGGAGCAATTATCTGATTTGCCTGCAAAAGTCCTATCGCAAACCATATCCCCAGAGTTCGTAGTATGCCTGGACGAAATAGGCACTATTTTATCCTTTAAAGAGGCTTTAGATATTCAAGATCTAAGCCTTTTTCGCCTATTCAAGCACAATATAGGTCGGCCTATTGACCACGTACTTGCTTCTGCTGATGAGTACAAGGTTATTAAGGCTATACAAGACATCAAAAGCATGAAGCCTGTTGAGCCCATTATTTGCGAGTTAATTACTGATCAGGAAAATAGCTTTTATGAAGTGCAGATTACGGCTGTGCGTCCTAACGTATTTGCCGCAAAATTCAAGCATACTCCTCAGAAAAGCTCTTTGGAAGAAAAGCTTTTGCACGATGTTCGTCATGATGCTCTGACTCAGTTGCCCAATCGCACATTATTTTTGAGAAAAGTTTCACGCCTGATTCAGGCCCATAGAGAGAAGGAAACCATTCCTCTATACGCCATTTTATTTATCGATCTCGATCGCTTTAAACTGGTGAATGACAGCTTTGGACACCTGGTTGGCGATCAGTTCTTAGTCCAGGTCTCTGAACGACTGAAGGCTTGTATGCGTCCCTCCGATCTGATCGCTAGACTTGGCGGAGATGAGTTTTCAATTTTATTGGAAGACCTAAACAGCACCGATGAAAGCATAGAGATCGCGATGCGAATTCAGCGAGAAATTTCAAAGCCCCTCAGTTTGAATGGACATGAGGTTTTTCCCAGCGCCAGCATTGGCATTGCGACCAGTGATTTGCGCTATCAGTGCGTAGAAGATATTTTGCGAGATGCAGATACCGCCATGTATCAGGCCAAGTTTTCAGGGCGGTCTCGCTATGTGGTGTTTAATCATCACATGCAGGGCAAAGCGATGGACAGTTTGAAGTTGGACGGCGATTTGAGACGAGCGCTGCAAAATCAAGAGTTCTGCATGGTTTATCAGCCCATTGTTGCCCTCAAGGGGCAAACTTTAATGGGATTTGAAGCACTGATTCGCTGGCATCATCCAGAACGGGGGCTGCTGAGTCCATCGGAATTTATTGCCCAGGCTGAGGAAAATGGCTTGATCACCGAGATTGGCACCTGGGCTTTAGACGCGGTTTGTGCCCAAATGCAGGCCTGGAACCAGATTTCACCGGAGTGTCAAGAGCTGTCGGTCAGTATCAATATCTCGTCTCAGCAGATGGCCGACGCCCGGTTACTGAAGACAATTCAAATGATGCTGGATAAGTATGCTATTCGCTCGGAGCAGCTGAAGCTTGAAATCACCGAAAGTATTGTGATGGACAACAGTCAATCAGCGGTCGATATCTTTAACCAGCTCAGGCAGCTGGGGGTGCAAATCTATATTGACGATTTTGGTACCGGCTATTCCTCGCTGAGCTACCTGCATCGATTCCCCATTGATGCCCTAAAAATCGATCGCTCGTTTATTGCCAGCATCGACGGTTCTGACGAAACAACCAGCCTCAGCATTACCCAGTCTATCATCGGCCTAGCTCACAACCTGGGGGTTAAGGTCGTAGCTGAGGGGATCGAAACGGTGCGGCACTTGCTTTACCTCGAGGCATCGCAGTGCGACTATGGCCAGGGCTACTTGTTTGCCAAACCCCTAGACGTATCCCAGGCTACTGCCATGATTCAAGCTCCAGATCGGCGGGTATGGCACTACGGCGATCACTAGAACCGGTGACAAAATTATAGTGATGGCCATTGCGTTCAGCCAAGGCGAATGCCTCAGGAGGCTGAGAACAGGGCTGACGCCGTTAGCGACATGGCTGAGGGACTCTTGCTGAGGCTGCAAAGGGTCAAGCTAGCGTCATTCCCGCTGGTTTCAACAGGGCATTGTTCACCGGGTTCGACTGTAGGTGAGTGTCGATGTCGGCCGCCGGGAGGGGCTTAGAGAAAAGGTATCCCTGTCCCAGTTCACAGTTAAGCTGCTGGAGACGGCGCAGCTGGGGCTCAGTTTCAATGCCTTCGGCGGTGACGGTCAGGCCCAGCTGCTGGCCCAGGGTGACGATGGTATCCACCACCTTGTATTTCGACTCAGAGACCTGAATTTGGTTGGTAAAGGATCGGTCGACTTTGAGATCGTTGACCGAGAACCGGTGCAGGTAGCCCAGGGACGAGTAGCCGGTACCGAAATCGTCGATGCTGATTTGAATCTGGCGCGATCGCAGGGCTTCGACAATGCCAATAGCGGTTTCGGCGTTGTCCATGATGGCGCTTTCGGTGATCTCTAGCTTGAGCCGGGCGGGGTTGATCTGGGTTTCGGCCAGGATTTGATCAATGTCGTCGAGGAGGGTAGAGCAGGCAAACTGCCGCACCGACAGATTGACGCTGACAGTCAACTCGCTCCAGCCCTGCTGCTGCCAGCGGTATAGCTGTTGGCAAGCCTGCCTGAGAATGAGAAGGCCCACGGGGACCACCAGGCCAGTCGTTTCCATCAGCGGAATGAATTCCCCCGGCGCGATCAGACCGCGCTCGGGGTGCTGCCAGCGCACCAGAGCTTCTAACCCAACCAGCGCAAACGTTTTGAGTCGAACAATGGGCTGGTAGTACACCACAAATTCCTGGCGTTCCAGGGCGCGCTTGAGATCGCTCTCCAGGGCTAGACGCTGCACCATGGTCTGATGCATTTCGGGACAGAAAAATTGATAGCTGCCGGCCCCCTGCTGTTTGGCCTGATACATGGCAATGCTGGCATCCTGCAGCGGTTGTTCGGGGTACTGGTAGGCGCTGTTGGCCAGGGCGATGCCCACGCAGGCGGTGATGAAAATGTCGATTCCAGCGACGGCAAAGGGGGTATCAAAGCTTTTTAAAATGCCCTGCACTCGGGGTTCGAGGCTGGGGACACCGTCGATCTGGCGCAGCAAAAAGCAAAACTCGTTGCCGCTCAGCCGGGCTAGCAAGTCTCCTGCGGCTAAGTGCGGCTTCAGCCGTTCGGCGATCGCGATCAGCAGCTGGTTGCTAACGGCATAGCCAAAGGAGCCGTTGATCAGCTTGAACTGGTCACAATCGAGGTAGACCACGGCAAAGTCTGCGGCTTTGGCCCGCAGCAAATCGGCCAGGTTCTGGGTGAGGCAAACTCGACTGGGCAGCCGGGTCAGGTCATCCTGGAGGATGATGGCTTGCAGCTGAGCCGTGCGCTCCAGCACCTTGGCTTCCAGATGGGTATTGATGGCCTCCAGTTGCTGGTACTGTTCGCGCAGCAGCAGCATCGACCGCACCCGGGCGGTCAACTCCAGACCGCTGACAGGCTTGCTGATAAAGTCGTTGGCTCCGGCCCCAAAGCAGCGGGCCAGATCCTGCTTTTCACTCAGAGCCGTCACCATAATAATTGGAATGGCGGCATGCTCTGGCATGGCCCTGATCCGCTGGCACACTTCAATGCCGTCGAGGTCGGGCATCATGACATCCAGCAAAATCAGGTCGGGATTGAGGTAGTCGAGGGACTCAATCGCCGCTACGCCGCTGCTGACATACTGCAGCTGATAGTCCTGGTCATCTAACAGCGTTTCGATGACGTCAAAATTGTTAGGGTCATCGTCAATCACCAGAATTGAGATCGGCTTCATCATCGATTACGCGTAGGTGAGCAGGTGCTGAACATGGGCGGTTAGCTGCTTGAGCTTGACGGGTTTACTCATGTACTGATTGGCGCCGGCGGCCAGGCAGCGATCGCGATCGGCCTCAGTGGCGAGGGCGGTGAGAGCAATGATCGGCAGGTGGGCCAGGCTGGGATCCGCTCTCAGGCGGCGAATGGCCTCCAGGCCGTCCATTCCAGGCATTTGAATATCCATCAGGATCAAGTCGGGATGTTCCGCCCGGGCCATAGCTACCGCCTCTTCCCCACGGCGCGCCACCGCTATACGGTAGCCTTTGGCGCTCAGGTAGTGGGCGATGGTGCTGATGTTGGCCTCCTGGTCTTCGGCCAGTAAAATCCGGGGCGATCGCCCCGGCGCAGGCCCCACCGGATGGTCAGGCGGATCGGCCAGCACGGGCGTCGATTCCCTGGGCCTGGCCGCTGGGGTATAGGGCAGCTCAACCCTGAAGCAACTCCCCACCCCGACCTCACTGGTCAGCGTCACCTGGCCGTTGTGCAGCTCGGTGATCTGCTTGACCAGGGCTAACCCCAGCCCGGTGCCCTGGTACTGGCGATTGAGGGCGCTATCAATCTGAATAAAGGGCTGAAAGAGCCTGGGAATATCGTCGGGGGCAATACCAATCCCGGTATCCTCGACGGTAAAGCGGATGACGTGCCGGGTGCTGTTGCCCTCGCGATGGGCGTCGGCGGCTACGGAAAGGAGCACTCGCCCCCCCTCTGGGGTGAACTTGACCGCGTTGGTGAGCAGATTGATCAATACCTGGCGAATGCGGCGCTCATCGATCACCAGTTCTGCCAGCTGGGCAGGAATGCGCTCGGCCAGCTGAACGCGCTTTTTGAGGGCCTGCTGCCGCACAAATGCCAGGCTCGACTGGCAGAGGGGCGCGATCGCCGTGGGGGCGAGATTCAGATCGATTTGCCCCGACTCGATTTTGGCCACGTCGAGAATGTCGTTGATCAGCGATAGCAGGTGGGTGGCGCTGGACTCAATGGTGTCGAGGGAGCGGCGCTGGCGGGGGGTGATGGGGCCAAACACCTCTTCCTGGAGCCCCTCGCTCAGACCCAGAATAGCGTTGAGGGGGGTGCGCAGTTCGTGGCTCATGTTGGCGAGAAACTCGTCTTTGAGCCGGGTGGCGCGGACCAGCTCGGCGTTGGTTTGCCGCAGGGTTTCCTCAGCGCACCTGCGATCGCTGACATCCAGCACAAACCCCTCCCAGACAACGGTTCCGTTGGCCTGTTCCTCGGGCAGCGACTCGACGCGAACCCACTTGGCCACGCCGCTGGCGGTGACGATGCGGTGCTCACTCTCAAACCGGGTCAGCTGCCGGGCCGATTGCTCAATCAGGGCTTGCAGGGGTTCGCGATCGGCCTCGACGACCAGGGACAAGAGCGCTGAGACATCCTGCATGGCCGTGGTGGCGGTCACCTCATAGATCTCCTGCACGCGGGGGCTGACGTAGGTAAAGGCCTGCTGACCGTCGGCCCCGAGGCTAAAGCGAAAGATCATGCTGGGGATGTTTTCGGTCAGGCGGCGGTACTTCATTTCGCTGGCCAGAAGAGCGGCCTCGGCCTGCTGGCGTTCGTCTTCGCCCTGTTTCCGGGCGCTGATGTCAAAATTGACCCCAATCATTTTGATCGGGCAGCTCTGCTCATCGTGCAGCACCTCGCCGTAGGCTTTGATGTGGTGAATGCTGCCGTTGCTATGCACGACTCGAAATTCAGAATCGTACCGGGTGGTGCCCAAAACGGCCTGGTGCAGCAATGTCTCGGTAGCAGCGCGATCCTCGGGGTGAATGCGCTTAGTCCACAGGGTGTAGGGCTGGGGTGCCGAGACTGCACCGCTCTGGAAGGGCACGTCGTAGAGGGCATACATGCGCTCATCCCAGGTGAGGACATTGTGTTTGAGATCCCACTCCCAGCAGCCGATCGCCCCCGACTTGAGGGCGATGGCCAGGCGCTGGGCCAGTTCTTCCCGCTCGAGTTCAGCCTGTTTGCGATCGCTAATGTCGGTCCAGAAGCCAATCACCTCAACGGGCTGGCCCTGATCGTCGCGCACCAGCTTGGTGTGGTCCTCGGCCCAGACGTAATGCCCATCGCGATGGCGAAACCGATACTGCTGGCAATGATGGCCCGTGATCAGCAAGTCGTCCATCTCGGTCAGGACGGTCTCCCTGTCGTCGGGGTGAATGCGATCGGTCCAGAAGCTGGACTCGCCGATGAAGTCGCTGGGCTGATAGCCAAAGATCTGGCTGACATTGGGGCTCATGTAGGTTGACCAGTAGTCGCCGCCCACTTTGCAGCTGTAAATCACGGCGGGGCTGGAGGACAGCAAAAACTCAAGCCGATCGCGCAGGCTTTGGTTTTCGGCCTCGATCCGCTGCCGCTGGCTCACGTCTCGAAAAATGCCCTGCACCACCCGGGTGGATCCCAGGGTGATGGTTGTGGCCGTAATATCGACCGGCACCTGCTGCCCGTCGGCGCGCACTATGGGCACGTTGACCGTCTGGTAGTGGTCCAGATCGATCGATTCATGAAACATGGCCCTGATCTCAGCCAGCATCTCCTGGGGATGGAGCTGGGACTGGTGCATCTGGGTCAGCTGGGCGCGGGAGTAGCCAAACAACTCTTCGGTACGGCGGTTGACTTCCAGGATGTGGCCCTGGGGGTCAGCCACCAGAATGGCGTCGCTAGCCCCCTCCATCAGACCCCGGTAGCGGGCCTCCCGCTCCTGCAGAGCGGCGGTGCGATCGGCCACCTGCTGCTCCAGGGACTGATTCAGTTCCAGCAGCTGCTGCTCGGCCCGCTTGCGATCGCTAATGTCGCGCACCAGGGCCAGCACCTCGTCGTCCCGGTAGGGCACAACGCGCACTTCTTCGATCCGAAAGTTGTCTGCCGTGGAGAGATCCTGTTCGTAGAACTGAATGGTTTGAGTGTCCAGGGCGCGCTGGATGGCGTTCAGGCGTTGTCGGGCCGCGGCAGGGGGCAGCGAGTCGCTGACGTGGGTGCCGACCAGCTCCGCCAGATCGCCCACAATCTGAAAAATGGGGCTGGCGGCAAACTCCAGGTAAATGCCATCCCGATTCAGCCGCACCAGCAGATCGGGCAGGGCCTCGATCAGGGCTCGCTGGTGGGCCTCGCTCTGCTGTAGGGCCAGCTCCGACCGCCTGCGATCGCTGATGTCGCGAATTAAAAACAGCACTTCATCCTGGCCGCACCGCACCGCCCGCACTTCCTCATCCTGCACGCGATCGCCCACCCGCAGCTGCTGCTCGTAGGTTTGCACCTCCCCCGTTGCCAGCGCCTGGCGAATGGCCTGGAGCTTCAGTGCGCTCAGGTCGGCGGGCAGCAGCTCCGAGACATGACGACCCACCCGACTCTGGGAGGACGGCACAATATCGAGCGGGTGCCCCTGGCTCAGAACTTCGCGGTAGCGGCCATCGGCCCCCATTCGCACCAGCAGGTCGGGCATCACCGAGAGCATCGCCCAGCTCTGGGCCTCCCGCTGGGCCAGCACCGTTTCGGCCTGGCGTCGCTCCTGGGTATTGGCCAGGGTCTGGGCCAGCACCGGCAGGAGCTGCTGGGTGTTCTCGTCCCACAGCATGGGACGGCCAAAGGTCAAGAATCCCACGTGACCCACCACACTGGTCTTTTGAATCAGCGGGGCTGACAGCACCGCCTGAATGTTAAATTGCTGCCAGCTGGCCCGATCGGTGGCGCAGGGGTCGGGCAGGGCGTCCACCTGGGGCACGCCAATCACCTCGCGCCTCAGCAGCGCGGCTGTGGCCCAGGGAAAGGCGGCCAGGGGGATGGATGCCGGGGGCTGGCTGGCCCCCTCGCAGCCGGGGCGGTACCACTGGTGGGTGACCCGCATGGTGCGATCGCAAGCCGGGGCGCTGAGACTGTCAAAGAGCGTCACGTAGCCGTGGTCGGCCTGGAGAAAGTCGCCAATCAGCTGCAGCGATCGCGTCACCTCGGCGTCGAAATCGGCGGCCCTGACGTCGACAAAGCGGCTGGTGACATCGACCATCAGCCGGTTGAGGTCGAGCTGGCGCACCACCGCCAGCTCCGCCCGCTTGCGGCAGCTCACCTCCAGGAGCACGCCAAACCACTGCACGGCTCCACCGGGCAGGCGCTCGGGCCGGAGGTTGGCCTGAATCCACTTAGTTTTGCCTGTCGGGGTGACGATGCGCCACTCGTGGCGAAAGGGCATCAGGGTGGCCAGGCTTTCGGCCTCGGCGGCGGCATAGCCCGCCCGGTCGTCGGGGTGAAAGAGATTGAAAATTAGCTCGGCATCGGCCAGGGTGGCGGCAATGGAGACCTCAAACAGATCGGGCCAGGTGGGGCTGACGTAGGTAAAGGCGCGATCGCCCTGCTGGTCCTGAATGGCGGTGTAAAGCACGCCGGGTTGGGTATCCACCAGCTTTTGAAATCGGGCCTCGCTGAGGTTGAGCGCCGCTTTGATCCGCTGGCGATCGCGGCGGTTTTGGGCCTCGCGCACCTCTCGCCGCACCGCCTCGGGCAGGCGGGCCAGGTTGTCCTTCATCAGGTAGTCGTGGGCTCCGGCCTTCATCATCGTCACGGCCTGCTGCTCACCGATAGTGCCAGACACCACAATAAACGGCAGGTCTAGCCCCTGCTCCTGCACGATGGACAGGGCGGCAGGGGCATTGAACTGGGGCAGGTTGTGGTCAGAAATCACCACGTCCCAGGGGCGAGCGTTGAGGGCATGGCGCAGTTCCGCCGCCGTTTGAACTCGCTCCCAGTCGAGGGCAAGCCCTCCCCGGCGCAACGTCTGAACGGTCAGCAGCGCATCGTCTTCGGTATCTTCAACGATTAAGACCTTAAGAAGGTCAGTTAAACCATTAGCTACAACTTCAGCCATCTCTCACCTACGACGCTTGAGCGCCGCTCTAACCCAGGGAACCCTGATCCGGTCAGGGGATAGTGCACGATCCTCTGCAGGTAGAGTACCCGGCCCATAGCAGTGACACGCTGAAGGCGGATCAATAAGTAACCTAAACTGGTCTTTTGGCTGAAAACCCGCTGTTGGCACTGGGGCTCTAGGGGCTGTCAGCTTGACTAAGGACTGGGGCGATCGCGCTCTAGCAGGGGCGGCACCAGGTCTCCGGCGGCGGCGATCGCCGTTCGCAGGTGCCGATTGGTATGTCTGGCCACCACCGCTGTGATCCGGCTGGCCTGATCCGGGGTCGTCCCCAGCTGCACCAGTCGGGCGATCAGCGCTCTGTTAAAGGCTGCGGCCAGGGCCGACTGATGGAAGCAGCCCGCCGCCAGGCGTGCCTCTGCCTCCGTCAGCTCAAAAATGCCCAGGGCTTTGACCGGCAGGGTGATGGTTTTGGCCCGGGGGGTGTTGTCCTTCGCCCTCAGCCACTGCTCGATCTTGGGATGTTGCCTGGCAAAGGTGCAAAAACTCTCCAGATAGGCCGCCTGACTGGCCAGGGCCACCGCCTGAGCCGGGGTAGGCGGCGTTTGGGTAGCCGCCACGTAGTACTCAATCAGCCCAGCCCCGATGGCAAGCAGGGGGAGGTTGGCCCCTACCAGTTTGCCCAGCGGAGAGTTGATTGCATCTAGCAGGGAGTCGAGTTGGTTAACCAGGGCCGCAACCGTTGGAATATTGAGGTCTTCCGCCGCCAGTGCCGCCGCCAGACCCAGCACCACATCGACGGCATCGGCGGTACCAGGCGAGGCCAGAGCGCCCAAATCGCCCAGGTCGGCAATCAAGAAGTTCCAGAGGCGGGTGGCCATGGCAGGCAGAGTCCCTAACGGCTAGGCTTCGGTGCAGCGGGGCTGAGCGCGATCGCCCCCCACAGACTGATCTAACGAATTTACTTATCAGCCTAACCGTACCCTACGGCGAATTGCCCCCAGACCACAATCTCTCCCAGCGCAGTCTCGGCGTTGTGCCCGCCAGGTTAAGCCTGGGTGGGCTAAGCCTTGGTGGCCACTCCCCGGTAGAAGTAGCCCATAATTTTCGGCAGCCGCTCCACGTAGGCGGCCGTCAGGCTCACCTGGTCAAACTGCTGCTCGATCAGCTGGCGCATGTTGCGGTTGATGTGACACCCTCCAGCAATGCGCTTTTGCAGAGGCGTCAGCCGATTTTGCCAGGTTTGAATGCCGGGCTCATCGCTGAGGCCGTGTTCAACAAAAAAGAACCGTCCACCGGGTTTGAGCACGCGGTAAATTTCAGCCAGGGCCTGCTCAATCTCAGGAATGCTGCACAGGGTGAACGTGCTGACTACACTGTCAAAGGTGGCCTCTGCCATGGGCAGGGCCTCGCCGCTGAGCAGGCGATGGTCGACGGCGATGGGCGAAGCATCGATGCGCTTTTGGGCCAAACGATGCACCCCTGGGCTGGGATCTACGGTGACCAGGTGACGCACATGGTCGGGGTAGTAGGGTAAATTTAAGCCGGTACCGAAGCCAATTTCCAGCACCGCGCCCTCCACCTCGGCCAGGACTTCCCGCCGATAGGGCTCCAGCGTGGTCCCGGCCATGGAAACGTCGATCAGGTAAGGCAAAATCCTTTCGTTATAGAGGCCCATGGGGCTCATGCTCCGTTGGTCGTCAGCACATCCAGGCTACGGGGTCATTTTACACACCGCACCTAGCGCTATGTCTCTCAAACTGATAACCGAACCGTCGATTGAGACCAAAATTCGCTGCATGGAGCAGCGGGTGCGATGGCAGCATGCCCAGGTGGTCGAACGGGGTATCGACCAAACCCGCCTGGTAATCGACGAAGGCGGTGCCGATGACGACGCCTTCTCGTTTCTGGTGGTGGGGGACAGCGGCACGGGGCGGCACCGCAGCAGCAGCCCCCAGCGGCAGGTGGCCGAACAACTGCTGCCCCACCTCGACTCGGCCCGCTTTACCCTCCACACGGGCGATGTGGTGTACCTGGTGGGCTCCCGTGACCAGTATCCGACCAACTTTATCAAACCCTACCGCGAGTGGCTGGTGGGGGGCGACGACTACCGAAAGATTCCCTACGATCGCATGGTGTTCAACCACCCCATCCTGCCGGTCCTGGGCAACCACGACTACTACGACCTGCCGGCGCTGATTGGGCTGGTGTCGGGGATAACCGGGCCGCTGCGCTATGCCCTGCGCTCCTACCTGGACCTGGACGTGGGCTGGCGCGGCTCCCAGCGGGGCGATGCCTACGCCAGGGCATTTTTGGACTACCTCAGGGCGGTGCCGCCCAGCCAGCTGGGTCAGCACCTGGAGGCCCACTACACCAGCCCCGTGGAAGACTGCGGCGGCGGCACCCTGGCCCTCACCTACCGCCCCGGCCAGTTTACCCGCCTGCCCAACCGCTACTACACCTTCCGCTACGGCGGTATCGACTTTTTTGCCCTCGACTCCAACACCTTTAACCAGCCCCTGCCGGTGATTCACGACCGGGCCAGCCGTCAGGAGCTACAGCGGCAGTGCCAGCAGCTCGAGGCCGCCAAGGCCGACCTGATGCGCCAGGCGGGCATGGACGTTCTGGGCCTGGACGGCGACGATCCCCAGGAGGACATCACCGAGCAAATGGAATCGATCGACGAGCAGCTCAACGACATTGCCAAGCAGCTCGACAGCGCTCGCGTATCAACCGTGGATCTGGCCCAGCTCGACTGGCTGCGCGATCGCCTGATCGCCTCCTGGCAAAACCCAGCGGTGCGCGGGCGCATTCTGTTCTTTCACCACCCGCCCTACGTCAGCGAAGCCACCAAGTGGCCCCAGGGACAAACCCTGGCGGTGCGTCACCACCTGCGCCAGGTGCTCAACGCCGTCGCCACCGAGGTGGGCGAGGCTGCCCAGGGCCGCCCCCTAGTGGATTTGGTGCTCAACGGCCATGCCCACTGCTTTGACTACCTGCGCACGGGCGACACGGGCCACGCCGACGCCCACACGGCCTGGGTGGTCTGCGGCGGCAGCGGCTACAGCCTCAGGCGGCAGCGCAAGGAAGGCCCCGAGATCACCGAGACCCTGGATGGCACGGTGCGCCCGGTGGCCAAATCGCACCTGTATCTGGGCCGCACAGGCGACGGCAGCCGCCTCAAGCGCCCCTACTCTGGTCTGCGCGTAGAGGTAGCCCCAGGCAATCCGCCGAAGCTGACCCTGACCCCCCTGGTGGCGGAGAAGTTTGACGGTAAGTGGCGCGGGGTTGAGCTGGAGGGGTTTGAGGTATAGGGCTGGGGAGCCCCCAGCAATTGCTCCCCCGCCCTGGGGACTCTTACCCAAGGTCGCAATCGCTAGACTGGGGGTACTCAATGCGGCCCAGAGCTAGCGGTGACGTTTGGCCAGTGGAAAAACTGGCAAGAACACCACGGATGGCAAGCTGGACTTGGTACAGAGTTTTCTGTACAGCATTTCTGTACAGCGGTATGGATGGGCATGAAAGCGATTGTTGTTGCACTGGCGGGTCTGGTGCCGTGGCTGGTGGTGGGGTGTACCCCGAACCGGTTTCTCTCGCCGGAGGACTTGCTGGATCCCGAGCGGATTGTATCCCAATGCCCGGAGGGAACTACAGCGGGAGAGGTTGAGCTGCTGGGGAGTCGGCAGGAGCAGGGCCGGGCAATTGTCCTGTACCGGACCACCTGTGCCGGGGCCGACCTCGATGACCCCTACCAGAACTACGACTTGCTGGGCAGCTCAATTTTTGCCTGGCGGGGGTGGCAGTGGCAGCTCCAGGGTACTGGTTCGGCGGCCTGGAATGTGGATGAGCGTTCCAGGGCCGAGGCCGAGGCTGGCTACATCGATCTGATGGGCAGCACGACCACCCGATCCCCCCTGCACAGCACCATTCAAATTCTGTTTGGGCGGATCCATTCTCCAGCGGTGGCAGCCGTGGAGGTTGTACTGGGGAATGGTCAAATCCTGCGGGATGAGGGCACCAACGACTTCTATGCCATCTTTATTCCGGCAAACCAATCTCCCCAGGCGGTGCGGGTGGTGGGACAGGACAACCAGATTCTGCGGCAGGAAAAGTATCCCCAATCCTGAGCCCAGCCGGCTCTGTAATCCTGAGCCCAGCCGGCTCTATAGCGATGGCCCTTGCGCTTAGGACATTGGCCTCTTCCAAAGGCAAAAACTGGGGCGGCGCAATGGCGTATAGCCATCGCTTCAAAGGCGTTGGCCACGTCCTAACGGTTCTGGCGATGGCTATCAATTCTCCGGGCTAAACCGGGTGCCCCAGGGCCTTCACATCCACCGCATACCCGGCGATGACGACATACACCGCCCCAGCGACGGTGCCCACCCGGCGGGTGAGATAGCCCAGGCGATCGCGGAACAAGCGCCCCACCGGGTAGGCAGGCACCACCCCCCAGCCGGTTTCCTCAGAGACCAGAATGACGCGGCTGGGGCTCTGCCGCAGACTCTCAATTAGGGCCTCAACGGTGGCTCGCCAGGTGGCGTTGTCCTGCTCCAGCAGGTTGGCCAGCCAGGTGCCGAGGGAGTCAATCAGCAGGCAGTCCTGGGCGGTGGCGGCAAGGATGACTTCGGAGAGGGCGATGGGTACTTCCCGAAGCTGCCAGTGGGCGGGGCGGCGATCGCGGTGCAGCGCCACCCGCTTTTGCCAGTCCAGATCCGCCGGATCATCTGTGGACGTGGCGATGTAGGTGACGGACTGGCCAAACTGGGCGGCTAGGGCCTCGGCCAGGGCTTCAGCCCACTCGCTTTTGCCCGAGCGGGCCGGGCCGGTGACTAGAGCAATGCGGGGAGGGGAGGACAAAGGCACTGGGGAGTAAGTTAACGCCTGGATTGTAGCGATTAGTCGCTAAGAGTGGGCAATACCTACCCTTAGCGATCGCGATTAAGGAAAGCGTCAATTTGCTGGGCCAAACCTTCGCTTAGCCCAGCTGAGAGAATAATCCTAACGGTTTAGACTTCTCTGGAAGGCCAGGGGCCACTAGACTAGTGGCAGTTGTTTTAGCCGAGATGCCGCCATTGACCGAGGCGCAGACTACATCGACCCCCCTTACGGTAGACCGCAGGGAGCTGCAGGAGCTGGTGCGCTCGCAGCTTCAGGTGCTGCTGGAATTGGGCAATTTGCCGGGGGCCAAGGCGCTGCTGGTGCCGGTGCAGCCTGCGGATATTGCCGAGGCGATCGAGGGGCTGCCGGAGGCCATGCAGGCGATCGCCTTTCGACTGCTGGGCAAGGGCGAGGCGATCGAGGTCTACGAAAACCTCGACACCAGCGTGCAGCAAACCCTGATCGAAGACTTCAAGCGCCAGGACGTCCTCAATATCGTCGACAAGATGTCGCCGGACGATCGGGCCCGCCTGTTCGACGAACTACCCGCCAAATTTGTGCGCAGCCTGTTGTCGCAGCTGAGCCCCCAGGAGCGGGAGGCGACGGCGCTGCTGCTGGGCTACGAACCGGGCACCGCCGGGCGGATCATGACTCCCGAGTACATCGCCCTCAAGGAGGGCTGGACGGTGCTGCGCGCCCTCGACTACATTCGCAGCCGCGCCTACGTCAGCGAAACCATCTACTACCTGTTTGTCACCGATGCCGCCCGCCGCATGACCGGCATCCTCTCGCTGCGGCATCTGGTCACCGGCCAGCCGGACCAGACCATTGGCGACCTGATGACCCGCGATGTGATCTCGGTGCGCACCGATACCGACCAGGAGGAAGTGGCCCGCCTGGTGCAGCGCTACGACTTTCTGGCGGTGCCCGTGGTCGACACCGAGGACCGCCTGGTGGGCATCATCACCGTGGATGACCTGATCGATGTGATTGAGGCCGAAACCACTGAGGACATCTATACGCTGGGCGGCGTCCAGAGCGGCGGCGACAGCTACTTTCAGGCCAACCTGTTCGATGTCGCCCGCAAGCGGGTGGTATGGCTCTCGGTGCTGCTGGTTACCAACACCGCCACCACCGCCGTAATCCGCAGCCAGGAGGAGGTTTTGCAGCAGGTGGTGGCCCTGGCCGCCTTTATTCCGCTGCTGATTGGCAGCGGCGGCAACGTAGGAGCGCAGTCATCAACGGTGGTGATTCGCGGTCTCAACACCCAGGAAATTGGGCCCAAGCAGGCTCTCTCGGTGATTCGGCGGGAGGCGATCGCCGGTACCGTGCTGGGGCTCATGCTCGGCACCGTCGTCACCCTGTGGGCCTTCCTGCTGCAGGGCGATTTGCTCGTTGCCATGACCGTGGGCCTCAGCCTGGTGGCGATCTCTATTCTGGCCTCTACGGCCGGGGGCAGTTTGCCCATTTTGTTTCAAACCCTGGGGTTTGACCCGGCGCTGATGTCGGCCCCGTTTATTACCACCATCGTCGATGTGCTGGGGGTGCTGCTCTACTTAAACCTGGCCCGCTACATGCTGGGGCTAGCCTGAGAGCTGGCATCAAGTCCAGCGGAAACGCGGAATGTTACCCTCGCTACCCATTTGTTTTAGGATGGAGGGACAACGGCAGGACGTTTGCCTGAGATCAGCTATTCATGCATACCTTTAGAATGGGAAGGTTCTGCTCCCGTTCCCTATACAAATGTTTACAATACTAGATAAGGTCGTTACTGTTTAGATGATTTGATGGTCTGTTCCCAAGCCACCCATCCCTAGATCTAGCTCAGCGGTCTTTGCCGCCTTACCCATCCCTTACACCATTTTGGGATTATGGATTTAAACGGTTCGCCTACCCTGAATACTCCACCGCTTTCGAGCCCTGATCACCCCGAGCCCTCTGTGCTGCAAAAGATCAAGCAAGACCTCAAAAACGATCTGATCGCCGGTCTGCTGGTAGTCATTCCGCTAGCCACTACCATCTGGCTGACGATCACGATTTCAGCCTGGGTGGTGCGGCTGCTGACTCGCTTTCCCAAGCAGCTAACCCCCTTTGACGGCCTCAACCCCGTCCTGGTCAACATCATCAATCTGCTGATTGGCCTGTCGGTACCCCTGCTGGCGATTCTAATTATTGGTCTGATGGCGCGCAATATTGCGGGTCGCTGGCTGCTGGATGTGGGCGAAAAGGTAGTGCAGTCGATCCCCCTGGCCGGATCGGTGTATAAAACCCTGCAACAGTTGCTCCAGACCGTTTTTCAGGACTCCAACTCGCGCTTTCGCCGGGTGGTGCTGGTGGAGTATCCGCGTAAGGGAATCTGGGCGATCGCTTTTGTGACTGGGGCCATGACCGCCGCCGCCGCCCCCAGCACCGCCAAAATGCTGAGCGTGTTTGTCCCCACTACGCCAAACCCCACCAGCGGCTGGTACGCCATCGTGCCCGAAACCGATGTGGTCAACCTTTCAATTTCCATCGAAGATGCCTTCAAGGTGCTGCTCTCCGGCGGCATTGTCGGCCCCAACCTGGCCTCGGCGGTGCCCCCCGATCGGATCACGGCGACGGTCGAGGAGGGGCAGCTGCCTATTTCCCTCGGCCAGGGTGAGCTGGATCTGAGCCGCGATCGCACCGCTGAGGAGGCGGCCGAGCGGTCTGACTATCCTCAGCAACTTTCCGTCTTGCCGGTGGAAGAAGATTGCTAAGATATAGCCTGGTTCTAGCCTGACTACCCCCGCTGCACCTGAACCTGCCGCTGGGGTTGCTTTTTCTGGGCAAGACCTTAGCACCGCCGCTGGGAGACGATGACTATGCAAGCTCGCCGTATGGCTCGCGAGTTGGCCCTGCTGGGCCTCAGCCAACTTTCTGAGAAGCCCGGCAAACTGGTCACGCGGGACTTTGAGAAGCTGTTGCTGGCCGCCATTCAAGCCCTCACTGCCGAGGCCAAAGATGCCCTCGAAACCGCCTCCGACGAGCTGAAGCGAGGCAACCAGCACCTGGTTGACAGCGGCACCCGCGCCAGCGACGTAGAAAAGGGACGCAGCATGGTCGAAGCGGCGATCGACCTCACCCAGGCGGCCATCAATCGCCTGGCCCACGCGGTGGAGTTGCCCGAGTTTATTCGCCTCAGCAACCAGTCCGAAATCGAAGCCTTTGCCCTGGAGCTGCTCAGCAACACCGCCAAGCACCAGGCCCAGGTCGATAGCATTCTCGATGAAGCGATGGTGGCCTGGAATCTCAAACGCCTGGCCCGCATCGATCGCGACATTCTGCGCCTGGCCGTGGTCGAGATGTACTACCTGGGCACCCCCGACCGGGTCGCCATCAACGAGGCGGTGGAGCTGGCCAAACGCTACAGCGACGACGACGGCTACCGCTTCATCAACGGCGTGCTGCGCCGGGTGGTCAGCCGCGGCGAAGAGGGGGAGGTGGCGATGGAGGCGGATAGGCCGGTCGGTTAGAGGGTGTGTAGATAGGTGGGTGAGTGGATGGGTAGGTGAGTGGGTGAACCCTCTGGTTAGGTCCGCAGAACGATAGGATTAACAACAGTAACGACGTCCGCAAGGTAGCTCCATATGGCTGGGTTCAACTGGTTTCAGCGCAGTTTTGACAAATCGGACAGCGCCGAGGCCGACGCTAAAGCTGCCGAAGCCAAGGCCGATCAGGCGAAAGCGCCTGAAACCGCAAAGTCCGGTGCCACCAGCCCGCAGCTTTCGTCGGAGGATTACCTGAAGTGGGCCAAAGCGGCCTACCAAAATATTCAGAAGCAGCAGGCTGCGGCCCAACCGGAGGCCAGTGATGCGGCAACGGAGGCCGAGGAGTCTGCACCTGAACCGGTGGCAGTCGAGGCACTGGCTGAGGCCGAACCGTCCCCTGCCGAACCCGAGGCAGCGGCTGAGGCGGAAGCGATCGCCGCCGCTGAGCCCCCTGAACCCGTCGCTGCTGAGGCGGAAATACCATCTGCTGAGCCTGCCCAACCCACCGAGCCCGAGCCTGCCAAGCTCGCCACCCCAGAATCTGCATCCCAGCCTGAGCCTGCCGAGCCGGAGCCCGTGGCCGCAGAACCCGAGCCCGAACCCGCCGCACCGCGCCCCTTCTGGGCCCAGGCCGAGGAAGAGCGCCAGCAGCGCCTGGCCCAACTGGAAGCGACCGCCATTGTGGAGCCCGAACCGGAGCCGGAACCCGTTGCCGCCGTCGCCGCGCCGCCTGACCCCGTCCTGCCGGACATTGACCTCGACGAGGCCTTTCTCTGGTCAGCGGAGGTGCTGGCCGCCCAGGGCCGCCGCCCCGACGACATCTCCGCTGAAGAAATTACCTGGCTGAACAAGCTGCGCCAGGGGCTGAACAAAACCCGCCTCAGTCTGGTCAACCAGCTGAAGGCCATTGTCGGCCAGGGACCGCTCAACGACGATGCGGTAATGGAAATTGAGGCGCTACTGCTGCAGGCCGATGTGGGGGTAACGGCCACCGACAAGGTGATTGAGGCCCTGCAAGGGCGCATGCGCCAGGAGGTGCTGCCGCCAGACCAGGCGATCGCCTACCTGAAGTCCATTCTGCGGGACATGCTCGATGCGCCCCTGGGGGACGCCCACAACCTCACGTTTACTCCTGAGAAGGGGGAGTTCAATATCTGGCTGATGACCGGGGTGAATGGTGCGGGCAAAACCACCACCATCGGCAAGCTGGCCCACATTGCCAAAAAATCGGGCTACAACACCCTGATTGCCGCCGCCGACACTTTCCGCGCCGCCGCCGTGGAGCAGGTCAAAACCTGGGGAGCTCGCAGTGAGGTGGAGGTGATTGCCAACCCCGGCCAGAACACCGACCCGGCGGCGGTGGTCTACGACGCGATCGCTGCCGCCCAGGCCCGCAACATTGAACTGCTGCTGGTGGATACAGCGGGCCGTCTGCAGAACAAGAAGAACCTGATGGACGAACTGGCCAAGATTCGCCGCATCGTGGACAAAAAAGCTCCCACCGCCCAGGTGGAAGCTCTGCTGGTGCTCGACGCCACCCTGGGCCAGAACGGCCTCCGCCAGGCCGAAGTCTTTGCCGAAGCCGCCAACCTCAGCGGCGTGGTGCTGACCAAGCTCGATGGCACCGCCAAGGGCGGCGTCGCCCTGGCCGTGGTGGAGCAGTTGGGCTTACCCATCCGCTTTATCGGCGCGGGCGAGGGCATCGAAGACCTGCGGCCCTTCTCCAGCTATGAGTTTGTCGAAGCCCTGCTGAGCGGTTGAGCCTCTAGGGGCTGTCATCAATTAGCTGCCAAACACCCAAAAATTACGGGTTAAGGAGATAACTAGGAAAGAAATTACCAGCTAAGCGGGACGGATCAGAATGTCGTACTTCGGTAACAGCGGATGTCGTTCCAGTCGCTCTTCAATGCGCTTCATCTCCTTTTTCGTTAACGCAATCCCCTTTTCGTAAGTTGTTGTGTTCAGCCGGATAGTGGGATGGTGGCGTTTCCAAGTCATGCTCTGGGCCCAGGCCAGCATCGTCTCGACATCGGCAAGGCGTGTTCCATTCCAGTGTTGTTCTAAAATCCCCCAACAGCGCTCGATGGGATTGTACTTACTGTGATAAGGCGGAAAGTAAAGCAGTTGCAGCGGCTTACCAATCCGGTCAACCCAGGCTACGAGGCGATTGAGAAACTGGGTTCGCACCCCGCTGCTTTCGGGACCATTATCGACTTTGAGTTGTATGCGAGGCAGCGCCTGCCGGGTGGATGACGGTAGATGCGCCCACCAGTGTTCCAGCACATCGACAATGAAATCACTGGTTTTGTAGGACCGGCCGAATTCGATGTAGAGATCCCCTCGGTCCTCATCCACGACGCCACAGGGAATGCACTTGTCCTTGATGCCCATGTCGTGGTCACAAGCCTGAGTATCTCCCCGCGTTTTGCCCCCGCGTGAGGAGTCTCCGAGGCACACCGTCGCCTTGCAGTCGAGGCTCAACCGCACCGCGTTTTGGGTCATGGCCTGTTGGTCTTTGGCCTGTAGATTCTCAAAAATCAAGTCGGTCTCGGGTAGTTTTTTTGGGGTTTGGCTTTGACCACAGGACGTAAGCGATAGCCGAGGCGATTGAGAATGACCGCCATCGTGCTGAGAGCCGGTAACGGCTCCTCAGCCACACCGTGGGCTTGCAGTTGTCTCAGCGCTTCGGGTGCCGTTAAGCGAGTGTAGGCAATCGAGGTCGTAAAACTCGGGTCTTGCTGACTATGGGCTTCGGCAATGCTCACCAGGGTGGCGGCGGCCTCAGGGTAACGCGCTTCCCACTTGCGGGTGCCCCCAAAGCCTGACTGTGCTCCGACACAGACCAGACCGCTCCGCTTTTCGGCCAGGCCCAACGCGACCGTTTGGCGACCCCAGCCAAAGATACTTTCAGCTAAACGGGGATGACTGTCACAGTATTTCAGAGCCATCTCAGCTTGAAAGGCGCGGCGGGTCGCTCCTTTTAACGTTGAAGCAGCCAGGCGAAGGTCGTCAACTTGAGAGGGACTGGGACGTACCGGAAGGCAAGGTGAATCGTTTGTCATCGGTGGTCAGTGCTGAAAATGAGCTCTATGCCTACCTTAACGACTTGGTAGATTCTCTGCTAGAGATCTCCTAAAGCCCCTAGCCTGTCCTTTGGGTCGGACGTGGCAAAGCTTGATATACCGAGCTTTTAACCACAATTGATGACACGCCCTAGGGTATGCCACGCTAGTCATGCACATTGCCCGGCGGCATCGTTGCCCCCGTCAAGACGCACTCGCTGGTATCGGCCGCATCTAAGTTGGCGCCACACAGGTTAGCCTCACAGAGGTTGACATCCGACAGGTCGGTGCCTTGGAGGTTGGCCTCACAGAGATTGGCCTTCCACAGTCTCGCGCCGCCCATTTTAGCTCCGGTTAAATCGGCCCCTTGGAGATTGGCCTCAGATAGGCAGGTTAAATGCAGCAAAGCGTCTTGCAAGTCGGCCTGAATAAGCAGAGCACCGCTTAAATCAGCCTCGGTTAAATTGGCCATTTTTAGGGCGGTCTGACTTAGGTTTGCACCGCTTAAAAAAGCGCCAAACAAGTTAGCCTGTGCTAAATTTGCCCCAGCTAAATTGGCCTCGCTGAAATTAGCGTTTTGCAGAGAAGCCTGGGACAAATCGATGCCCACTAGCTCAGCCCGACTGAGGTCAATCCCCCCTAAAGAGGCCCTGTGCAGGTTGGCACCGAATAGTTTAATTCCTTTAAAGTCTCGCTCTCCTTGGGCATAGCGATTCAGCAGTTCGGCGGTGCTGATAGACCCATGACCTGTCGCAGTGGTCGGTTGATGGCTGGACATAACGGCTCCTGGTTGATGGCGAGTCCGATTCGACATAGGATCGTTTCTGATTGGAAATCTCCCCTCCGAACCGGACCTTCAGCTGATATTGCCGCTAGACCACTCCAGGCCCTTTGTGATGCCAATCGTGGGACTCAGCCATGGCTTTGCGATCGCGAGCCCGCTGTTCAGCATTGGCTTTTTCCACCTCGGCCAAGTCACCTGGGTACTTAATGTACATGGGCGGCTCAACGGCATAGTTATTAATTAACCCCTCCTGATCGACCGTGTAACCGTCGCGAGTATGAAGTTGCTCAGGACTTTGCGGATCGTGATCGACATGGCCAAAGGCTGCCCCTTCACGCTGAGCCCGAGCGGCAGTTTCGGCCGGGATCAGGTGAGGATCGTAGTGGGACGGCGTTAAATTGTTGTCGTCGACTGGGTTGCTGGTAGCCATTTTGTTCACCTCTTGCAATGATGGTTGAAGCGTTTATTGCAGTTGAATTTTGGCTCTAACTTTTTGCTACTTACTCTGCTACTTGCAGACATGGTATAACCCTTCAGGTTGACTTTATTGTAAGGCCAAACCTTGGGCCCAAAAACGGGGGGTAAATTAACTTTTTACTTCGTTGCATTTGTCTGTCAATCCGGCGCTCTGGAAAATGGCGGATTCTGATCCGGTGTCCTGCGTCTGGCCTCTGGGAGACAGCTAATGGGGGCCAATAATGTTTCGGTGACGTTTTAGCCGCTCAAAACAGGTGGCCAGGGATGGGTAAATGGGGCGGAGATTATTACAATAGGTGGAGCAGATGCACCCCATCGGCCTCTGCTGCGTCGCCCTCCACTGCAAAGTTGAGGGGTATTTGTGCTTCTGATTTCCCTTTTCCCGTAGCGCATTCTATGGCTTTCTCCTCGATCACCCGTGCTCTGCAACGCTCTCCCCTCACAGTCGAACTGCTGACCAAGCTCGACCAGCAGGGCCGTTTGGTGCTCAACGGGGTTGCTCGGTTGCCCAAGGGGTTGGTTTCCTCAGCGCTGGCCCAGGCTCAGCAGCGGCCTTTGCTGGTGATTACCGCCACTCTGGAAGAGGCCGGGCGCTGGGCCACTCAGCTCGAAGCCATGGGCTGGGACACTGTGCATTTCTATCCCACCTCGGAGGCCTCGCCCTACGACCCTTTTGACCAGGAGTCGGAGATGACCTGGGGCCAGCTTCAGGTGCTGGCGGATTTGCTGGCCCTGGGAGCGTCGGGCGATGGGGGTTCATCCCGTCGGGTGGCAGTGGTGGCTACCGAGCGCGCCCTGCAACCCCACCTGCCCCCGGTTTCTGCCCTGGAACCTTACTGTCTGCGGCTGGAACTCAAGCAGGAAATTAACTTTAAAGCCCTGGGCCAGAGGCTTGCCACCCTGGGTTACGAGCGGGTGACGGTGGTGGAAACCGAGGGCCAGTGGGCCCAGCGGGGCGACATCATTGATGTTTACCCCGTCGCCAGCGAACTGCCGGTACGCCTGGAGCTGTTTGGCGACGAGCTGGAGCGGATGCGGGAGTTTGACCCGGCGACGCAGCGATCGCTGGATGCGATCGACCACCTGGTGCTCACCCCCACCCAGTACGGTCCGGTGATTGTTGAACAGTTGAGAGCCCAGGGCCTGCTCGATGCTCTGCTCTCGGAAGCCGCCCAGGAGGGACTGGCCGAGGGCATCCTGCCCGAAGGCACTCGCCGCTGGCTGGGCCTGGCCTTCGCCAACCCCGCCTCCCTGCTGGACTACCTGCCCGAGAACATCCTGCTAGCCGTAGACGAGGTTGACCAGTGCCAGGCCCACAGCGATCGCTGGCTGGAGCATGTGGAAGACCACTGGCAGGAAGTTTCGGGTTTCGGGTCTAAGGTACAAGGCACAAGGCCGGCGGTGAACGGTGTAGAGCCGGAACCCGAAACCCGAAACCCAAAACCCGAAACCGTGAACCGTGAACCGCAAACCGCAGACCGCACACCGTCTCTCCCCAAAATCCACCGCCCCTTCCTCGACACCCTCGCCGACGCCGAAGTCTTTCCTCGCCTCGACCTGTCAGAAATTGCCGAGGCCAACAACGGCCTGAACCTGGCCAGCCGCCCCGTGCAGGCCATTCCGCACCAATTTGGCAAGCTGGCGGAGACGATCCGAAAGGAGTGCGATCGCAAGTATTCGGTCTGGCTGGCCTCGGCTCAGCCCTCGCGTTCCGTAGCGCTGTTGCAAGAGCACGACTGTCCGGCACAGTTTATTCCAAATCCTCGGGATTTCAACGCGATCGACAAGCTGCACACCCAGCATGTGCCCGTGGCGGTGAAATACTCGGGCCTGGCGGAGCTAGAGGGCTTTGTGTTGCCCACCTTCCGCATTGTGGTGGTCACCGACCGCGAATTCTTTGGCCAGCACACCCTGGCCACCGGGGGCTACGTCCGCAAGCGCAGGCGGGCCGCCTCCAAGCAGGTGGACCCCAACAAGATGAAGCCGGGGGACTTTGTCGTTCACCGCAGCCACGGCATCGGCAAATTTATCAAGCTGGAGAGCCTGGTACTCAACCACGAAACCCGCGACTACCTGGTAATTCAGTATGCCGACGGGCTGCTGCGGGTGGCCGCCGACTCGGTCGGCTCCCTCTCCCGCTACCGGACCGCCAGCGGTCAGGCCCCGGTGCTGAACAAAATGACCAGCACCGCCTGGGAGAAAACCAAGGGCCGGGCTAAAAAAGCCATCCAGAAAGTGGCGGTGGACCTGCTCAAGCTCTACGCCCAGCGAGCCAAGATGGAGGGCTACGCCTACCCACCGGATATGCCCTGGCAGCAGGAACTGGAGGACTCTTTTCCCTACCAGCCCACCCCCGACCAGCTCAAAGCGGTACAGGACGTGAAGCGCGATATGGAGAGCGATCGCCCCATGGACCGCCTGGTCTGCGGCGACGTGGGCTTTGGCAAAACCGAGGTCGCCCTGCGGGCCATCTTCAAGGCGGTCACCGCCGGGCAGCAGGTGGCGCTGCTGGCCCCCACCACTATCCTCACCCAGCAGCACTACCACACCCTCAAAGAGCGCTTCGCCCCCTACCCGATTCAGGTGGGGCTGCTAAATCGTTTCCGTACCCAGAACGAGAAAAAAGAGATTTTGCAACGGCTGAAGACCGGCGAACTGGACGTGGTCGTCGGCACCCACCAGCTGCTCGGCAAAGGTGTCACCTTCAAGAGCCTTGGTCTGCTGGTGGTGGACGAAGAACAGCGCTTTGGCGTCAACCAAAAAGAACGCATCAAGGCCCTCAAAACCCAGGTGGATGTGCTCACCCTCAGCGCCACGCCAATCCCCCGCACCCTGTATATGGCTCTCTCCGGGGTGAGGGAAATGAGCCTGATTACTACCCCGCCCCCGTCGCGCCGCCCGATTAAAACCCACCTGTCACCCCTGGATCCGGAGGCGATTCGCACCGCTATTCGCCAGGAGCTGGATCGCGGCGGCCAGGTGTTTTACGTGGTGCCCCGGATTGAGGGCATCGAGGAGGTGTCCGCCAAAATTCGCGAGATGGTGCCCACGGCCAGGATCGCGATCGCCCACGGCCAGATGGACGAAGGTGAGCTAGAGTCCACTATGCTCACCTTCAGCAACGGCGAGGCCGAAGTGCTGCTCTGCACCACCATCATCGAGTCGGGCCTCGACATTCCCCGGGTCAACACTATTTTGATCGAAGACGCCCACCGCTTTGGCCTCTCCCAGCTCTACCAGCTCAGGGGTCGGGTGGGTCGGGCCGGCATTCAGGCCCACGCCTGGCTGTTTTACCCCAAAAAAGCCCTTACCGACAAAGCCCGCCAGCGCCTGCGGGCGATCCAGGAGTTCACCCAGCTCGGTTCTGGCTATCAGCTGGCCATGCGCGACATGGAAATTCGCGGCGTCGGCAATTTGCTGGGGGCCGAGCAGTCGGGCCAGATGGATGCGATCGGCTTTGACCTCTACATGGACATGCTCGAAGAAGAGATCGCCGAAATTCGCGGCCAGGACATTCCCAAGGTCGAAGATACCCAGGTGGACCTCAACGTCACCGCCTTTGTGCCCAACGACTACATCCCCGACCTGGAGCAGAAGATGAGCGCCTACCGCTCGTTGGCATCGGCCAACAGCAAGGTGGAGCTGATGCAGATTGCGGCGGATTTGAGCGATCGCTTCGGCCCCATCCCCCACGCCACCGAGCAGCTGGTGCGCATGCTAGAGCTGAAGCTGGTGGCCAAGGCGGCCGGGTTCTCGCGCATCAAGCCCGAGGGCAAGCAGCACGTGGTAATGGAAACCCCGATGGAGGAACCGGCCTGGAAGAAGCTCAGCGAAAAGCTGCCCGGCCACCTCAAAGCCCGCTTTGTGTATAGCGGCGGCAAAGTGGTGGTGCGCGGCCTAGGCGTGCTCAAGCCCGAAAAGCAGCTGGAGAGCCTGACCGAATGGTTGGGGTATTTGCAGGGGGCGATACCGGAGCCAGTGTTGGGGTAGGGACAAAATAACCCAGACCCCAGAGTTTTTGAAAAACTCTGGGGTCTTCTCCTCGGGATGCTCACCCGATGAAGGCAACGCTCTTTAAGGTTCCCCTACGGCGATCGCTTCTTGGATGACCCGCTTAAGGGATGGCTTTTGGCAGGCAATGACTCGGTCGGGCAAATGTTTATGGTGGGGGTAGCTCGGCAAATCAGGGAAGTGGGGCGTACTGTCGTAGCGAAACAGCAGACCATTCTGCCTATCTTGGCAATGGTAGCGATAGTCCAAGAAGGTGAGTTCATCGTCGCTGACGATAATGGCTTCGTTGATTTCTAACAAATGGCCCTGGTTGAACCGTAGACGGATCCTTAGATTAGCCCGCCTCTGCGTTAAAACCTCTTCTCGGTAGGCTTCTACATAGGCGGTGCGACAGCCCGCAATGCTTTGTTCGACCTCAGACAGGTAAGCTGCCAGTAGCCTATGCCGCATCTCTCAGGCGCTCTTCGAGGTCTTGCCGCAAAGCCAGGTAGTGGCGGTAGTCATTGGCCCACTCGACAAATTGAGCATCATCCCCAAGCTGCCCCTGGCTATACTGGTTGAAAAAATCCTCCGAAGAGAGCTGCTGCCGACTTTCGTAGATGCTCAGCCGCTTAGCCACCGCAACCAGGGCATCTAAGGGCGATGTGTACTCTATAGTCTGCTTCTGCATAACGAACTCCATCGAACCAGGAATTGCTTGTAATGGCCTGAGATTAATCTACTTGAATCCTATATAAACAAGTTTGCCAGTAAAAATTAAGGACTGGGAGTGCGAGCGACATGTCGCCTGATTGGGGCGTCATACTCGACGATTTTGCGGTGGGAAGAGCGGTTAGCACGTTATGGCGACGCGTGGTCTCCCCCCGCCCCCGCCGACCGAGACGTGACGTTGGAAGGCGATGAAGTCTACACTCGCGTTGGCGAAAATCTTCCCCCCCGCTAGTTCCCAGGGGTGGACGATTCACTTCATTGAACGCCAGAGCCGCTACTGGGTGTCCGCGATGGCGGGGCACAAAGACGAACTCCTGTTTCAGCGAGGAACGCAACAAGCCTGGCAGTGGGCCAAAGACTGCCCGTTCATTCGCTGGTTTACGGATGGAGCACCCCGCTATGCCAAGGCGTTGTGGGACTTGGCTAGCGTCTATCTCGCCCTGCGGGACTGTCCCAGTCGGTATCGCACCCGCAACGTCTGGGGAGAAGGTCTGGAAGTCGCCATGAAAATCAAAGGGTCTCAGGGTCTGCGGCGAGTTGCCTGGGTGAGGTCAGAGCATCCCTAGACCGCGATTAGCCCACAGCTGAGGTGCATGCCAATCATAATGAGGCTTACAATGCCGCCCTGAGACGGCAATGCAGTGCTTATCGTCGGCGTCAAAACCTCTATGCCAAGACACGAGAGGGCTTGCAGCGGGCTTTGGATGTTCAGCGGATCCTCCACCACTGGGTCAGGCCCCATTGGGGACTGGGCAAACGGACGACTCCGGCCATGGCGATCGGCCTTTGCACTCGCGCACTATCCACCCATAAATTCCTCTGTATGAGAGGGGTTCAATGCATCTCCTCTTAGCGGACCAGTGCCGGGTTGACCAGTGGCACGCTTTGACTACCGTTTTTGCAATTTGTCTAGAAGGCCAATCGTCAGTAGTGCGCCACCGCTGGCAAACGCGCCGCTGAGCATGCCGTGGGCAACCCGAACCTTAGGCGCTTCGGTAAGGCAGTGGCCAGGGGAGTTTTCCGTAGTGTTGCAGGCCCGGCCTTCAACCCGTGCTGCGCCACCGCCGAGGATAATGCCCATTCCGAGCACCACGGTAGCTCCCCACAGCAGGCGGTTTTTTTCGCGTTGAATAAACATTTCGGTAGTTGACAAAGGGCCTGTCTAGAATACCCACCTACTTCGACTTTGATAACAGCCGCTTTGCCCTGGGCGGCGGATTGCTGCTACAGCCATGCAGCGACAAGAAGCCGTTATCCTAGAAAGGCTGAGTTTGAAGGGATACGCTGTGCAAACCCCAGACCCCATTCACGTAATCGGCGGCGGGCTGGCCGGAACCGAGGCCGCCTGGCAGATTGCCCAGGCCGGGGTGCCTGTGGTGCTGCACGAAATGCGCCCCCAGAAAAAATCTCCTGCCCATCATAGCGAGCACGTAGCCGAACTGGTGTGCAGCAACTCCTTTGGAGCGATGGCGAGCGATCGCGCCTCGGGCCTGCTCCACGAGGAACTGCGGCGGCTGGGGTCGGTGGTGATTGGCAAGGCCGACCAGCACCAGGTACCGGCGGGAGGTGCCCTGGCGGTCGATCGCGGCCTCTTTAGCCATGATCTGACCACAACGCTGGCTCAGCACCCGCTGATCGAACTGCGGCGCGACGAGGTGACCCGGATACCTGACGACGGCGTGGTGGTGCTGACCACGGGGCCTCTCACAAGTGAGGCCCTGTCAATGGACCTGGAGCGGTTCACGGGCCAGGGCTACATGAGCTTTTTTGATGCCGCCAGCCCGATTGTGGTGGGCGAGAGCATTGACCGCTCGGTGGCGTTCATGGCGTCGCGCTACGATCGCGGCGAAGCCGCCTACCTCAACTGCCCCATGACCAGGGAGCAGTACCTGCACTTTTGGCATGAGCTGTGTAATGCAGAACAGGCCGAGTTAAAGGACTTTGAGCGGGAAACCGCAAAATTTTTTGAGGCCTGCCTGCCGATTGAAGAAATGGCGCGGCGGGGTGAGGACACCATGCGCTACGGCCCACTCAAACCCGTGGGCCTGTTCGATGCGCGGCTGGGTGATTTTAGAGCGCCTGAGAACAAGGGCAAAAAACCCTACGCCGTGGTGCAGCTGCGCCAGGAGGACAAGGGCGGCCAGCTGTGGAATATGGTGGGCTTTCAGACGAACTTGCGCTGGGGCGAACAGGCGCGGGTATTTCGCTTGATTCCAGGATTGGAGCAGGCCGAGTTTGTGCGGATGGGAGTGATGCACCGCAACACGTTTTTAAACTCGCCGGAACTGCTGCACGCCACGCTACAGTTTAAGGCCCGCCCGACCCTGCTGGCGGCGGGGCAGCTGGTGGGCACCGAGGGCTATACGGCGGCGGTGGCCGGGGGCTGGCTGGCGGGAACCAATGCGGCCCGGCTGGCCCTGGGGCACGATCCGATAACCCTGCCGGTGACGATGATGCTGGGGGCGCTGGTGGATTTTATTACCTCTGCGGAGCCCAAACATTTTCAGCCGATGCCGCCGAATTTTGGCATTTTGCCGCCTCTGCCGGCCAAGGTGCGGGGCAAAAAGGAACGCTACGGACAGTACCGCGATCGCGCCCTGGGTGATTTAAGCCACTGGGCCACTGACCAGCGCCTGGCATTGCATCAGCCAGCCTTGAGCGCTATCGCCTAGTACCCTGAGGCATAAGTCGGCCCACCATTCCTGACACCTGACACCCGAGACCTGACACCCTCAGCAACGGTGGCTATATTTCTGCCAGGCAGTCCTGGGATTTTTAGCCAATAGTCGATGGCTCAGGAGATAGGGGTCATAGCCCTGCCGGGCTTTTGCGTCGGGCGCGGCAATGCTGCCGCAAAATTTTGGCCAGGTTTTGTGCCCCGGTGAAAGGCCAAATACCAGGGATTTGGTAGTTTGGATAACATTCTGATGGCGATAAGGACTCTACCTGACGACCTATTTTATTGCCCTGACAATTTGCTAGAATTCCAAAGATTAAGGGAAGATTATAATCAGGTTAATAATATCAAGGGGGTGACTCATGACCCAATTTAATCCTTCAGACCGCCGCGACCTCGACAACTTTCTCTGCCCCCGCAGCCGTTACTATGGTGAGTTTTCGCCCCAACAGCTCACGTTTAACGCTAATTTGCAGGAGTTTGCCCACCGGATTAGCTATATTTCGGGCCTGCAGACCGGCGGCAAAATCTCGCCAGATGAGGCCTACAACCAAATTAAGTCGCTTTACAAACAGCTGAAACAGAGCAAGAAAGGGCTAAAAATTTGAGGTACCTGCTGGTCTGGAGGGCGATCGCGCCGTTCAGATCAGCATTCTAACTTTTATTTTTATCAATACTAAACCTCAAGAAAAGGCCATGCTTGTAGCGTTCTGCAGCATAGTCTTTTCTTGAGCGGCTCTAACCAGCAGAGCCAGTACGGGGTGCCAGAAATAGGGCAACCATTGCTGAGGGTTTCAGGTGCTGGGTTTCAGGCTTCGGGAACAGTTGACCGACTTACGCCTTGGAGTTGTGGGTTTTGGCACAGGAGGAGGAGTTCCTTAGCAAAATAGTCTCGCCATGAGACCATCCAGCAACACCACAAGTCTAGCGTCTGCTTTTCTAAGTCTCAAGATGAGATACACTTCATTTATACCGAATCCTATTTGGCTGCGCCCCTATTGGGTTACTGGTTAGGGCAAACGCATACTCGAGATGAGAATATTAAGACTCATTTCTAGGAAGTGAGTTATGTGTTCTGCCCAGCCCCTATCGCCGTTAATCGAGCATTTTCAGGGTGAGTAGCACGGGCCGGGGGGTTTGGGCCGCCCGCTTGGCCTGGGCAAAGTCGATCTTCACCATGATCGGGTACATCATGAAAAAGAGACAGATGGCGATCGGTACCGACACCTGGTAGATGCTCATGGCATCCAGGGCGATCGCCACCCCGGGCAGCAGCCGCCCCAGGGCAATGCCAGCCGCAATGCACAGCAGCACCCACAGGGTGAGGTAGCGCTCGAAAATGTTGAGCTGTCCCCCGGCGACTGGGGCAGCGGCAGGCTGTCTGGTGGACATAGAGGTTTGAAGCTAATGATTCTAGGGCCAGTATACATCAATAAAAATTGATATATTGAGCAGTATCCTGTCCTAACGGTTATTACTCTGCAGCAGAAGTCAGTCGACTGTACGGGGACGGTGGTGGCGGCCTGTCTGGTGCGGCTGGGCTACAGCGCTGAGGCGGCGATCGCCACGGTGCAGAGCGTCCACGCCGGGGCCCTTGGCGTAGTCGCCCAGCGGACCTTTATCCACGACTTTGCGGCCCAGACCTAGGGCGGGGCCTCCAGGCTCTTGTCGGGCAGGCTGGCCCAGAGGGTGGTGCCCAAAATAATCGCGCCGCCGACCAGGGTGCGGGGGACGGGCACTTCCCCCAGCAGCAGGGCCGCCAGGGCAATGCCGTAGACCGGCTCCAGGCCGCTGATCACGCTAGCGGTCTGGGCTCGCAGCACCGCCAAACTCTCAATAAATAATGTGTGGGCGACGGCGGTACACAGCACCCCCAGCACCAGCAGCAGGCCCAGGTCCTGGGGTGTCAGGGCCAGGCTGGCCAGGGGGGTGACCAGCAGCAGGCAGAGGAAGGCAAACAGGTCCTGGTAAAAGGCGATCGCCACTGCCCCATACCGCTTTCATCCGCCGCCACTGGTTGCTCGATGGGGTCGAGCACCTCATCAACGCTGAGCGCTGGGTTGGCTTAAAACGCGTTGGCCTCGTGGAGGCTGAACGCCGTATCCTCGGTCAACCCCCGACCATTGAGCAGCGCTACTATCTCGTTAGTTTTGACGGCGATGTCCAACGCTTTGCCCAAGGGGTGCGCAGCCACTGGGGTATTGAAAACCAGCTCCACTGGGTGCTCGATGTCGCCTTCCACGAAGATGCCTCTCGAATTCGTAAAGACCACGCCCCCGCTAATCTGGCCGTCGTCCGTCACATCGCCCTCAATCTGCTGCGTCAGGACGCTTTTGCCAAAGGGGGTATCAAGGCTAAACGCTTGCAAGCAGGATGGGATAATGACTACCTAATTCGGCTACTCTCCTCCTGAGTATGCGTTTGCCCTAGGTTACTGGTTATGGATCGGGATTTTGTGACTCGGATTTGGTATTATTCAACATCCTCTGACAAGTTTCAATATAAGACTCAGCAAGTTCACATAGGGTCTATCCGCGGATTTCTTTGGTCTTCTTTTGAGATTGGTGAATCGCCTATGCTTGAAGGGGTTGTAATTCAGGGTTGCCGGTGCAGAAACTGCCTCACTATTCTGCCAAGCGAGTGCGGCGAGACCGCAAAATGCTTTACGAAGTTGAGGGCCGCTGCTACCCAGGGGTAACGACGGTGCTATCGGCGACCCGGCCCCCGGAAGCGCGGGAAGCGCTGCAGCGTTGGCGGCAGCGGGTGGGGGTAGAGGCGGCTCAGAAAATTTCCGGTACGGCATCTTCGGCGGGGACAAGGCTGCACAGACAAATTGCGGCCTATCTCAACGATCAGCCTGTGGAAGTTCCACCTGACCTGACCGGCTATTGGGAGTCTATTCTCCCCTTGCTGGAAGAGGTGGAGGAGGTGCTGCTGGTGGAGGGGGCGGTGTGGCACGAGGCCGGGTTTGTTGGGTTTCCCGATGCGCTGGTGGTGGTGCAGGGGGAACTGCACCTGTGCGATTGGAAAACGGCACTGCGCCCCAAGCAGCCCCAGTGGCTGGGGGACTATGGTTTGCAAATTGCGGCCTACCAGCGAGCGGCTACGGAAGTCTATGCCGACTTTGGGCTGGAGGTGCGAAAGGGGCTGATTGCGATCGCCCTGGCGGATCAACCGGCGCAGCGGTTTGCCCTTTCCCTGGCCGAGATGGAGGAGCACTGGCGGGGGTTTGAGCGGCGGCTGCAGGAATTTCAGCGGCGTAGGGGTAGATGAGTGGGAGGGGGGATGGGTGGATGAGGCTAGGGGGTGAGGGCTTTGGGTTGAAGCACCAGCAGCGCTAGGGATCCGGCAATCAGGCCCCAAAAGGCGGAGCCGATGCCGAGGAGGGTGACCCCGGAGGCGGTGACCAGGAAGGTGATCAGGGCGGGTTCGCGATCGCGATCGTCGCGCAGGGCGGTAAATAGGCCGTTGCCAATGGTGCCCAGCAGGGCCAGTCCGGCGATCGCCACCACCAGCTCTGGGGGAAACGCGGCAAAGACCGCAGCGATGGTGGCCCCAAACAGCCCCAGCAGCAGGTAGAACCCTCCGGCGGCGATCGCGGCTATGTAGCGTTTGCCTGGGTCTGGGTGAGCTTCGCGCCCCATGCAAATGGCGGCGGTGATGGCCGCCAAATTGATCGCAAAGCCGCCAAAGGGAGCCAGTAAAACGGTGGCGATCCCGGTCCAACCAATAACCGGGGAAATGGGTACTGAAGTATAGCCAGAGGCCCGCAAAACCGCGACCCCCGGCACATTTTGGGAGGCCATGGTGACCACGAACAGCGGCAGCGCCACCCCTACCAACGCCCTCAGCGAGAACTGGGGAATGGTCAGGATGGGCTGGGCCAGCTGCAGGCTGACGGTATCGAGCTGGATCTGGCGCTGCAGGGCGGCGATCGCAATGCCAACGGCTAGGGCGGCCACAACGGCATAGCGGGGTTGCCCACGGCGCATGGATAAGTAGAGGCAAAACATGGCAAAGGTCATGGCAAACTGAGTTTGCATGGCGGTAAACACCTCCAGCCCAAAGCGCAGCAGTACCCCGGCCAGCATCGCCGCCGCGATCGATAGGGGAATGCGAGTCATCAGGCGCTCAAACCAGCCGCTAAACCCCACCAGGGTAATCAGCAAGCCCGACACCAAAAAGGCCCCGATCGCCTCAGTCATGGGCACTCCCGCGGCTGAGGTAATCAGCATGGCGGCACCGGGGGTGGACCAGGCGGTCACCACCGGGGCGCGGTAGTGCAGCGACAGCCCGATGCAGGTGAGCGCCATCCCCAGTCCCAGGGCCCACATCCAGGAGGCGATCTCGGCAGGAGTAGCATTCAACGCCTGGGCGGCCTGAAACACAATCACGGCTGAACTGGTGAACCCCACCAGCACCGTGACAAACCCGGCGACGATGGCCGAAAGCGAAAAATCGTTTAGTAATGCCCTGAGTGATGCCCTGGTGGTCATGGTGCTGGAGAGAAACGCCTGGGCCAAGGCTACCGCTTTCAGCAGGGCCGATCTTGGACAAAATTGCGCCGGTACTGACCAGGGGTAACGCCAAAGGCCTGCTTAAAGGCGCGGGTGAGGTGGCTCTGGTCGTAAAAGCCGTGGGCGATCGCAAGGTCGGCGATGGGCTGGTCGGTGTGCAGCGATCGCTTGGCCTGCACCAGCTGCCAGTGGCGCTGATAGCTGTGGGGCGGCAACCCCACCTGCCGCCGAAAGCTGCGGATTAAATGAAACGGGCTGAGCCCTACCAGCTGGGCCAGGGTGTCGATGGAAATATCATCGGCGTAGTGGGTTTGCAGGTAGTTCTGCACCTGAACCAGAGCGCTGGTTTTGGGCCTGGGCTGCTGCCACTGGCGCTGGCGATCGGCGTAGCGATCGATCAGGTGGGCGACCAGCTCCAGCAGCAGGGAGTCCTGGTGGAGCTGGGCTGTAGGGTAGCTGAGGGCGGCAAATAAGCGGCTAAAGAGAGTTTGGCCGATGGGGTTGGGCTGGGGGGTAGGGGCGATCGCAAAGTAGGGCAGATCTGCCTTTGGCCACTCCATCTGGACCAAGATCTGCTGCATTTTGGGCACAGTGATGTAGAGGTTGCGAAAGCCCCAGCCATCGTCGCCCTGCACCTGCCCGGTGTGCACTTCGCCGGGATGGATCAGGTTAAAGTGGCCTGGAATGGCGCAGTGGTTGCCGCCCCGATAGAAAAAGCCGCCGAAACCACCGTGATTGAAGCCAATGGTATAGGCCTCGTGCATGTGTTTGGCAAAGCTGTGGCGATAAAGCTGGGCACTGAATAGCTCAATGCCGGCCACCTGTGGCTGCCACAGCGACGCAAATTCGGCTTTTTTCTGGACTTGATGCGACACGACATACCTTTTTAGGAAAACCCGACGGCGATGAAGCCGTGCAAACGCCTAACTAAACGCGCTCAGTCAATGGCCTCATTTCTAGACTCTCCAATGTCATCACTAGTCTTCTTCTCGGAGTCCTAGGTCCAACTCTTAGACAAGGCAAATTAAAGCCTCCTTCAAACAATTCCAAGGAGAAGCTAACTGTCATTAGCCTATACCACCCATGGCAGCCCTTGTCTCAGCATGGGACCAAGCGATACTAGAGAGAGTATTACTTGAAAACCGATGAGTCTCGCGGCAAGACGTCATGATGGAGCGTGCAAGAATCTAGTTCGTTTTGAGCCATCTGAATGCAGCCTTTAAGGGCACCAGGGCGGCAGGGGGCTAAATCCTTGGCCGACAAGATTGGTGTGTTGCTCCGTGGTGCTTTCGGTACCCTTGGGTGGGGGCTGACGAGTTAGTGATTTAGCTTCAACTGTGGGACGTTTTGCGAGCCGGGGGACACCCTCAAGAGGGCGAAAGTTTAGTCCAAAATTAGTCCACAAAAATAATGACCCGCCCAAAACTCCCTATACACAATAAATTCAGGGTTTTGATAATTTGCGTGATACGCAACTATTCAAGGCCCTGAGAGCTGCTGTGGGATTGTGGTTTCTACCATATTTTGTCCGAAATGGACATCTTATGCTTTACAGGACTGGGCTGGCGGCATCCAAGGACGTAGCCTCGACGTTTCAGCCGTTTCAGGGCCGTACTATTGGACAAAATATGGTTAAACCCGGCCGATCCTATTTTGCTGGCACTACCAATCCATGGGGATTCCGGCTTTCCGGTCAGACAAAATGTGGTTTCAACGCCGGACAAAATATGGTTGAAGTCACAGGATTTGTTTGGCGAAAACAAAAACTACCCCAGGGCCAAGCGCGCTTGGTTGAGGTGCAGCCCCAGCAGCTCATAGGCTTCCCAAACAATGCCCGCCGCAGGCTGGCCGCTAGATCCGGCTCTTGTCCTATCTGCTGTTAACCTCACCGCGCCGTTGGTACCAAAAATTCTTCAATAGGAATAACCCTCACTCGGAGGTCGACGGGACGGTTGAGTCGCTCTTCCATGAGCGCCTGCGATCGCCGCACATCCGCCGCCGTAATCGCATTGGGCGGCCCGACAAACTCCAGATTGACCGTCAGCGTATCGTTCTCCTGCCGAAGATCAACACTCTGAATGGCCGCCTGCTGTGACAGCGGCAAATCGTTACGAACCAGGCGGAGCACCTGCTCACGGGCATTGGACTGCACCAACAATCGATTCAGCGAAAAGGCCAGGGGCATACCCACCGCTACCATCATCAACCCCGACAGCAAAATTCCTCCCTGGGCGCGCTCCAGGGTGCCATAGCGCTGCCACAAAAACACCAAAATACCGCTAAAAATAATCCCCGTTAGGTTAGTGACAAACAGCAGCGTAGCCCCCAAAAAGACTGACTGGTTGAGCTGCGCCAGGCCAATCCCGATCACGGTTAAGGGCGGCACCAGGGCCACCGCGATCGCCACCCCCGGAAAGGCATCGGCCACATGCTTGCGCGACTTGGCAAAGGCTCCCGCTGCCCCCGCCGCGATCGCCACCAGCAGGTCAATTAGCGTGGGCTGGGTCCGCAGCAAAATCTCGTCATTGAGGGTTTGTAATCCCAGGAGGGCGGAAATCACCACCGCGCTCAGCATCGTCGCCGCCGTACCCCACAGCAGCGTCAGCCCAGCCCGCTTCATCAGACGACGGTTCGACACCGCGATCGCATAGGCAATCCCAATAATCGGCCCCATCAGCGGCGCGATGATCATCGCCCCAATCACCGTCGCAGTGCTGCCCGCCAGCAGTCCCAGGGTCGAAATCACCCCCGACAGCGTCAGCATGACAAAAAAGCTGAGCGACGGCACCGATTCACGCCACAGCAAACGATTGACTCCAGCCATCGACATGGGTTTGCTGGCCAGCCATTGCCAATCGCCGCTGTTGCTCAACCACAGCTTGCGCTTCTGGCGACGCAAGCGAGCCATTATTTTTAGATATTGATATCGCGGAGTCATCGCTCACCCCAGAGGACAGACGCAGACTCATTCTCCAGCACCCAAGCCGCCTTTGACTGAGTTGGGCCCAAAATCGCGATCGCACCAAACTGGAATTGCAAAAGCCTCAAACGTCTAAATAAGAGTTATTAAAGTAAGTCCAATACGGCCAAAGCATAGACTCATTTCAAGACTCAAAAGACCCCTTCTTGTGCAGCACGAAGGCACTAACAGGCGCATCCAGGGTTTGTGATCGCCAAACCAACAACCATCGGATCTGACCCGTCTCAATATAGACTTGCCAATGTCAAAAATAGACCAGAAAAAAGATCCCCTGGTCTCATCATGAGATAGACTCAAGCTATAGTCCTGACATCCGAACCCTGTAGGGAATCTCCTCGATCGGCACCGCCTCGCTGTCCCAATCGTCGTAGCGCAGCTGCAAGCGCTTCTCCCCGGCATACTCCACCAGCTTGCCGCTGTAGCGTTTAGCTTCGGTGCCCAGGCTCTGAATCCGCACCATACCGTTAAACACCGTGGCCCGTGCCAGGTAGATCACCAGGTCATCCCGCGAGGGACGATTGACCGTCGTGCTGGCGGTGAGGTGGCCCAAACCGCGCTCGTCCAACTCCTGGGCCAGGGCCAGAGCCGTATTGCGAATACCGCGAATCGCCACGATCGCAGCCGCCACCGCCATCGTGATGTCGACCCCCTCATCGGTCAAAATCCGCTGGCTCGACAAAAACTGAAAGTTGCGCTCACCCAGGTCGCTGCGAATGCGGCGGTGAATCAGGTTTTCGGGCTGAAAGTGGCTCAGCGCCCCCACGATCGCCCCACAGGCCGCCCGAGGTTCCCGCCAGGGCGACTCGCGGGTTTTGCCGTAGACCTGCTTGCCATCTTCCTGAATGCGCCCCACGTGGGTTTTGAGATCGATCGCCACCAGCGAGATCGACTGGGGGTTGCCCTCGTAGACCCGGCGCTTCAGGTTTTCGTCCAGCTCGTGGGCCACCGTCACGTGGGCCAGGGTCGCCCCATTGTCGGTGCCGCCCCCGGCCGGGAAAAACGCCTCCAGCTTCAGTTCACCAATTTCTGACAGGGTGGCAAACCGGGAGGCCACCACATCGCGGTAGCGCTTGGTCGCCTCGCCCTGGTGGATGCGATCGCCGCAGTTAGTGTAGGCCAGGGTAGTCACCGCACTCGGCAGACTCATATCGGCCCCACAGGCCCCCACATCCGTAGGACTGGCCCCGGCAAACTGTAGCTCGTCACGCAGCACCTGTAACCCTTTAATCAGAGCATAGCGATCGCTCACCAGCTCATTGAGATAGTTGTGGTACGCGTTGCGCTCCATGCCAAAGCTGGCCGAAAGCTGCCAAAACTGGGCAATCCGCGCCTCGCTGGGAGCGGCATCAAAAGGCAAGGCCATAGATATTTAATCCCTCCGGGAAAGAGATGCCTTAGGGCGTGTCATCAATTCCAGCCCAAACCCGTGGGGTCAGAGCGTTGCCCCGCCTTCCCCAAACAAAACTAGGGGCTGCAACCCTTGACTCTTGGGTTATCAGAGGCCAATTGATGACAGCCCCTGGGGCCTGTCACAGGCTACTAGCGTAATCCAACCTCACGGCGATGAGATATGAAGTTGGCCGCCACCTTACAAATACCCTCTCTGCAAGCTATCGGCCACCACAGCAGGGAGTTTACGACTTACTTTGAGCTAAAACAGATAGAACCTACCCTCCAGGCTCCTGCTATGCCCAATGCTTCCATCTCTTTCTGACTCACGTCTCCAGACCTTCACGTTCAACTCGAGCCAGAACTACCCCACCGGGCTGACGGAGTGATCATCGGCGGGGGAATCACAGGCGTCAGTACGGCCTACTGGTTGAGTCAACTGCCACCGTGGCAATGAACGTGATCAAGACCATCAGTAGGTCAGCAACGACTGCCGGTTCTGTGCCACTACCCATGCCCCTCGCGTTGGTTAGTTTGTGATGGAGCGTTCTAGGCCTTCAAGGGTAGAGCCTAGAATTTGCTGTCAACAAAATTCGACCACCTGCCAAGAAGAAATATTAGCCGATGCTGTCACAGCCCACCCTTACGGTGATGTGTAATTCAGCAGGATAGGCCTAAGGTAGTACGGTCCCATCAGAGATTTTGCACCATGCCTCCTGCGGCTAACGGTTCCCAGCCCCCTCCTCCTGTCTCAGGCGAGGAACAAACGTCTGGCCTGGGCACCTTTGGCGGCGTCTATACCCCCTCAATTTTGACCATTTTGGGGGTGATCATGTACCTACGCTTCGGCTGGGTTGTAGGCAATGTGGGGCTGCTGGGCAGTCTGATCATCGTCACCCTGGCCTGTAGCATTACCCTGTTAACGGCCCTTTCGATCAGCGCGATCGCCACCGATCGGGTTGTGCGTGTGGGCGGTGCCTACTATATGATCAGCCGCTCTTTGGGCATTGAAACCGGTGGTGCAGTGGGCATTCCTCTCTACTTTGCCCAGGCCCTATCGGTGGCGCTTTACACCATTGGCTTTGCCGAGAGCGTCGTCAGCGCGTTTGGCTTTCTCAATCAGCTCTACGTAGCTCTCATTGTCACGGTGCTGGTGGCGGTGCTGGCGATTACCTCCGCTGATATCGCAGTCAAAGCTCAGTACATGATCATGGCGGCGATCGTCCTATCGCTCCTGTCGCTGGTCTTTGGCGGACCCCTGTCTAATACCCAAGTTGAACTGTGGGGCATTGCCGATGGGGAACCCTTCTGGCAGGTCTTTGCGGTCTTTTTCCCGGCGGTAACGGGGATTATGGCCGGAGTCAATATGTCGGGCGATCTGAAAGATCCCAGCAGGTCAATTCCCAAGGGAACTCTAGCGGCAGTGGGCACTGGCTACGTCATCTACATGGTTCTGCCGGTGTTGCTGGCCTCTCGGGCCGACGCAGGTACTCTCGTGTCTGACCCGCTAGTGATGCAGCGAATTGCAGCTTGGGGTCCGGCGATTTTGCTGGGGGTATGGGGAGCCACCCTCTCTAGCGCGATCGGCAGCATTTTGGGAGCACCGCGGGTGTTGCAAGCCCTGGCCCGCGATGGCGTGCTGCCGGTTTGGCTAAGTTTTTTAGGCAAGGGCAGCGGCGCTAATGACGAGCCCCGCCTGGGTACCGCCGTCACCCTCGTGATTGTGGTCGCAGCGGTGTACGTCGGCGATCTCAATCTGATTGCCCCAGTGCTGACCATGTTTTTTCTCACTACCTACCTGGTGCTCAATGTCTCGGCAGGCCTGGAAGGGTTTTTGAATAGCCCTTCATTTCGACCGCTGTTTAAGGTGCACTGGTCGCTGTCTGCCCTGGGGGCGCTGGGCTGCCTGGCGGTGATGTTACTGATCAACCCCATTGCTACGCTGTTGGCCGGGGCGATCGTGGCGGCGATCTTTTTTTGGCTGCAGCGGCGAGAGATGCAAACCGCCTGGGGAGACGTGCGGCGGGGAATCTGGATGCTGCTGCTGCGGACCAGTCTGTTTCAGCTGGGCCACAGCCCTGATGCCAAAAACTGGCGACCCAATTTCCTGGTCCTGTCGGGTTCCCCCATGCGGCGCTGGGATCTGATTAAGTTTGCCAATGCCCTGAGCCACAACCGGGGATTGTTTACAGTAACCAACATTTTGCCCTCAGGCTCCCGAGGGGTGACTCAGCAAAAAGATATGGAGACAACCATCGATAATTACCTGCGCGATCGGGGGGTGCAGGCGCTGGTGAGAGTGCTGACGGCCCCTGACCCCTACGAGGGAGCCGAACGCTTGGTAGAAATCTATGGCTTGGGTCAGGTAGTACCCGATACGGTACTAATGGGTGACAGTGAAAATCTGGCTAGTCGCGATCGCTACTGCCAGTTGATCACTCGCCTGCACAAGGCCAATCGCAATGTTGTTATCTTTCGTGCGGGCGATGTCGGCTTGCCGCCGTGGCGATCCTACCGCCAGATTGATGTGTGGTGGGGTGGCCTGAATAACAACGGCAGCCTGATGCTGATCTTGGCGGATCTGCTGCGAGCCGATAGTGAGTGGCGCGAGGCCACGCTTTGCCTCAAGCTTGTGGTAGCGGACGAAACAGCGGCTGAGCAAGCCCGCAAAAACCTCGATCGCCTCACAGATGATCTGAGGGTTCGGGCGAAACCCAGCGTGCTGGTGGCAAACGGTCGCCCCTTTGAAGCCATTTTCCAGGCCTCGTCGGCCCAGGCCGATCGCATTTTTATTGGCATGGCCATCCCCGATCAAGACTTCCCTAGCTACTACGAACGGCTCCAGGCTCGGGTTGCGGGGTTACCCTCAACGGTGTTTGTGTTGGCGGCTTCTGAGTCTAAGTTTACTAACGTGCTTCTAGAAGATTAATCAGCCTCTGGCTGCGGGTGACTGCGGATCGATGCAGCGAGTTGGCCCTGGTCAGACCTGTAACCATAAACTCTCAGGTGGCCAGCAGAATGCGATCGCGCTCCCAGCCACCTCCAACTACAGTGGCCACAAAAAAGCGGGAACTGCAGTTCCCGCTAGATGCTGTGTTGTTGAGGGTGAGGAAGAAACGCTGGATATTGAATGAGCAATTCCTAAGGCGTGGCATCAATTGTGGCTAAAAGCTCGGTGTATCAAGCTTTGCCGCGCCCGACCCAAAAGACAGGCTAAGGGGCTGTAACCCTTAATTTTCGGGTGTTTGACAGCTATTAATGGTTCGCCGATGGTGAGCGACGCTACGGCAAAGCCTGATGTGAGCTAGCCAGTGTCTATCAAAAGATGCTTTAATTTGTGAATTCTCTTCAAGCCCTTGGCCCTGATGGGTTCGTAAGCTATTCTTGGGAAATAGCAATATCAGATAGGGGCTGTAAGGACATCGACATAACTTCTTAAGTTTCGCTTGCTCCTTGTATCAATTCGATGGCAAGAGCAGCCAGTCTTAACACTGGCTTTAGCTGCTAGGCGCTCTAAATTTCACCGCAGATGGACTTCCGCCACGGCATAGTTGAATGTTTGCCATCGGTGAATGTCACTAAAACAGGAACAGTGGGCAGTGCTCACTACGGCTTAGTCTGTCATTCTCAAATTGTTTTGGAAAATTTGCTGGGCAAGTGTTGGAAGTGTATATTTTCTCCCAAACGACCTCTACAAAAAAGACTCAAAGCGATTTGCCCATAAACCACAAGGAATCTCTTTTAAACCAGCTTATTCACAGAGCATTTATAAGCATTGCCCATTTTTGATTAAGCATAAAATTCAAGGGAATACTACCCATTCATCAACAGACAGAATTAATACTTTCTAATTTCCTAGCCTGGGAAAAGTTGACAAAACATGGACACGACAACCAATGATCCAGTCAACCTTGAAAAACATGAAGAAATAAAACGAGAAAGGGTAGTCTTAATTGTAATTGATGGTTCGAGGGTAAATTTCAAGTCTCTTAAGAAAAAAGCTTATTTCATTGGCCGCAACAAAGAAGCGGATATTATACTAAAGTGTCAAGGTGTTTCTCGTTACCATGCTTACACGTATTATCGAGACGATAGCCACTGGATTGTAGATGGTGACTTAGAGGGAATTCGAAGTAAAAACGGCCTAACAGTCAATGGCAAAAAGGTCTACACACACCAGTTGAAGAATGGTGACTTAATCAGGTTTTGCCAAAACGTTCATGCACTATTCCTAGATGAGAATGCTATCCGAGAAATGGATCCTTCTGCAGTTTTCTTAACTAGAAACGCACTAAAAATTCTGCTTGGAAGGTACAGGCAAAACGTCAAGCATCAACACAGCCTCTTCGAACGAGAAATAAAGCCTGAAGATGATCTGGTTTTAGGAATTGACGACCTAACAAAACTTCCAAACAGAAGCACTTTACTTGCCAAGATAAATCAGTTGCTTTCCTTGAAATCCATAAGGAAGCATCGCCTCCAATTTGCCGTACTATTCATCGATCTTGACAAGTTCAAGCTTATTAACGACAGTCTTGGGCATTTCGCTGGAGACAAATTTCTAATAAAAGTTTCAGAAAGAATGAGGAAGTCCCTTAGGCCGAAAGACATGCTGGCTCGTTTGGGTGGCGATGAGTTTGTTGTTTTGCTTACCGAAATAAATGATTTCGATGAAGCCATTTCTGTCGCAAGGCGGTTGCAAAATGATCTCGAAAAGCCTCTTTGGATTGGTCACAATGAGATTTTCCCAAGTGCTAGTTTTGGCATAGCGTCCAGTAAGGCATCATATAAGAGTGCTGAAGAAATCCTCAGAGATGCAGACACTGCTCTGTATCAGGCAAAATCTTGTGGGCGCGGGCGCCTAGAAGTTTTTGATGAAACCATGCGACAAAAAGCAAGGCATTTGCTGAAATTAGACTCGGACTTAAGGAAGGCAACTCAGCAGCGAGAGTTCGTTCTTTTCTACCAGCCAATTGTTTCTTTGAAGAATAAGAAACTTGTTGGTTTTGAAGCACTCATACGTTGGCAGCATCCAGACAGGGGCCTTATAATGCCTGATGAGTTTATCTCCTTTGCAGAAGAGCGACATCTCATTCAGGAAGTAGGACTGTGGACTCTTGAAGAGGCCTGTCGTCAATTAAGTCTGTGGAAAGAAACCTACAGTTCTGAATTGTCCATTAGTATCAATATTTCGCCCAAACAACTGTTAGACACTAGGCTTGACAAAAAGATTCGGCGATTTACAAGTCTTTATGATCTCTCTGTCAGTGATATTAGGATTGAGGTGACTGAAGATACAATAGTTGATGACAGTCAACCCTCCATGCAAGCTTTAAATCAGCTTAAGGAAGCTGGTGTTCAAATCTATATTGACGATTTTGGAACTGGATATTCCTCATTAAGCTACCTACACAAGTTTCCGGTAGATGCCCTAAAAATAGATCGTTCATTTATTTCAGAAATCGATAAAAAATCCGATGAAAGTATTGGGTTTAGCGTTACTCAGTCGATAATCGGCCTTGCTCATAATCTTGGGGTCAAAGTTGTAGCTGAAGGTATTGAAAATGCTCGGCACTTATTTTATTTGAAGGCCTCCGGGTGCGACTATGGACAGGGATATTTATTTTCGAAGCCCCTGAATGCTGAACAGGCAACGCATCTTGTAAAGCATGGCCTAAAGTGGCACTGGAGATGCTAATTGTCTGTCTGAAGACCTTAGATGGCCCTTAAAAAAGGTAGCGAAGTAGCATCGAGGCTATGGATGATGTTCTCCTGAAAGAAACAGCCCTAAAGCTCTCCGCTTTAGAGACAGCCCAGCTCATCGATGCCCTCTGGCAAAGCCTGGATCCTGCTGACCAGGACGTTATCGATCAGGCCTGGTTAGAAGAATCCAGGGTTCGACTTCAAGCGTACCGCCAGGGTGAAGCCGAAGCGGTTGGTGGTGAGACGGCCCTGAATGAGCTGAAGTCAAAGCTTTCCCAGGGAAGAACTGTCGCTTTTTGACGCCAATCCTCCTTGAAGTGGAGGCTACCTCGCAGTTCTACGAATCAAATCGCCCTGAACTGGGCCGTGAATTTTTGAAAGAAGTAGACGCTACCATTTAGCGCCTTCTCGCCAATCCACGGGCATAGCAAGTGCTCGAAGGGGAAATTCGCCGCTGCCGCCTGCAACGGTCCCCCAGATGAGCTGCGACGACGAGGTTCGGCAATTTTCGAGCCACTTGAACGGCCCTGGTGATGAGACACAGGCACTGCCTTTTCGGTAAGCCCAAAAACGTCAAAGCCCCTGAATGCCTTAGCATTCAGGGGCTTTGAGAGATGAAGCGGGTGGGGGGAATCGAACCCCCATCATTAGCTTGGAAGGCTAAGGTTTTACCACTAAACTACACCCGCAGGCCGACCGCTATAGTACCACACCCTATGGACTCTGGGACCAGCCATGGGGAGGGCTGACAGGGTAGCCAAATCGCGATATACCCCTACTTAAGCTGCATTTTGATGGATACGATACCGGACACCATGGGCTAAATCTTTATAATGAAACACCAGCTGTCCCTTGAGAGGCGATGGGTTGACATCCTCCAGCCCGTACAGTCCAGGGCCCGTACAATCCAGGAATTGAGAGGAGTGGTGTGCAATGATTGGCTGCTATTGTCTACCGAATTAGGGTTTGCCTGTGTCTGCAACTGCATCGACAGCATATTTACTTGTGTCCCACGGCAGCCACGATCCGCGTCCGGGGCAGGCCATGGAGCGCCTAGCCCACTTCGTGCGATCGCAGGAGAGTGGGCTGTGGCGGCCCCACCGTAAAGATCGCGCCGATCAGGGGGGGCGCTCTACTTCGGGTCGGCTGAGCACACAAACAGCACCCTTGCTGCGGCGCAGCCCGTCCTCAGACTGGCTGCGGCCCATTCAGGATAAAGCTCCCTTGGGAGAACCGGGCCTTCAGCGGACCAAAGTGTCGCCGCCTGAACCACCCCATGGACCTCTGGTGGGGACCGCCTGCCTGGAGACCGAGGCGCTGCCGCTGCACCGCCAAATCGTCGAGTTTAGCCGTCGTGCCCAGTCCGCCGGAGCCCAGCGGGTGTGCCTGGTACCCCTATTTTTGCTGGCGGGGGTGCATGTTATGGACGATATCCCAGCCGAAGTGGAGCAGGCGCGCCAGGGGCTGCCGGGCTTAGCCCTGGAAGTTTGCCCTCACCTGGGTAGCCATCCGGGCCTGAGGGGTCTGTTGCGCCAAAAACTGCAAGCAACGACGATCAAGACGCCAATTTTGCTGGCCCACGGTAGCCGTCGTCCCGGCGGGAATGAGCCTATTCATGCCCTGGCCCAGTCCCTCGGCGGATCGGCGGCGTTCTGGTCCGTTGCCCCCAGCCTGGAGGATCAGGTTATCCACCACATGCAAAGTGGCGTGCAGCGAATCGCCATCCTGCCCTACTTCCTGTTTGCAGGTTCTACCACCGACGCCATTACTCACCTCACCGAAGATCTGGCCGAGCGCTTTTCGCAGCTGACATTTCACCTGCTGCCGCCCCTGGGCCCCTCCCCAGAACTGGCCCGCCTGGTCATTGATCTGGCCTTGGACCGGGTACCGGCCCGATCGCAGCAGCCCCCGATTCCGATGCAGCGGTTGGCGTTCCGCCATGGAATCTCGCCATCGTCGCTGGTGTCCTAGGCGAAACCCTACCTGGGCCAGTCCGTGGCCTGGGCCAAGGGAACAGCAGTTTTGCCAGCCACCAGGCCAAACCGTCCGCTGCGGGCGCTCCCAACGTGACCGACAACGGTCTACGCTAAGGGATGGTTAAGATGCTCCGTCAACCCCCTTCGTCACTACTGTCTGAGTTTGAGCACGCGTATGGTGTCAGCTGCTTCTGGAGCCCACGGGGGCCAACCCTACGGCAAGGTATATCTGGTGGGGGCCGGCCCGGGCGATCCGGGTCTGTTCACCCTGCGGGGTAAGGGACTGCTGGAGGGGGCCGATGTGGTTATCCACGATGCCCTGGTCAGTGCCCCCATTCTGGCTATGGTCAATCCCCAGGCCACCGTGATCAATGCGGGCAAGCGGCGGGGCCGCCACTCCCTGATGCAGGAAGACATCAATCAGCTGATTATCGATCAGGCCAGGACCAACGCCGTGGTGGTGCGGCTGAAGGGGGGAGACCCCTTTGTGTTTGGGCGCGGCGGCGAAGAGATGGCGGCGCTGGTGGCGGCGGGCATTGCGGTGGAGGTGGTGCCGGGCATTACCGCTGGGGTGGCAGTACCGGCCTATGCGGGCATTCCGGTTACCCACCGCAGCCAGAGTTCGTCGGTGACCTTTGTCACCGGCCACGAGTCGGCCGGCAAGTATCGCCCTCGGGTCAACTGGCAGGCCCTGGCCCAGGGGTCCGAAACCATCGTCGTGTACATGGGCATCCACAATCTGGGCACCATTACCGCAGAGCTGCTGGCCGCCAACCTCAGCCCCGCTACGCCGGTCGCCCTGATTCGCTGGGGCACCTACCCCCACCAGGAAACGCTGATTGGTACCCTGGCCACCATCGTCACCCAGGTGGCTGAGACCGGGTTTGAAGCCCCCGCGATCGCGGTAATTGGCCATGTCGTCAGCTGGCATGAGGTCTTCAACCACTGCCGCCCCACGGGTACCGTTTGGCCCCAGGAGTCGGCGCAGTAGGGCAAAGGTGAGCCTGCGGTTCAGGACGCTTAAAATGCGGCACTAATCAGCTCCCTGCTTCCCCTTCAAAAAATCCAGCACCTCGTCGCACCAGTCAATCCAGTCTTGCTCGTAGCGCAGGCCTCGCCGCAGGGTGAGGTAGCGAAACTGCTCGGCAACTGGCGGTTGGTCGATCGCCTGATACAGGGCTGCCATCGCCTGATACTCGGCCAATCGCTGGCCGTGTAGCTGGCGGCGACGGTGCAGCTCCTGGATCAGCAGGGGCTCCGACACAAAGGGGGCGGCCAGCACCTTTACCAGCAGGTCTTCGCGCACGGGGGTGGGTTCGGTGGGTTCGGCATACCAGCGATCGAGCTCTGCCCGTCCGGCGTCGGTAATGCCATAGATTTTTTTGTCGGGCTTGCCCGCCTGGGGCACCGTTTCGTAGGTGACCCAGCCCTGGGGCTCCATCTTGCCCAGCTCGCGATAGATCTGCTGCTGGCTGGCCTGCCAGTAGCAGCTGACGCTTTCTTCAAATCGTTTGCTGATGTCGTAGCCGCTGAGGGACTCGCGACAGAGCACCGCCAAAATCGTGTGGGACAGAGCCATAGGGGAAGGGATTTGTTTGCCCATTGACATACTCAACTATTTGAGTATACCCTTTGGGCATAGTAAGCAATAAATTGAATATCTACTTGTTGTTTACCGACTATTTGTACAGTGCCTTGTTGAGTTACATGCGGCAAGGGCTGTGTCCACCGCTCCTCCCTGCGCTAAAGGTGTCCCCATGACCGACGCTCACGCTTCCCTCGATCTCATCTCTGCTCAACCGCGCCCCGCCCCGGCCCCGGCCCCAGGGGATGGGGGCAAGCGCCGCAGGCGACTGCGGATTCGTCGCTGGTGGTGGGTGCCCCTGGTGACGGTGCCCCTGGCGGTGGGGGTGGGCCTGCGGCCGGGGGCACCCACCGCTACCGTCGCCGACGAGCCGCCCCTGCCGGTCGAAACAGTCTCGCTTACCGCCGCCAGCGGCTACACCGTGGAGCGCCAGTACGCGGGGGAACTTGTCGCTCAGCGCCGCAGCGCCCTCGGGTTTGAGCAGGGGGGCACGGTGGTGGCGGTGCTGGTACAGGAGGGCGATCGCGTGGAGGCCGGGCAGCCCCTGGCCCGCCTCGATACCCGCAGCCTGGAGGCCCAGCGCCAGCAGCTGGTGGCCCAGCGCGACCAGGCGATCGCCACCCTGAATGAATTGCAGAACGGTCCTCGGCAGCAGTCGATCGCGGCGGCCCAGGCGGCGGTGGGCGACCTGCAGCAGCAGCTGGCCCTGGCCCAGACCCAGCGCGATCGCCGGGTTGACCTCTACGACCGGGGCGCCATTTCCCGCGAAGAACTCGACCAGCAGGCCTTTGGCACCGGAGCGCTCGAACAGCGGCTGGCCCAGGCCCAGAGCCAGCTCAACGAACTGCAGGCGGGCACTCGACCCGAGCAGATTGCGGCCCAGGCCGCCCGGGTGCGCCAGCTGGAGGCCAGCCTGGCGGCGGTGGATGTAGACCTAGCCAAGGCGGTGCTGACCGCCCCCTTTAGCGGCCGAATCAGCGATCGCGCCGTGGACGAAGGCGTGGTGGTCAGCGGTGGTCAGACGGTTCTACAGCTGGCCGAAGGGGGGGGCACCGAGGCGAGGATTGGGGTGCCGGCGGCGATCGCGGGCAGCCTGGCCGTCGGCAGCCCCCAAACGGTGACTGTGGCCGATGCCCAGGGGGAGCGCGCCTTTCCGGCCACGGTCACGGCGCTGCTGCCGGAGCTGGAGTCAACCAGTCGCACGGTGACCGCCGTGCTGCGGCTGAACACGCCGGAGGATATCACCCTGGGCCAGACCGCCCGCCTGGTGCTGCGGGAGACCCAGCCCGCCGCCGGCTACTGGCTGCCCACCACCGCTCTGGTGCAGGGGGAACAGGGGCTGTGGTCGGTCTACGTCGCCGCCATGGAGGGCGAGGTGGCCACAGTCCGCCGCCAGCCGGTGGAAATTGTCCACACCGAGGGGGCTGGGGACTCCGATGCCCCAGGAACCCGCGTGCTGGTGCAGGGGCTAGTCGAAGCGGGCGATCGCGTGATCACCTCGGGTACCCATCGGGTAGTGCCCGGTCAGGCCGTCAGTATTGCTAACTAAGTGTCTTAAATAAATGTCTCTGGCTCAGCACCTTTAGCAAAAGGAATTTCGCCAATGCAAGCTTTCGTAACCGGCAGCACCGGACTACTGGGCAGTAATCTGGTGCGCGAACTGGTCGCCCGGGGCTATGCCGTCAAAGCCCTGGTCCGCTCTGTAGACAAGGGCAAGGTGCTGTTGGGAGACTTACCCCAGGTGCAGTTTGTGCCCGGCGATTTGCGGAATATCCCGGCCTTTGCCCCGGCGCTTCAGGGGTGCGATGTGCTGTTTCACACCGCCGCTTACTTTCGCGAATCCTATGGGTTGGGCGACCACTGGCCCCAGCTCAGGCGCCTCAACATTGAGGCCACCGTCGAACTGCTGGAGGCGGCCGAAACGGCTGGGGTCTCTAAGGCCATCTACGTCAGTTCCTCCGGCTGCATTGGCCGCAACCCCGACGGCTCCCCCGGCACCGAAGCCTCGCCTCCGGCGCCAATCACCTCCCGCAACCTCTACTTCAAGAGCAAGCTGATGGCCGAAGCGGCGGTGGCCAGCTTTCTCCAGCGCTCCTCCCTGCCCGTAGTGCTGATCTGCCCCGGCGCCATGCTTGGCCCCCAGGATGCTGCCCCCACAGAATTGGGCCAGTTTGTCCTCGACTTTTTGAACCGTAAAATTCCGGTGCTGCTGGCGGGGGGCATGCCTACGGTGGATGTGAGGGATGTGGCCACCGCCATGGTCAACGCGGTTGAGCGGGGTCGGTCGGGCGATCGCTACCTGGTCAGCGGCCCCACCTACGCCATGGCCGACCTGATGCACACCCTGGCCGCCGTCAGCGGTGTGCCGGCCCCCCAGTACAGAATTCCGCCTGTGGTCATGCGCCTGATGGCGACTTTCTCCACCTGGATGGGCCGACTGACAGGCCGCAAGCCCGACGTGCCCAGGGAAGGAATCCGGATCATGCTGGCGAATCTGGCCTACGACGCCACCAAAGCCCGGCGCGAGTTGGGGGCGCAGTTTCGTCCGCTGGAGGTCACCCTTGCAGACATGGTGACCTGGTATCGACAAACCAACTACCTGTAGGTTCCCTATGGTTTCGATTCAAGGATGGAGCGGTCGTTTTTTGAACGGCAGTAGGACATCGCAGAGAGTCTATACACTTACGGTAGATTTGTCCGACTCTCTACGCGAGGTAACCACTATGGCCGAGGTGCCCACCCCAGGTCTCGACTTGATTAAAACCTTTGAGGGCTTGAGTCTGCAGGCCTATCCAGATCCCAAAACCGGGAATTTGCCCATCACCATCGGCTGGGGGTCGACCCGCGATAGAAATGGGCAACCGTTTAAGCTCGGCGATCGCATTACCCGCCAAGAAGCCGACGAACTGCTGCTGCTGCAGGCAGCCAATAGCTACCTGCCACCCCAACGCAACATCCCCGGCTGGAGCACGATGAATGCCAACCAGCAGGGAGCCATTCTCAGCTTTGCCTACAATCTGGGGGCGCGGTTCTTTGGGGCCAGGGGGTTTGAAACGATCTCGCGGGTGTTACGCAATCAGGAATGGCAGAACATTGAGGCGGCGCTGATTCTCTACCGCAACCCCGGCACCAACGTCGAAGAAGGCCTGCTGCGCCGCCGCCTCTCCGAGGCCAACGTGTTTCTGGCCGGGACGCCGGGGGTAGCCCTCAGCGCGGCCGGACAGCGCTACCTGGCAGGCGGCCGCACCCCCGTACCCGGCTCTAACCTCAGCCGCGAGGCCCAGACCTACCTGGCCAATCGACCCACGGTCGGCAGTCCTATCGCTGGCAGCCCTGGGGGCGGTTCCCCTGGGGGCGGTGTGCCCGGCATGCCCGGCTCGCGGCTGCTGACCCTGACCGACCCGTTCACCAGCGGCGAGGATGTGCGCCAGGTACAGCAGGCCCTGGTACGGTGGGGCGCCACCATCACTGCCGATGGCCTGTTTGGCCCCGCCACTCGGCAGGCGGTGGAGCAGTTTCAGCGATCCCAGGGGCTGGTCACCGACGGTATCGTCGGTCCCCAAACCTGGGCCTTGTTGCAGCGGCAGCCCACCCCGCCCCCGCCGCCCGTCACCCCGCCGCCGCAAAATCGC